>CALLWB010000040.1 GCA_938016265.1 uncultured Saprospiraceae bacterium
AGAAGAAAAAGATCACATCGCTGAAAACGGGCATCTACTAGGTTTTGAGTCAGAAGAAACTATGAATGGTGAAGTGAAGTTGGGAGAAATCGCCAAACGACAACAAGAAAAAATTGAACAGTTGATGTTGCATATTATTGCATTGGATGAAGAGGTAAAAGCACTCAAAGCGGAGCGTAAATAAATCGTTCCTAACAAACCTCATTCTTTTACAAAAAAATGCAATAACATGAACTTAATAATAAAAAACATCTATTTGATAACCTTCGGGCTACTACTCGGCATTGCTCCAGGCTTTAGCCAGAGCGATACAAGCAGCCCCGAAGAAACACCGGTTGTGTCTTCTGGCGATTCAGACGCACTGTATTACTACAAAGATGAATCCACCAATAAGGAAGAAACCATCGGACTTCCGGACAACAATAAAGATGACTTCATCACAGGAATAAAATCTCCCCATGAAGAAAATGTATGGATTTATGCCTCCAGAAATACCTTGTCTGAGCCTACTACACTTTATAAATACAACAATGACAGAAATCTAATTACAAAGTTAGTAGCTATAAACGAGACTCCTGAAAACAATTTGTCATTCGTACCAATTGCTTTTGGCAGCAACCCGGACATCATTTATCTGGAGGCCAACGACTATATCCGTGGAGCTTATTCTATGGGAGTTTGGGAATATAATCTGTCAACTAAAGTTTTTACCCAACTGGCTATTGATGAAAATTATATGATGACTCCGGTGATTGATACGGATCGTCAATATTTGTATTACAATGCATCCACAGCTAGCAGAAACCTGGTGCACGGAAATGCAGATATAAGCTATAAATACGATCTTCAGTCTAACCAGGAAACAACATTGGATAGTTCTACAAAATTGGTGGAAAAGAACTTGGATGGTTCTTTAAGATCACCCAACAACTGTCTTCCAGCAATAGACACAGACGTAATATACTTTTTCCCATATGAGGAGGGCCAATATTTTTGCCTTGGCAGAATGGGGAATACTCCACCCTGCTCTAATAATCTCCCTCTGAGTCCTAATTGCAATAACCATCCAGAATGCCCACATGGATCCAATCCATATGGTGGATCTAACAATAGCACCTGCACTGTAACTAACACGAACACTTATATTGCATTTGATGTAGAGAATTCAGACTATCACAACGATATATATGCTGCCGCTTTTGGAAAAGTTACCTTTCGAGGCACACAAAGTGGATATGGTAGATGTATTGAGATCCTTCATGCAGATGGTTATTCTACTTTTTACGCACACCTAAGTGGATTTAATGTACAAATGGATGAGATTGTAGACCAGTTTACTGTAATAGGCACGGAAGGAGGATCTTATGTAAGCACCAACGGTGGGACTATCAATGAAACCTTCTATGGTGAACATCTGCATTTTGAAGTTCGCTCATCTGCAGGTGTAAAAGGGACCGATTATGTGAAATTTATGGAGTTCAACCATCAATCTGCAAACTACAGAAACGCAGGTAATGCCTTGGCAAAAACTCCAGTACCTGCTTTTGTTAGTAATATCGACCTAGCACCAATTTGTAATTCAATGACCATTGCCGTTGACAACAACTATGTATTCGTAAGTGATTTGTTTATTTCCAACTTTGGTGACGAACTTTCAGGCGGCTTCAAAATTTATTTTTCTTTAGTAAATGGGAATAGCCAGACTTCATTAGGGCACCAAACAATTTCATCACTTAATGCTGAATCGACTATTGCAGCCTCTCCCATGGCCTTCACTATTCCTAGTACCCCAAACGGCAATTACGCTGTAAAGATCTATGTAGAAAGTGATGACTTTGCTACTAGTAATTTCCCTCAACTTGTAGAATACGATTTCTCGAATAATATATGCCAAAGTTCCAACCAAATAACAATCGGCGGCCCTACTGCATCTTGCTTCGACGGCATTCAAAACCAAGGAGAATTGGAAGTCGATTGTGGTGGTCCCTGCTCCGCTTGCCAGACTCAAGCCAACCTTGCTTCAACTTCATGTACTGCACCAATTGTAAATGGTGATCAACTACAAGTATTTTATGAAATTTCTAATTCTGGAAGTCAAAATGCGGGAAGCTTTCCGATTAGTTGGTTTCTTTATAAGCTAGGAAATAATACCCCTATTAGCTTCTCTTCGACCACTTGGGTTCCAGGTGTACCAGGCAATACGTCACAAACATTTCTCAAAACTTTCTCTTTGAATACGGAGATGAATGCCATCAATCAAACTGCTGGTGAATATAGAGTGGCGATGATTATTGACAATGGTAATTATGTCCAGGAAAGCAATGAAAATGACAACTTTTGTATAGGTACGACTTACTTTGAATATAGCACAGCCAATTTAACCCATACTTCAAGTTGTCTCAGTACAGTATCTGTCGGAGATAATCTAGATGTCTATTACCATATTGTAAATACTGGCAATTCGAATGCGGGTTACCTTACCGTATCCTGGTATGTCTATGAAGAGTTTGGAAACAATCCGATATATCTGAGTACAGACAACGATGTACTTGGGCCTACGGCAAACAGTACCAAATCCTTCAGCCGAACGATAGATTTACTAACAGAAATGGCAGAGGCGAATTTACCGCCTGGCAACTATCGACTTGGTTTTTACATTGACTCCAACCACTCTGTAATTGAATCGGATGAAAATGATAACTTTTGCTCGGCCTCTGCAACATTTTCTTATGGAGGAGGATGCAGTGATCCAGATGGCTATATCGATGGCTATTATACTGGTGTTAGAAATTTTTCTGCTCCCAACTATATCTATGCTCCAAATACTGGCAATCAAACCATCATTCCAGCAGGTAGCGATATGACATTTTCTGCTGGACAGACCATCCGATTGTTGCCTGGTTTCAGAGCATATACCGGCAGTAAGTTTCATGCTAAAATTGAAGAATGTGTCGCTCCAAGCAATTTAGTAGAGCCAGAAGAGGAGGAATCCACAGCTGCCAAAGAGGAGGCCCCACAAGAACTGTCAGACATCAGGGTATTCCCAAATCCATTTAGCGGTCAAAGCACTATTGAATTTAAGTTGGCCGCAGAGAAGGAAGTCACTGTTTTTATAACCGACATTACTGGTAAAAGAATCGCGACGCTTACAGAAGGCTCCAGTTTGTCCGACGGCACACACCGCTTTGTTTTTGACGGAAGTCGGTCGGCTCCAGGAATGTATTACTGTAAAATACAAGCAGGGGAATATTCCAACATTCAAAAAATGATCCTGGTTAAATAAATTATTGATTTTTGATACCGAAGTAAAAAAGGCTAAAGATGCTTCCCTTCCGTTTAGGTTTGGAAGCATCTTTTATTTGTAGGACAGGAAAAGTAGGCCCATAATTCTTACCTTGCGAAGGGTAGAACAAGGTGGAAGAGTATTCCACCTAAACAAAAATTGCCCAACCCAAACGCATGAAACAGTTAATTACACTATTCCTCCTAGCCCTTCTATACTCAACGATCAGCTTTGGTCAAAACAGCCTGACTATGGAGAGAATCACCCAACACAGCCTGCATTTTTCTTTTGAAAACCACCAAAGACAAAATGTCTCGATAGAATACGGTCTTACTCCGGCCCTGGAATTGGGCACCGTAAACGGCCTTACTATAAACCAGCTACAAGACGCCACCTTTTATTATGCGAAAGCAAAAACCAGAGGAGTCCTCCCTTATCAAGAAACATCCGTGCAACTATTTGCCACCGCCTCGACCTCTCCAGGCGACATCACGGTATATTTCAACCAATCTGTGGATAATAATGCCTCTTCAATAGCAGATGCGATCCATATTCCAGCCTTCGAAGATACATTGGTAGCCTATATTGATCGGGCGCAGGTGACGTTGGATGTTTGCAACTACAACACTGGGAGTTTGCCTATTGTCAATGCGGTGAATGCTGCAAAAGCAAGAGGAGTTGTAGTCCGATATATCGCGGCAGACAATACTGGAACCAACAATGGTGAGTTGGCCAACCTAGCGGCCGCTGTCCCTATGATACAACGACCTTCTGATGGCGAAGTGATGCACAACAAATTTTTAATCATCGACGTAGCAAATAGCCAACTGGCAACGATTGTAACTGGTTCTACTAATCATACCAACAATAGTTGTCATCAGGATTACAATAATATTGTGATTGTAGAAGACCAAACATTAGCCTTGGCTTATAAAACAGAATTTGAGGAAATGTGGGGCAGCTCCACAACAACGCCCAACCTTGCCAATGCAAAGTTTGGGGATGCCAAAGCAGACAATACTCCGCATAGTTTTAATATTGGTGGAATACCGGTCGAGCTTTACTTCTCACCTTCTGACGGGACAACTGCCAAGATTGAAGCGGCGCTGTTATCAGCGAATACGGATCTGCAGTTTGCGACCTTGACTTATACGAATAATGACCTGGGAGATGCAGTGATCAATAGGCAAAATGCAGGGATAGATTGCAAAGGGATCATTGAAAATGTTTGGTATTTTGGATCAGAATATAATGGGCTACAGAATGCGGGCGTAGATGTCTATTCTCACTTTGCGGAGCCTCATTTTTTCCATCATAAATACGGCATTGTAGATGCGAACAATACGAGCAGCGATCCGATAGTCATCACGGGCTCTCACAACTGGTCGAATTCTGCAGAGGATGATTTTGATGAGAATACGTTGATCATCCACGATGCAGAAATTGCCAATATGTACTACGAGGAATTTATGGCGCGGTATGTTGAAGTAGGAGGCACAGTTGGAGTCGATGACCAAGCGTCCATTGCTGACAACTTAACAATTTTTCCGAGTCCGACTTCTGGTATTTTTTATGTTGAACCGGCACTAAAAATGGAGTCTATTGACATCTATAATTCACTTGGGCAGTCGGTATTGCGCATCAACGCTCCGATAGTGGACAATTTTGATCTTAGCGGAATGTCGAATGGGATTTATCTGGTAATGGTGAAGACGAAGGAAGGTAGGAAGTCCGCGAAACTAGTTAAGCAATAAATAGCACATCCACGACAACACGAAATACAAAAACTAGTTAAATTGTGGTAAACCTTTTGCCCGATTTTTAGTTTTTAAGAACGTCGTCCATTAAATTTGTAGTATGAAATATATCCATCTTGTTTTACTTGTTAGTCTTGGTTTGTTGCTTGGATCTTGTAAGACTTCCAGTACGAATGAAAATAGCCAGCCAACTTCCGCAAAAGATGCACAGCCTGTCCTAGCCAATCATACAAAAGAAGGCCTGGAAAAAGCCTACTTTGCTTCTGGATGTTTCTGGTGTGTAGAAGCGGTCTATGAAAGTGTGAAGGGCGTCCACGAATCGATCTCTGGGTATTCTGGTGGTCATACAAAAAACCCGACCTACGAATCTTCGAATACGGGAAGAACCGGGCATGCGGAAGCAGTGGAGATTCATTACGATCCTAAAGTTGTTGACTTTGCGACCTTGGTCGAGGTGTACTTTGGTTCACAGAATGTCACTCAGGTCAATGGACAAGGACCGGACAACGGCTCCCAATACCGATCCATCATTTTTTATAAAAATGAGGAAGAAAAACAAATCATTGAAGACAAAATAGCTGTTTTGAATAAATCGCTGGCACCTCAAAAAGTGGCTGCAGAAGTTCAGGCATTCGAAAAATTTTGGGTAGGAGAAGACTACCATCAAAACTACGAACGTTTGCACCCGAACCAAGGATACATCAAAGGCGTTTCTATTCCAAGATTAAAACGTTTCCAAGCCAAATTTCCACATTTAATAAAAGAAGGTCACTAGTCGATGGATGAAAAACTGATGCACTACCTAGAGCGGGTAAAACCCGTAGAAGATGAAGAATTCCTAAAAGGTAAAATCCAAACGAATGAAGCCTTTCACGAACTGGAAGAGGAATTGCAACATGCCCTACCCTTCTGGATACGGATTATGCTGACTCGATACCCCATCGCAGGTTTGATCATTCGGTTTAAAGCAATTGACGGCAAGGGAAAAGCCATTCAGTTCAACGGTTTTAATGAAATTTCGGACAATTTTTATGTGAATACTCCTGGTAGCTGTATTTTCCCATACGGGTATTTCAGTATTGGAGAAGACCCTACAGGAAGTGGTCATCCTTATTTTATCAACATGGATGAGGGCAACAACCCACCTGTATATCAGATACGAAACGACATCAGTAACGATGGTGCAAAAGTCCTGGAAGAGGGAAAAACACTGGTAGCGAAATCGCTTTCTAGTCTCTTCAAAAATCAGTTGTTTTAAGGACAAAACATTCAAAACACATCTAGACGCAAACAATACCTGCACCCCAGAAGGGGCCTCCGTTCCTTCTGTCTTATAATGATAGATTAAAAACAACATAGCTGGAGAAGGGATAATATCTTTTAAAATTTATTAATATATTGTAAAGATTTCTCTGTGTAGAGGTAACGAAATCCGAGGAAAGGAGCACTTGGTTTATGAACTACTTCCTTATAAGCTAATAAAACCCGTTATGAAATATTCCTTAATTACAGTATTCGTTTTTCATTTTTTTATACTTCAGGCTCAAATACAAATCGGTTATGACATTCCGGGGATTGTGCCTTCCGGCAACTCAGGGAGAGTTGTTTCTATGTCAGAAGATGGGAGCAAAGTGGCCATATCCGAGGTAGGCAAGGTCAGAGTATTTACAGAAGTTGCTGGTATCTGGAATCAACTCGGGAATGACATAGATCATCCATCCGGATCTTTTGGACGTGCGATTTCCCTTTCAGAAAATGGAAGTAGGATTGCCATCGGAAACAGCTCCTATGATGAGGCGAGGGTTTATGAATACAATGGAAGTAGCTGGATCGAGATTGGAAACTTTGTCACTCCTTACTACTATTATTACGCGCAGGGCTCTGGTGTTTCTCTTTCAGCAGATGGAAAACGAGTAGCCATTAGCGCTCCTTTGGAGGGATACTATCATGAAGGAGATGTTCGGGTGTACGAAGAAAACAATGGTGTTTGGACACAAGTGCTTTTGGTTAGCGGGGGCTACAATTATTCTTATTCTTATGGAAACTATCCCATGGGAGAACAACTTGGAGGTAAAATTGACCTTTCTGCCGATGGCAAAACACTTGCGATGACGGCCATTGATACAATCAGCAGTTTTGTAAAAGTTTATGCGGAAAATAACAACGGTTCCTGGTCAAAAAAAGGAAATGATATAATTGGTAATTACATAAATACGACTGAAGTGTTAGGTTTTTCAATTTCGGTCTCCTCCAATGGTAATCAAATTGCGATTGGAGCCCATGCAAATGATGGGAATGGCACCTATGATGGCTTCGCCCGAATATATGAAGACATCAACAACACCTGGACACAAATAGGTAGTGATCTTGATGGAGTAGCAAGTGGAGATGGATTTGGTTCTTCTGTATCCCTTTCAGGAAATGGAGATCGGGTGGTAATAGGTGCGCCATCTTTTGGTTCAAGCCAATCTAACCAAGGTTATGTAAAAACATTTGATAATATTGGAGGAACCTGGACACAAATAGGCATAACTGTCTACGGCAAAAGTCAAACAGCAATTGCTGGCAGATCAGTTTCGATCTCGGCAGATGGCGGACGAATTGCTGTAGGAAGTACTGGAAGTACCCCTTTCAACAATATGGGAAATACGGCTGTTTATCAATTCGACAGTATTCCTCTTTCTCCAATTGCCCAATTTGGCTACCAATTTGACGTAGGGTTGTGCGAGACACAGGTACAGTTTCTTGATAGTTCTTTAAATGTATTAGGTACCCCGCAGTGGTCTTTCCCCGGAGGCACACCAAGTTTTAGTACCACCAACAATCCCATCATTGCCTATTCTGTCCCAGGAACTTATCAAGCAACTATGATTGTTTCCAACGGTTTTGCAGCGGACACCACCACACAAACAATTGTTGTTCAGATAAATCCAATCTTGTCGCTATCATTATCTTCCACCAATCTAACTTGCGCAGGAACAAACGACGGGGAGGCGACTGCAATTTCGAACAATGGCAACCCTCCTTTCAACTATTTATGGAGCAATGGACAAACATCCTCCACTATTAGCAACCTTTTGCCAGGAGTTTACCAGGTTTCAGTCGAAGATGCCATCGGGTGCAGTGCAACTAGTTCAGTAAACATCCAGATTGGAGGAAATTATCAAATTGGCACTGATCTAATCGGTGAAGCTCAAAATGATCAATTTGGCAACTCTGTTTCGATCTCCGCTGATGGCAAACGGGTCGCAATTGGAGCAAAATTTAATGATGGAAATGGCATCAATGCGGGCCATGTAAGAATTTTTGAAAAAAATGGCACCGTTTGGACACAAATAGGCCCCGATATTGATGGTGATACTGTGGGCGATCAATTTGGTTTTTCAGTGGCGATTTCTGCGGATGGCAAACGGGTAGCAATTGGCGCTCCTTATCATGCTTCGAATGGAAACATAACTGGTCAAGTAAAACTATTAGAAGAAAATAATGGCGCTTGGATACAAATCGGGAATATGCTGCTTGGAGAAGCAAGTGGGGACTTTTTTGGAAATTCAGTGGCGATTTCTGCGGATGGCAAACGGGTAGCTATTGGTGCACGAACTAATAGTGCGAATGGCTATTTTGCTGGCCATTTAAGAATTTTTGAAGAGATTGCTGGAACATGGATACAAATAGGGTCCGACATTGATGGAGAAGCAAGCTATGATTATTTTGGGTCCGATGTTTCACTTTCCGCAGATGGCAAACGGGTTGCAGCAGGAGCAAATGGCAATGATAATAACGGACCCAATGCGGGCCACGTAAGAATATTTGAGGAAAATGGAGGCGCTTGGACACAAATAGGAAATAGTATCACTGGGGACGCTGGAGACCAAGCAGGTTTTTCGGTATCGCTATCTTCTGATGGAAAATCGATTGCTGTTGGTGCGCCAAATAATAATGTAGTAGCAAATTACGCTGGACTAATACGTGTTTTCAAGGAAATCGGCGGTACATGGACCCAATTTGGAAATACTATCTATGGAGAAGCACCATCGGACCGTTTTGGCAAGGATGTTTCGCTCTCTCTTAATGGTAATCTTGTCGCTGGGGCTGCTAATAGTACTAATAATATAGGACGCGTTCGTATTTTTGAAGCAATCAATGGCGGTTGGAACCAATTTGGCAACAACATTGACGGAAATGCCGTAAATCAATATTATGGATCTTCTGTTTCTCTTTCTTTTGATGGCCAATCGATAGCAATTGGAGCTCCGGGAAGTTCTTCGTCGTACAGTTATGCGCAAGTGCAGGGTACCGGACTAACTGACGCAATTCCCGATTTCGATTATTCAATATCTGGAAATTCTGTTTCGTTGATAAACAACTCCATAAACGCGACTAGTTATTCCTGGGATTTTGGAGATAACAACTCTAGTACACAAACCAACCCAGTACATACCTACTCTGCCGTTGGGAATTACACCATCGTGCTGACTGCAACAAATGAGTGTGATATGGAGCAATTTTCACAAACCATTGTAATTGGCAATCTGCCAAGTGCTGGATTTACAGCCTCCAACACAAACGGATGTGCCCCTTTAATAGTAACTTTCTCTGATCAGTCAACCAACAATCCGTCAAGTTGGGATTGGTCATTCCCTGGAGGCACCCCGACTACATCTACCCTCCAAAATCCACAAATTCAATACAATGCACCCGGAAGTTATTCGGCAACCTTAACGGCGACCAATGTGTTTGGTTCGGATACGGAGAATCTTACAAACTTTATTGTTGTGAATGACACGCCAACTGCTTTATTCAGCCATTCAGTTTCTGGATATACCGTTTCGCTTACCAATAATTCCACAAATGCCACTAGCTATTTCTGGGACTTTGGTGATAGCAACACGAGCACACAAATGACCCCAACATACACTTATTCCAGCAGTGGTACCTATACCGTAATCCTTACTGCCACCAACGATTGTGGTTCGACCACGTATAGCCAAACTTTCACGATCCTTATTTCTGATATTGAAGAACAACAGTTGCTGTCTGCAATTGCGGTACTTCCTAACCCCAATTCGGGCGACTTCCTGCTACAGCTATCTGGCAAACCAAACAAGCAGATAGAACTCCAGGTCTTGAATAGTATAGGGGAAAAAGTTTATCAGCAAACGGTCGATTTTTCTAGTGGCACGTTAAACACAGAGATCAACCTCGGTAGAATTCCAGCTGGCACCTATATCCTTTCCGTTAGGCACGGAGAGACTATGACTTTCAAAAAAATTGCTATTATTAATTAGTTACAATAACTCCTATTTGACTTCCTAAATTGCGATTTTAGTCGCCGGTCGAGTTCGAACAATATTATTAATTTTGACCTTTCAATTTTAATGGGGCAGGAAGCGATAGGCGACTAAAAGACGGTGATCTAGTAGGTACAAAAAAGGCCTTGATTCCAGAAACACCTCCAAACATTGCGCTATTTCAGCAATGTGCATGCTTCTTCACGTCATGAAACATAATCCAAAAACCAATATGTACTTCCAGCTTACACCTTCGTAACAAATTGATTGTTAATCACTAAAATAGGTGCGAAAAAGTTTGTACCTTCAAACAACATCAATTTCCAGCTCATGACTACACTACTAAAGCCTACAATTTTAGCACTTCTGCTAATCACCTTTTCTTGTCTATATGCCCAACCATGTGACTGCACGGTCGAACAGGTAAAGAACAACACCGTTCAAGCTTGTGATTACACAGTTGGAACCATTATCAATGTGTCTACTGCATTGGAGTTTAAGCAGGCTATCAGTCAGGCAAACAATACAGGTGGCAATGTCACCATCTTACTTGCCGATGGCGTATATCAAGTAGCAGATCCCAGCTCCTATCCGTATGTTACAGCTAGCAACATTGTCATAAGAAGCCAAAGCGGTAACCGGAATGCGGTCATCCTTGAAGGAAATGGCATGTCGCAGCAGCCATCTACGGTAAATGGTATTTTCTTTACTGGCAATAACTCCACGATTGCCGATCTGACTATTCGAAATGTAGGCAATCATGCAATTCAGGCATCTGGAGATTACCTATATGTGCACAATGTCCGGTTTGTTGATATTTTTGAGCAAATGATAAAAGGTCCTAGTTCAGGAGATGGTTCGGACGAGGGTCGTATACAATGTTCTTTATTTGAATATACCGCGGGCATTGGCCCTCAATGGTACATCGGAGGAATTGACATCCACAAAGGAGACAACTGGATTGTACGAGACAATGTGTTTAGAGACATTGCTTCTCCTTCATTTTCTATTGCAGAACATGCCATTCATTTTAGAAACTACGGATCTAACAACACTATTGAGCGCAACGAAATTGTGAACTGTGACCGTGGTATTGGATTCGGGCTTGGTGCTGATCCGGCAGGAGTAATTGGAGGTATTATCCGAAATAATACAATCTACAATGAAGGAGTAGACCCCTACCATGATGTAGGAATTATTCTGGAGCAATCACCAGACACAAAAATCTACAATAATACCGTTCATGTCCAATATCAAAATGCTATAGAATATCGTTTTGCAAGTACAACAAACGCGGTGATTGCCAACAACTTGACCAACAAACCTATTACTTCCAGAAATGGGGGAACTGCAAATGTATATTCCAATTATACCCAGGCACAAGCCAGCTGGTATGTCAATCCGGCCAGTGGCGATTTAAGATTATCCGGCGATCCTGCTGCTGTAGTTGATCAAGGAACAACGCTGGCAGATGTCGCTGTCGATCTGGACCAAACTGCCCGACCTCAAGGAGCGGCGCATGATCTTGGAGCACATGAATCAGGCGCTATTATTGTCCAACCGGAACCCTGTTCCTGCAACGTTACGGAAGTTAAAAACAATACAGTAGCTCCTTGCACAACTACAATTGGGACAGTAGTCAATGTCTCCACTGCAGCGCAATTCAGACAAGCAATCAATCAGGCAAACAGCAGTGGAGGGAACGTCACTATCCTTTTGGCAGACGGGGTTTATCAAGTGGCAGATGCAAGTTCTTATCCCTATGTAACTGCCAGCAATATTGTGATCAGAAGCCAAAGTGGCAACAGAGACGCCGTTATTTTGGAAGGAGATGGGATGGTTTCACAAGCATCTACCGTCAATGGTATTTTCTTTACGGGCGACAATTCTACGATTGCTGATCTAACTATTCGAAATGTAGGAAATCATGGCGTTCAAGTGATCGGTGATTACCTCTATATTCACAACGTCCGGTTTGTTGATATTTATGAACAAATGGTCAAAGGAGCTAGTTCAGGAGATGGTTCAGACAATGGTCGTATTCAGTGTTCTTTGTTTGAATATACCGCAGGCATTGGCCCAAACTGGTACATTGGAGGGATAGATGTGCATGAAGGAGATAATTGGATTATACGGGACAATGTATTTAGAGACATCGCTTCTCCTCACACTTCAACAGCAGAACACGCCGTTCACTTTTGGCGCACTGGCTCCAACATTACCGTAGAGCGAAATGAGATTGTAAATTGTGATCGGGGCGTTGGTTTCGGTCTTGGGGATGATCCTGCAAATGGAATAACTGGTGGCATCATTAGAAACAATACCATCTACAATGAAGGTGTTGATCCGTTTAATGACGTAGGAATTGGATTGGAATACGCTCCTGACATTAAAGTCTACAACAATACCATCCACATTCAATATCAAAACGCCATCGAATATCGTTGGGCGGGTACTACCAACGTGGATATTGCCAACAATCTTACTAATCAGCAAATTCGATCCAGAAATGGCGGAGTAGCCAATGTATATTCTAATTACACGCAAGCACAGGCAGGCTGGTTTGTGAATTTGGCCAGTGGTGATTTAAGACTTTCAGGCACTCCCTCCTTGGTAATAGACCAAGGAACTACTTTAGCAGATGTCGCTGTAGACCTTGATCAAACTGTCCGACCACAAGGCGCTGGATATGACCTCGGTGCTTATGAATTAGCAACTGGTCCTGAAATCATCCGTCCGAACATCTGTCTTTGGATGGAAGGAACTTACAATAACAACAGCTTGCAAACTATCTTACTCCAAAAGGGATTGCTTCCTGCTGGGCACCCTTACAATACCGCTCCCTGGAATCATCCTGGCACAGAAGGCCAAAACTGGACAATTGCCGACTACCCTGCCAATTCAGTAGACTGGGTGAAGGTTGGATTTCGGACAGGGATTAGTTCTGCCAGTACGGTGGCTACTGCAGCTGCAGTGGTGCAGTCGGATGGCTGTCTGATTTTTCCTGACCCTAACTTCCTAACCTCTGATGATGGTTCCGCATTTTTTATTGTGGTGGAGCACCGAAATCATTTAGCGGTGATGTCACCTTCTGCGGTGCCGACGTCCGGGCCTGATCTAACTTATGATTTTAGAACGTCGAATAGCTATACGACTGCTTCTGGTTTTGGTCAGAAGGAAATATCCTCTGGTGTTTGGGCAATGTATGCTGGTGATGGGGAGCAGATTTTGGACGGTACAGGTTATGATCTCAATGGTTCTGACCACACAAGCTGGCTACCGCAAAATGGATTATTCAATATTTACCTGCCAGGTGATTACAATTTGGATGGGGAGGTGACTGGTGCCGATAAGATTTTTTGGGATCGGAATAATGGAATTTTTTCTGGTGTTCAACGGTAGTGTTGTTTTTTGATGGGAATCTTGCATCTCACGTCTTTACCTAGGCCTCCTGTTTTAAACGGTTAATGACTGCTTTTTTGTAGCTGGTACCGATGGGGATTTCTTTGTCCTCAATTTCAATGTCATGGGCGGTGAAGGCGGTGATTTTGGAGGTATTGACGATGTAGGAACGGTGTATTCTCAAGAAGGAATTGGGTAGTAGTTCTTCGTATCGGGAGATGGTGTCTTTGGAGATGATGGTTCTCTCAGAGGTGTGTATTCGAATGTAGTCTTTGATGCTTTCCAGGTAGAGCATTTCTTCAAAATGGACTTTTATATTTTTTTTGTTGGAATAAACGTAGATAGAGCCTTTCCCTTTGGGGGTTGGGGTGATAGCAATCTCTTTGGTGGTAGGTGCGTCTATGGATTTTAAGTACTTGGTAATTGATTTGAAAAAACGCTTAAAGGAAACTGGTTTCAAGAGATAGTCGACCACTTCAATTTCATAGCTTTCAAGGGCGTATTCGCGATAAGCAGTCGTTAAAATGATAGCTGGCGGTTGGGCGAGGGACTTGATAAAATCAATCCCATTTATTTCTGGCATTTCGATGTCAAGGAATACGAGGTCAACTTGCTGCTCATTTAAAACCTGAAAGGCTTGCATAGCGTCCTGGCAAGTGGTGACCAATTCTAATTGAGGCACTTGTGCAATGTAGTCGCGAAGTACATCTATAGCAAGTGGTTCATCATCAACGATCAGGCATTTGGTGGTTTGGGGCATGGGGTTTTGTTCTTTTAAAGGTGAATAGTTAGTACGACTTCATATGTCTGTTCCTGATCGTTGACTTCCAGGGTATGGCGATCGGGGTAGAGCATGTCGAGTTGTTTTTTTACATTTTGAAAGCCGATTCCTTTCTTGGGTGTTTTCCGAGTTGGAGCAGGGCTGGATTTTGTGTTTTTCACAAGGAGTGTCAGCTGGTTTTGAAGGACAGATAGGTGGACCTTGATGCTTGCTTTGTGGGTAGAGGAGGCCTTGGTATGCTTGAACGCATTTTCTACCAGTGAAATAAGAATCAGTGGGGAGATTTGTGCTTCGTCGTCGTCGATATCTTGTTCTATGAATACGGTTAGTTCGTCGTTGTGGCGGAGGGCTTGGAGGTCGGTGTAATTTTCGATCAACTGCCATTCGCTGGAAACGGGGACGAGGTTTTCTTGGCATTCGTAAATGGTATAATCGAGAATTTCTGAGAGTTTGAGAATCATCTCCGGTGTCTGGTCGGATTTACTCTTGGCCAAGGAATAAATATTATTCAACGTATTAAACAAAAAATGCGGGTTCATTTGAGCTTTCAGAAAGTTAAGTTCGGCAGATCGCTTTTCTTTTTCGAGTTCTACCACGCGGTGTTGCTGAGTAAACCGCTCCTTGGTCATTTTGATCATAAAAAACAGCAGAGCAGGCAGATACAAGGACACCATGTACACTTTCACCAGATAAATTGGATCAGAAAGTACTTCCCAAAGTGATTCATCGTAGCCATCATACCCAATGATCGGTTCGGCAATATAGATAATCGTCAATCGGGCTACTGCCGCCAACAAATAAGCCACCGCCGTTAACGTAAAGAGAAAAATCACCCAGTGCCCTCGAAACAACAGCTTTGGCAATTGCACATAAATCAAGAAATAAGCCGCCGCCATCTGGACAGGAAGCAAGACACACATATTAACAAGGTTGTCCCTAAAATTGCCCCCAAACAAACTACCATGATAAGCCAACAGCAGCACCATTAGTATCCAAAACGCGGAATGACTCAGCAGGCGTGCTTTTAATAATCGATCAATTATGTTGTTGCTTATGGACATATATGTGTGTATCTATTCGCAAAATAAGCACTTTGTTTTATACTCGTGGAAAATGTCGATGAATGGGCTGATTTTGGCAATGAATAAGTGGTTTTTGGCCTTATTCATTAGATTTTTAGTTTTGTAGTCAAAAGTTTAATCAACCTGTTGTATTTTTTGCAACTACTCAGCCAGCCCTAACAGGGCGCCCCGTACTAAGCTGTTACATTTTCTTTTGTGGAGACTAGATAGCCTTGAGAGGGATCCTTGCATTATATAGTGTCGCGCTCTACCCTCTACAAAACCCTGATGAAACACCTAGCTAGACCAAAAACAGGCTAAACATCGACAGAATTGAAGGGTTCGGCTTCTTTTTCACATTGGTGTGAAGGATTGGTGCATATTTGTAGCGTAAAGGAAACGTATTGTCCATGCATGGAATAACTCCTTACTTTTTAAAGCGCATTCAATTAATTAAAATTATCATCATGAAAAATATATTTGTTCTTGTTCTTTCCCTGTTTTCTGCTTCTATTTTATTTGGTAAACATGGTTGTCCTGAACTAATGGACGCTATTAACAACAATAATGAATCACTCGTAAAGTCTATGCTCCAGCATGTTGAGCCAGATTGTAGAAATTATGACAGCGATCCGCGAACACCGCTACTCCTTGCTTGTAGAAATGGGAACGCAGCGATGGCCCTGCTGCTAATCAACGCCGGCGCAGATGTCACCGACTACCACAACGACGACGAAAGTCCACTGATGGCTGCTGCGAGCAGGGGCCTAACGGAGGTGGTGTCGCTAATGATAAAAAAGGGCGCCGATGTGAGTGAAACAGTGAGTGGTGATGGCACTCCTTTATTGACGGCTTCACGAAGTGGACATTTTGAGATTGCTGAATTGCTGATCAAAAATGGGGCAGACGTCAATTCGAAGGTTTGGGGTGATGGGACAGCGCTGACTAATGCGATTGAGCGCGGGCACCTTGATATTGCGGAATTGCTCCTGAAGAATGGGGCGGATCCAAATCTGGGGACTGCTTCTGATGGATATCCGATGTGGCTGGCGGCCAGAAATGGAGATGTGGATTTGGTCAAACTGCTGATTGTAAAGGGCGCTAATGTGAATGAAGAATTTAAGGGCGATGGGACGGCGCTGATCCAGGCGGCAAAATCGGGAAATCTTCCTATGGCGGAGGCGTTGGTCGGACTAGGAGCGGACATCGATCAGGGAGTATCTGGTGATGGAAATCCGCTAATTATGGCGGCGAAGTATGGCCATAAAGAGGTAGTAGTTTACCTCCTAGAAAAGGGTGCCGACATCAATTTTGAGATCATGGGTGATGAGACGCCGTTGATCAATGCTTGTGAGCAGGGGCATCTGGAGATTGTACGTCTTTTGATCCAGTGTGGTGCGGAGGTGAATCAGTCTTCACGGGATGGGTATTTTTTTAGTTCGCGGTTGCGAACGCCGCTGAAAATGGCAAGGAAGAATGAGCATGCCGAGGTGGAGGCCTATTTATTGGAACGTGGAGCTACCAATGAGTGATGACACCTTGTACTTAGCTCCCTGACAGGGCGAAGGATAAATGCATTTTATAAAAAAAAACAAGACCACTATCTCCATGTTTTATGTCGCCTTCCAGGGCTTTTAGAAACATTAAATCATCAACCGGTGGATTTCATCCTCCGCTATTAGATGTCGTCTGCCTGCTGCGATTCGGAAGGCAGGTCTTTTTAGGACTTTTTCTGGAACATTTCTACGTTTGCTTAAAGCAACGAATTCGCTTGCATCGTCTTGTGGTTGGTCTCTGTTTAAAATTAAATTATTAACACTATCAAAATCAAAATAATTATGAAAAAGGTAATTGCAATTCTTATTAGCATTCTGACTCTTCTTTCTTATCCCTCTGTATCGCAGGACACTGTGGCGGAACACGATGTTTTGGACTGGATTAGTGAGCGGATAGAAGCGACGATGGAGGAAAATCAAATTCCGGCGATTTCGGTTGGGATCATTCGGGATGGGGAGGTGGTTTTGTCTAAGGGATTTGGCGTAATGAATTGGAAGGAGGAAGCGCAGGTGGATGCCCAGTCTATCTATCAATTGGCATCATTGTCTAAGACGTTGACGGGGATTATTGCGAACCATTTGGTATTGGAGGGGACGTTGGATTTGGAGGCGTCAATCACGGTTTATTTGGACAAGGTGCTTAGTGATAAATCCAGAAAGCGATTTCAAGATATCAAATTAAAACAGTTGATGCAACATACGGCGGGGCTTCCTCGCAGCGCTTCGCTGGTTTCTAGGAAGCGGAAGGGGAACAACTATTGGATTGACGGATATTCTGAGGCGCAGTTTATTGTGGATATCAATAAGTTGTCGACAAAGCGGAAGCCTGGAGTGAAATGGGAGTATTCTAACTTCGCGTATGCAATGGTTGGTTACATTTGTGAGCAGGCAAGCGGACAGACTTATGACGAGCTTTTAAAAAAGTACCTTACTGGCAAATATCAACTTTCTAATACGGCTTCGACTTTAGATGATCGTCAGTTGACGCTGCTGCCGACGCCTTATATGAAGGAGGACAGAACGGTGGAAACCAAGGCGTTTGTCATGGGTAAACTCGTCCCTGCAAGTGCGGTGTATTCCAATATAAATGACCTTACTACGCTAATGACAGCCCAGTTGGCAGCCTATCGGGAGTATGATCAACATGGGAATTATTCGCCGTTGGTGTTGACGAAAGATGTTGCCCCGATATCGGAGGAAACGAATGTCTCTTATGGGCTTGGGTTGTTTAAGGTGCCGAGTAAAAGAGCGACTATTTTTGGTCATGGTGGGGATATTGATGGGTTTGGTTCGGAATATCAGTTTTGTCCTGCGCATCATGCGGGGATTGTTTTGCTGACTTCTAGTGGTGGGCGTTGGATTGGTCCTTTGGCGGCGGAGTTGTTTGAAGGGTTGCTTGCTGATATTGTTGGGAAGTAGGAGGCCCGTCCGCTGGCGCTGTGGAGATCGTTGCCTTTGGTTATTAAGGGAAGCGAGCCTTTTTTCTGGTTATTTTTTGATGGGAAAAATTTCGTTTCTCCCCTCTCCTTTCGGGCTTCTTTTATTGGAGATCAACGATGACGTCTATGTTTGTTTTCAAAAATCCTGCTGTCTTCTGTTGCAGTAACTACTCTGATGTTCATTGCCCCATTAGGACTAAGGGAGGGTTGAATAATTCCTCTCCTAGAAATATCGCTGCTGAAGTTCCTCGATCGAATCGCTCGCCAATCTCAAAATTGATGAACCTGCTAAAGGTGGTATCTGCTAGTATATTGATTGTTGTTACCGTTGGCCGGATTTTTTGTTTTTTAGTTAATCAATGATTTCCATCACCACTCTAAATCCTCGTTCGTCGCTGGCGCTTTTGGTGGTGTCGTATTTTTCTTCTACCCAGGTTTGTAGATAATAGCCGGTGTCTTTCCAGCTTCCTCCTTTTGATATTCCGGCTTCACGGACAAGCTCTTCTACATTGCCTGCCAGGTTGTGAATGCCTAGGTCGTTTGGTTCAAAAGCATCAACTGGGCTGGTTTCGAGTCGGTAGCTTCCATCTGAAATAACAGTTGATCTAACGTTGCCATTGGGGGTTGATTTTTTTCCGATATGGTATTGGGGGATTGCTTTGAAGTTTGCCAGCCACTCCCCTCTTTCATTTTGCAGGGTCCATCCGTCCCAGGGAAATCTGACCTGGTAATTTCCACTGGTTGCAGCATAGGTCCATTGGGCAACGGTGGGTAATTTGAATTGCACATTTTTGAATTTTCTTTTTTGCTCTTTTTGGTATTTTTTGGTGAGCCAATAGCAGTAGGTGGTTGCTTGGTTGTAGGAGATGCCTAATGCGGGATGATTGTCATAGGCTGGGTGTCTGAAGTAATTCCCTACAAAGGGTTCTCCAAAATAATGGTAATCGCGGTCAATGATTGTATCCGGTAGCATTTTAGGATAAAGCTGTGGGTCCATCACTCTCAAATCGGAAAGAAACTCACGGTATTGCAGATTGGTTACCTCATATTTGTTTATGTAAAACGAATCCAAGGAAACGACTCTAGCAGGTGGTATTCTTGAAAGTGAATCCTTGGGATTGTCTATCATATACCACTCAATTGCGCCCTTCTTGTTGGCTTTATCATTGTAGCCATATTGAAATTCGGATTTAGGGATGAGCACGAATGATTTTTCGAACTTTTTTTAAATGGAAGCCTTGGTTTTTCTTCTTTTTAGTGGAGAAGGACAAAAGGGTTAGGACTAGGAAGATATATGTTTTGTTCACAATGATTATACGTTTTATTTAACGATCTTCTCCGCTGTGGAGCGCTTACCTCAATTGGCAGTCATGTATTATTAGCCGTAAATTTTTTGAAATTTAGTTTTAATCATATTTATGTATTCCATTTTCAATTCTTGCGACAAGAAGCTTTTATTTATTAAATCTTCCCAGTTCGATTTTGATTTTTCAAATTTCACAAAAATGTTCTCTATTGCTTTTGAATTTATGCCACTTGTATGCATTGCGGCTTCAAAATCATTCTTCTTAAGTTTTTTCTTTTTGCCATTTAGATGCAAAGCTAATTCTTCGTCGTCTCCTTCGACAAGTAGTTCTGAAGCCACCAAATCATAGGCTGGGCACAAACTGTATTCTTTTTCCTCATTTTTAAGTAAGGAGAAATTTTTTAAATGCATATCATTGTTGCCTGTGAGGTAGCAAAAAAGTACCAATTCATAAAAATTGACTTTATCAAATCCAGGGTTTGTTGTGTATGAGTTAATTGCCCTTGCAACTTGTTCATGAGAGCCTTTATATTTATGTTCAGTTTGCCTTTCGGTTAATTGACACATATCTTCCATGTGGTATTTTCGATTTTTTGACCGATCAATTCTCCTTGTTATATAAGCTAGTTCACCTGATTTCAATCTAATTAATGAATGCGGGACAGTTTTGATTTTCATGCTTTCTGCTAAGTGCATTGTTACATCTTCAACTTCTGGAAGTTCTTTATATAATTCAGTTTGTGGTTTTAAGATGTATTGGCCCCATAATCCTACAATCGTAAATCGTTCAACAGTTGAGTCCTCTGTCATTTTTGTTCTTGCCAATGATAATTTTGGTTGTACTCCTGTTACTGTTTTTTGACTTTTGACAACCTTTACTGCTAATTGAAGCATGTCATTTTGTGAATATTCAATCTTTGGAGCAGCCTTAGTGCCAAAGATTTTTTTGCTACAGCTTTGGTGATATTCCTGAAGGTGGTATTCTTCTTTTGTCAATTCTTCATAACAGTACAAACATTTATTCATTTTCTACTTCTTTTATTTCCATTACGGATACTGCTCCTATGCAATCCGTGCAGGTAGCTAGTAAAATACTCATCCTATCTCTGACATCTAGTTTCCAATTTTTTGTTGTAATATCTAATAACCATCCTTCAGGAATTAGTCCATCAAAGAACGGAAACAGAATTTTGCTTGTATATTTTTCGGGCCTTAAAGGTATTGTTAAGCTGATTGGCTCTGGTTCTTCCGAATCCAAATATTGGTTGTCATATTTGTAGTGATATCCTTCTTCATTTTCTATCAGAATACCCGCCAACTTATCGTGCATAAAAATTTTTGCGCTTCTCATTCTCTTCTATATTTTACTGGGCCTAGTTCGCATCCGAATAGTTCCAGTACTTGATTGACTTTATCCATTTTAAGTGTTTCTTTGCCTCTTTCTAGTTCTCTTACAAATCTTACACCGACGCCAGCTTTTGCTGCCATTTCCACTTGAGTTAGTTTTAAAGACTTTCTTCTTTTTTTTACAAATTCCTTTAATGCCAGTTTTTCATCTTTCATAATGTACCTTTTCGGGTATAAATATAGGATATTTTATATAAACAACCCCGAACGGGTACAAATAATTTCATTTTACTAAAAATAACCCCCTTCGGGTATAAAAACAAAGAAAATCTTCCTTGTCTACCCGAACGGGTACACCTACGTTGATGTCTCGGTTTTTCAAAGCACTAGAATAGTCCTATTTTCAAATATGCTTCACCACTTTAAAACAATAAATCCAAATACAACGATCAATACGAAAGATAATAGATGGAAGTAAATTCTCCAATTGGACGTTGGTTTTACTTGATTTTCTGTGTGTTCTATGGAGTTACTCCAAGCGATAAAGGCGTCGGCCATTGGCAATTGGCCGAATATGTATTTTTTCTTTGAGTTGGTAGTGTAGGCTGCGCCAAATCCTTCAATTGAATTTCGCAGTCCCTGGTAAGTGTTCCAGTTTTTGAATTTGCCCATGGTGCGTTGGCCAACTATCGATGCGGCACCGCCGATGCCAAAAATGACTGGGCCGGAATCGATGTCTCCGCCTCCCATGGTTCCTTTGGGGTATTCTCGTATTCCAGGGAGTCCGAATCTGGAGTCTTGGAATTGAGTTTTGTAGATTTCAAATTGTTTCTTGGCAAATGCTTCATCGATGTCGATTAGGAAATTGAGGATTAGGCTTTGGGAGGAGCCTCTTGCGCCTTCGATGGTTTGGCCAGTTGATGAATTTACGGAATGTGGGATGAGCTGGGTTTTCGGATCTAGTTGTTGTTTTACTTTTGTAATCCAAGCATTTATTGATTCTTGGTATTTGGCTTCGAAGATTTTGTCGTGGGTGCTTACGGAGGCCATTGCCACCATCATATCTGCGGGCCAGGAGTTTTGCGAGTAGGATTCTAGAAAAGGGGTTGCTGAATTGCTTAGGGCCACTACAATTTGGTTGCAATTTTGAACAAGGAGTTGTACTTCGTAAGGATCTCTGTCTGTTTCTGCCTGGATCTTTAGTTTGTTGGCTAGCAATAAATTGCTCCATCCTTGGTAGAATGCGCCATATTTAAGTGGCAATTCTTTACTAAAAATCTGCTTGGCGAGGGGGGAATCTACTTGTAATACGGCCCAATTGATTTCGGTCATTCCTTCTTTGAAAATAGCGGAGTTCTTGTCTAGGTCCTGAATTAAATTCACCCATGTCAATCCATATAAAGAGTTGATAAAAACGAATCCTTCGGGGAATATATTTTGCATGTCTGCTCCAGCTCCATTGTGCAGTTTTGTTTTTAGAAAATGGAGTTGTTGGTAGACATCTTGGTTGTAGGTGCTAGTGGTTGATTTTTTGAATGTTGGTTGGTAGTAGGTGGAGTAATTTAGGTAGATTATTCCCAGGATTAGGAGGATCAGGGGTAATTTTAGGAGTTTTTTTATTGTTTTTTGGGGCTTCATTTTTTGTTGTGTAGGGGAAGGCTGTTCTTTAAAAGAGAATAGCAATTTTATTTATTTAGTTATTTCTCGCTAAGTGTTCTGTGTGCGCTCTGCCTAATATCGGTTGCGTACTTGATATTGGAAACTACTGCTAAATTTTCTAAGATCTTTATTGGAGTATATTTATTCTTTGAAATGCTTCTTAGAAATCTTGGAATTTGCATTTTGTATTTTTCGACTATGAAAGGTATCTCCCTAGAAATGAGCAGCTCTTGTGCTACTAGCACTTCTTCGTGCAGTATTACCATTTTTTTTGCGTCCTTAATTGCTTCTTCAAATATTATTGTTTTTGCATTCCTTTTTTTTATGTAATGCGCCAGAGAAACAAATAATTCTTCCTCTTTGGAAAACTCCTCTAGAAACGACTTGAATACAGCTGATGAAATTTTGGGAGCGTCGTAATAACATTGGCCTGCTGTTAACAGCGCTTCACTCGGGGAATCCTTCCTCCTAGCAATTTTAAGCAATAAGTCAATAGGCTCGCTTCTATGCGCTAAAGCATGAATAAATCTTCCCTCTTCCAACAATTCAAAAAGTACTTCATGAGGGAAGTTACTGTTAAATATAAATCCCTCAAAAATTTCTTTGCCAATATCCTTATACTTTAACAAGGCAGTTTTGATGCTTACTATTTGATTTAATGGTAGAAGCGCCTTAGTTGATGCTTCATTGATTTCATTTCTAAAGGTTAGATGGCTTCCTGTATCGTTCTCGTAGTTTTCTACAATACGCCTGCACATTTCCTTGTCTAACAGGTAGTCAACGATGTTATTTTCTGTTATTTTGATCATTTGTATTTGTGATTTCCTAAAGCTGTGTTGGCTTGTTTTAGTATACGAATTACCGATTTTAGCTCCTCTTTTCTATCTAATTTTACTAGGATCAAGCTTTCTTCTTTGTTGTTTTGGAATAGGATTTTCTTTTCTGCTTCAAAAGGGTAATCTTCTAGCCAAACAAAATTGGAGGTAAAATCGATGGCTTCTGTTTTCAAAGTATCCCAATTTGTTGGCTTTACATTTTCTAATGATTTTAAATCCATCTTGGATAAAAAGCCTCTTAAATACTCCATCGCCTTATTTTCTCCGTTTCTGCAATGGGTGGTTAGCCAATAACAGTCGTAGTTGTTGATGACATAGGCAATAAATTCAGAAACGTGGTCTGGAGGTTGTTGCTTTTTTGTTAATAGTACGCCGTCGATGTCTAGGTAGGCTTTTGTCATAATTTGGAATATAAATCCGCTTCTGCTTTTTCTGTAAACCGATTTCCTGCCATTACTCACGTTTAGCCGCTTTTACTTCCCCAAATGGTCTGCAGGGTCAAAATCATGTGTAATACCACTATTGATTCCCTCCTCAATTGCTTGGCGTAAAACAATAACATTGTTCTCTTTTTCCTCTAATAATCGAAATCCTCCTCGTATGACTTCTCTTGCATTAGATTTATTCTTGCTCATTGTTTCCTGTTGTGCGAAAAATCCAAATTGCAAAGGTTTGAAGTTCCTCAATAAAGTAGACACAAAGATAAGTTAGAAATTATCAACATCAATATACAATACCATAAACAACCACACCCCACCCAACATCAAAAAAAATCAACAAAAAGGAAACTTTAATCCTCAATTTTCGGTTCTTCCCCAAAAACAACAAAAATGAACCTAACTACCATAAAATACACCGAATACGAGTCTCAAGTCCCCCAAGAAGGTAGACACCTCATCGGCCAGACCCGAGGAGACAACATCATTGTCTACCAGGCATTCAACCCACGAATAGTCACTTACGCCATCGCCAATCAACAGTTTGGCGGCGCACATTACAAGTTTACCAGAATGTCCTGGATCAAACCTAACTTTTTGTGGATGATGTACCGGGCTGGCTGGGCAGACAAGGAGCACCAACAACAAATCCTAGCCATAGAAATCACCAAGACCAACTTCCTAGCGCTACTAGAGGCAGCCGTTCATTCTACCTACAAAGAACACCTGTTCCACACCCACGAAAACTGGAAACAACAACTGGCCGACTCCAGCGTCCGCCTGCAATGGGACCCCGACCACGATCCGCACGGAGCTAAACTCCCCCGACGCGCCATCCAACTAGGACTCCGAGGAGAAACCCTAAAAAAATTCGCCACCGATTGGATCATTTCCATCGAAGACATCACCCCATTCGTAAAAGAACAAAAACGAATTTTGGATAGCGGTAAAATGGAAGAGCTACTGGTGATCAAAGAGCAAAAAATTACAATAGAAAACCAAACCATCATTGACCGACTGGAGCTGGTTATTTAACCTACTCCACAAAATACATCCCCGTCTTCCCCTTATTCTTCACCTCCACCTCTCCTCTCGAAACACACGAAAAATGCCCCTTGATCAATGCATAAGTAGCCGAACTAATATTTATTTTTCCTGGATGGGAATGCTGTTCCATTCTAGAAGCGGTATTTACGGCGTCTCCCCAAATATCATACGCGTACTTTTTCACGCCTACAATTCCCGCAACTACCGTCCCTGAGTTGATACCGATCCGCACCTCAAATTTTGATTGATTTTGTGTTAATGACTCTAGTATATCAAGGGCTGCAGCCACTGTATTTGTTGCGTGGTTTTCATTAGCAAGCGGCAAGCCACAGACGGCCATGTAGGAATCTCCAATCGTTTTTATTTTTTCCAGACCGTGCTTTTCCATGATCTGATCAAACAGCGTAAACTGCTTGTGCAGCTCCGCCACCGTCTCCACCGGACCAATCGTTTCACTGATTTTTGTAAAATTGACGAAGTCGGTGAATAGGATCGTGACGTCCTTGTATTCGCGGGCTTTTGAATCGCCAGTTTCCTTTAGTTCCTCTGCAATTTCGGAGGGTAGAATATTGAGGAGGAGGTTTTCTGATTTCTCTTTTTCGACATTTAACGCTTCATTGATTTGAAGGATGGTTTTTATGGCCAGTTTGATCTCATTGTCAAAAACGGAAATGCATAAAAACAGGACGATGACAATTCCCAATACGGAAGAATAATGAATGTAGTCTCTTAATGCCGGATCGTAACCAATCTCGAAGGAGTAGCCAGCATTCGTCATCATATAAATAATAGTCAAAAATACAATACTGATGACCAACCAAATGACCGCAATCCGCTTATTACCAACCAACATCGCAATAGCGGGAATCAGAAAAACAGCCGCCGGCGCTAACAATCCTCCCAGATAAACCATGCCCGCAAAAATACCACTACTCGCTCCCACCAGATACAAATGTGCGGTACCTTCTACCGACCAATCCCTCCGATGCAGAAACAAGGAAACCAGAATGATGAATACCGCCACCATATGGACAACAGCTAGTCCTTGCAAATTGAGCCCCAATGCATTTGGCGTGTACAAAACATACATAAACGTAGTGATCAAAAATATTGACACTCGAATTTTGCTAGCCTGGTGCACATTTCCATCCTCCAAATGTGAAGCAGGAATGAAGTACGCCACCAACTGACCAAACCGCTTTTTAAATCCACTTACCATGGCGTTGTTTTAGTACTTGGATAAAAACATTATCAACGATAAGACACGTCACTCCCAGCAATTGAACAAAATGGTTGTCAGGATAAAAGATAAACATCGAGACCGTGATCAAGCCCGTCCCCAGCATCTTACACCAGGCCAACAGCATAGAGAAATTGGCCGTATCCTTTGTCTGAAGCAACATCGCCAAACACTGCAACGACAAAATCACATTGATGATATACCCCGAGTTCGATCCAATCGTCGTATCAAACCCTTCATTTCTAAAGAAATAACTAAATAACACCCAAAATAGCAGATTCGCAAAAGCGAACATCGTGAAGTGTTTTTTGAGCCCATCGGCCATTGGCTGCTTGGTGCCATACCGCAAAATAGATATGAAAATATAACAGTCCAGAAAAAAAGCACCGATGTAGGAAAGTGCATAAATAATCCCAGTATCCGGATGATAAATAAAACTCCAGACAAACTCCCAACCGATGTTTGCGCCGGCAACATAAGCAGGCATTTCTACAAACTTCTTTTTCCTGATCTCTAGGACCAAAACCGCATAAGCGATCACCCAAAACAAACACCCAACACCATTAAAAACAAGGCCGGCAATGCTATAATCAGCTGTATTGATAAAGGGTAATTGCCACATAATTTATGAATTATTTTCAGGGCCAACTCCCCAATCTTTTTGTAGGGATGGTGGAATAAAAAAATGGATTTTCTCGCCTTTATTCATCACCCGAAGCATTCCATTTAGGAATATTTTATTGATCGGTCTGGCTAGTGCTCTCAGGATACTGTGCCGTTCTATAAAATTTTCCCAGCCGCCCAAGAATTCTCTGGCGATTTGGTTTGCTTTGTATTCTTCTTTTTGGGAGACTGGAGGAACACCAATCATATCCGCCGTGTCGTCACCAATCAACATGCGCAGCAAATCATCTACGATAATGTGTATTTCGCCATTTTCAGACATCAGTGTCATAAAATCAATCAAGCTGGCCGTTAGTTTTTTGCCTTCGTCCGAAGCTTCTTTTTGATCATCAAAGATCGTATTTCCAAGATTCAATGCATCTTGCATATTGTTTGGCAATACGTCTTCGTCCAGTCCCATAAAATGTCCAATAATCCGCCAACAGTGAGAATATGCTTCTTTTTCTTCATTAGAAATGTTGACACCTAGTTTTTCCAGTCCTTGAATGACCAGTGGCGAAAAAGACATCAGTGTCCCGGCCATATCCTGCTGGTTGATCGGTTCCCCATATTTGGCAGCATCCCATTCTCCCTTGTGAAGGTAGTGGCGAATCGTAGCATGGATAAGACGGACTTTCTGTGCTGACCGAATGCCCAATCCGCCAGGAGACAATCCTCCAGGAGACATCGTATTGACGATAAATTGAGCGGTTTCCGCTATCCGTCTCGTAAACGCATTCAGGCTTCCATTTTGCTCACTCAGCCTACATGTTTTGTAAAGTACCATCGCACCATTCGCACAAGCATAACACTCAGGCAAACTCTTGGCACATAGAACTAGTGCAATCATTCCACCATGCTCAATATAAAATTCTTCTCCTCGTTTTATCAGGTCTTGGTTTGCCCATTCTGGTAGGCGATCTCCCTCTTCAAAATAGGCCTTGATGTCTTCTGGAAGTTCTTCTGGCAATTCGGTAGATGTCCGTTGAATTGCTTCATAGAATTTATTCAGATGAAGGGCATTTTTGGAAGCAAACAATTTGCCAATGAGCGCATCTGCTCTAGGGTCTTGCTGCTGCCTTTTTGCTGCGAAATCGACGGTTTTCCAATTGTGTCCTGGTTTGTCTGCCCATTCTTTTGCCGCTTTGGCGACGGCCAATTCTGTTTTTCTTTTATTCTGGTAGAAGTAGTAGACTATGCCTGCTCCTACCAAGAGGATTAGTATATATTCCATAACATATTATCTTGGTTGGTAATATACTTATTTTTTTGATAATCCGGATTTGTAAAATGAGTTTTTGGGGGATATTTGTACTCCGAAATCTTAAACAATTAATCACCCAATCCTTAGGATTAAAAGGAATTGATAATTTTGCTTAACCCTATTCATTGATTATTTCAAACAAAGCATCCATCGTTATACTTGATTGGACCAAAGACAAGGCGTGTTCGTTTTGGACGAGGCCAAAGGTGGTGATCATTGTCAAAAACAGCGATTTTCTGGTTTTGGTTTCTGCTCTAAAAACGCCAATTTTATTGCGCAGGTTGTCCGCGTAGGCTTTTGTAATTGTAAAAGGATCTAGGGAATATTTTAATTCGCACAAGTTGACCACTTGATCTCTTCGGTCTATTAGCAGATCAATTTGTGCTCCTGGGTTTGACTTTTTGCTTTTCCAGGAAGCGTCTACCGCATAAACGCCTCCGATCGCCAGCGCTTTTCGTACTTGTTGTTGATGCACCAAAACGACTTGTTCAAAAGCAAATCCGCTCCATGCTCTTTGCGCGGGATGGTCGATTCTGTTGATCCAGGTTCCTGGAGCATAGGTTCTATTCTTTTCGATAAATTTCAAGTAAAATGCGCTATAAAAATCGGAGAGTCGATAATAGGTGTCTTTCGTTTTTTGTTGATACTGATGATACCCGGTGATAAAACCGCTTTCTTCCAGCTCATTTAATATTTTTGTGATTGATCCTCCTGAAGGCAATTTAGTGGTGGCTATAATCTCTTTTCTAGTCATCCCTTTTGTCTTCGATGCTAGCGCATAGACGATTTTTTCGTGGTTTTGGGCATTTTTGAATAGGGATTTAAACAGATTGGGAAATTCAATGGCCAACAAGGCATCCTTTCGAAAACAGAGTTCCTCAATGATCTGCGGAGCACTTTTACCAGGTTCAATAGCCTGTATGTAAAAGGGAATTCCGCCCATCACCATATAAAGTTGCAAGATCTGATAATGGTCAAGAATAACATTGTTTGCCCTCAACATCAGTTTCACTTCTCCTAGGGTGAAAGGATACATTTTGATACGTTGAGTTACTCTGTTATGTAATCCTCCATGATTGTTTATTAGTTTATTGATCATCCAGGAAGCTGCAGATCCACAAGCGATTAGCAGAATATCCTTTCGGCTACTAGCCCAGCTATTCCAGAAATGTTCTAGCGCCATTATAAAGTCAGACCTTGGCGTATCAAGCCACGGCATTTCATCCAGGAAAACAACTTTTTTCTGCTTGGAATCTTTCCTTTCCAATTCCTTTATCAGTCGTTGAAATGCCTCAAACCAAGATTCGGGATCGGTGTTATTATCACTGTTGGTTTGAGTAATAAGTGCAGAATTAAAGCTTACCAATTGTTTTTCTGTACTTCCATTTGCTAAGCCAGTCAGATAAAAGTCAAATTTATGATTAAAATGCTCTCTTATTAGAAATGTTTTGCCGACTCTTCGTCTGCCATAAACCACTACAAATTCGGATTGACCACTTTTATAGGCTTTGTTTAAGAGATTTATTTCTCGTTTTCGACCAATTATGTTTTTTTCGGCCTTCATATTTCAAACTTTTGGCTAAATATACTAATTATAATCAGCCAAATCTAATCAAAAATCATAGATTTGGCTAATTTAGATCGCACTAATCAGCCAAATCTATCAAAAAAGTAGAGATTTGGCCAATTATATGGTCACTAATCAGCCAAATCTAATCAAAAATCATAGATTTGGCCAGTTAAGCCCATAATATTCAGCCAAATCTTTACACAGTCATTTTAATAGTCAAAAGATTACTTATAAAGGAACAACCACCATCACTTCAAAACCATCAGACGTGCGCACTTCAAATTTGCCAGAAAGCGTTTGTGCTCGAAGGCGCATATTACTTAGTCCTAAACCTCCTTTATTGAGTGAAGCCGCAGGTGATCCGTTGTCTCTGATAGACAAGAGGAGTTTATCGTTGGCCGTTTGGAAGACAATCTTTACCAGATTTCCATTGGAATGTTTCGAGATATTGGTGATGGCTTCTTTGTAAATCAGGAAGATATTTTTCTTAATTCGCTCGGGAATCGCCTCCGATTTATCCAATAATTTGGTATCAAACTGGAAGGTCATTTGATTGGGATCGAGACAATCTTCTGCAAAACTGTACATACGGTCCAGGAGATTCTCATATTTATTGCTCTTGCTGTCCATTGCCCAGACAATATCTCGTAGATTAGCCATTGCCTTACGGCTCAAATTGCTAATTTTTTCTGCATTTTGATTGGTTGAAGAAAGTGTCATCAATTCTGTTTGCATAGCAATCCCTGCTAGAATGCTCCCTACTTCATCGTGCAAATCTGCGGAGATTTTGTTGCGCAATTCTTCAATGGCATTTGTTAGTTCCAATTTTTCGGGTTGTTTTAAAACGGCGCTTTCATTCATGTTTCGAACAGTGTTCTGAATGACTCTGAAATGGTTGGACAGTATTTTTTTATAAACGACATCTGAGGTTTGTGCTTCAAGAAACTGATAGGTGGTGCTCATTACGATGAGTTTGCCGTTGGCCCGCACGTCAGCCGAACGTCTAGAGTTGTCAAAGAGGGCCATTACACCAAAATAATCACTCTCTCCTTTTTGCGCGATCAAAACTCCTTCTTTTAAGATGTCTACTTTACCAGAAGAAATAATATAAAACTTGTTACCGATTTCTCCTTCCCGCACCAAAAAATCGCCATCATAAAACACTTCTTCCGTGAAGGCATTATATAAATTTGCCAGCTCATGCACGCCCACATCTTTAAACAAACTGGCGCGTTTCCACAGTGCAATTGGCTCTTTCATATTAATTGGATTGGTAGGATTACAAGATATTAAAATTAAAATTATTATTTGTCGAATAAAAAAAAAGAAATCAAACCTAAAACGCTAACTTTTATATATCCGACAATAGTCTGCCCGTCGAATTCTGTACCTTTGTAACAGCTACAACAACGGGATGTTTTCACATTGATTAAATAAAGCTGGGTACTTGAAGCAAGCGATTATCTACATGGTCTTATCCGCTGTATTTTTTACAGGGCTCAATTCTGCCGTTCGCTTGGTGGATCATCTTCCTACGATGCAATTGGTTTTCTTTAGAGCAATAGGCACCGTAGTTTGTTGTATGTTTATTCTAATAAAGATAAAAGAACCTATCCTTGGGAAAAACCATTCGTTGTTGATATGTAGAGCTGTAGTGGGAGTCACGTCGCTAACTCTATTTTTTAAGGCGTTTCAAATCATGCCGATGGCAACGGCTGTTTCCCTACGTTATTTATCTCCATTTTTTGCAGCTGGATTTGCAGTATTGCTCCTAGGTGAAAAAATGAAAAAACTGCAATGGTTATTCTTTCTAACCGCTTTCGGAGGAGTCTTACTGTTAAAAGGATTTGACAATCGGATTACGCTATTAGGTTTGGGCTTGATCCTGACCTCTGCCCTTTTTAGTGGATTAGTCTATGTAACCATTCGCAAGATTGGGAAATCGGAACATCCAGTAGTGATCATCAATTATTTTATGGTGTTCGCTTTAATTGTAGGAGGGAGCTCCTCGTTTTTTTCCTGGGTCCAGCCAAAGGGCATAGAGTGGTTGGTATTGTTAAGCCTTGGCCTATTTGGCTTTGGTGCACAATTGTACATGACCAAGGCCCTGCAAAACGCAGAAGCCAATCTCATTGTTCCATTCAAATACACAGAAGTTGTGTTTACACTTGCTGCAGGCTGGATACTTTTTGGAGAACCTCAATCCTGGATGAATTTATTGGCGATTAGTGTAATAATTTTGAGCCTTTTGGCTAATGTTTGGGTAAAGCAGAAGGCATAAAACCAATTTATAATTGTCTTTGTGTGATATACAATTAACCATTTTCAAAAAATAGGATCAACTACTTTCTACCAAAAAGTCGCTTAGTCAAGCAATTACGATTTCCCAGAAGCTTTAACACGTTTTTTCACTCCAATTTTTGTGTTCTTTTTTATGTAGGCACCTTTCTTCACGATGATGATACCTTCTCGGATACAATACTCGTCCGTCTCGATATCTTCCAGTGATTTGTGGCCAATGATGCTGACATTGTTGCCTACTTTCACGTTGCGGTCTAGAATTGCGTTTTCGATATAACAGTCATTTCCTATACCAAGCAGCTCATTGTCAGGCAAATCATCCAGATCATTGACCGTTTGATAGTACGAATTACCAATGATGATAGCGTTTCGTAAAACAGTGTTTTTGCCTAGCCTGGATCGTACGCCGATCACACATTTGTAGATTTCTTTTGCATGGCAAATACAGCCATCAGACACCAGTCCTTCCGTGATCTTCGTCCCAAAAAATTTGGAAGGAGACAACATCCTGGCTCGAGTATAAATCTTATGTTCATTTTCGTACAAACTAAACTCAGGCAAAAAACCGGTGAGATTGATGTTTGCTTCTAAAAAGGAAGAAATATTCCCAATATCCGCCCAATATCCATCGTAAGCATAACTCACCACTTTCAAATCTGGATTTTTTACGGCCAGTGGAATGATCTCTTTGCCGAAGTCCGTAGCTTCCGGGTTATCAAGAATCAGCTGGTTCATTATTTTTTTGTTGAACACATAAATACCCATCGATGCCAAGTAAGGCTTTTTAGCTTTAATGTATTTAACATCCAGATCCGACTGCCATTTTTTGACTTCTTTTTTGTCTGGTTTTTCGATGAAATCGCTAATGTTGCAAGCCTTGTCTACCTTCATAATCCCAAATGAAGTAGCTTCTTTTTCCTTTACAGGAATGGTGGCAATGGTGAGATCTGCCTTTTTCTCCACGTGGTCTTGCAACAATTGATCGAAGTCCATATTGTACAACTGATCACCTGAAAGAATCAACGCATATTCATAATCAATGCTCACCAACCTCGACAAGGTCTTCCGCACTGCATCTGCTGTCCCCTTAAACCAGTCCTTGCTCTCCCGTGTTTGCTCCGCTGCCATGATATCCACAAATCCACTACCAAACATGTCAAAGTGATACGTGTTTTTAATATGCGTATTCAAGGAGCCGGAGTTGTACATCGTCATCACAAACATCTTTCGAATACCAGAATTCAGGCAATTGCTAATAGGGATATCTATCAACCGATACTTCCCAGCAATAGGAACTGCAGGCTTCGAGCGATCCATGGTCAATGGATACAATCGGGAGCCAGTGCCTCCTCCAAGAATTAGGGCTACAGTTTTATCTTTCATTTCGAGTGGGTTAATAGAGCAGTTTAAAAATGAATGATTAATTTACTAAAAGGAATGATATAATTTAGCATAAATCTCCGCAGATTTATTCCAGGAGTAATCCAACCCCACAATTTTTTCTCTCAAAGCGTTGAACTCTTTTTTGTTATTAAACAGTTGCACTGCGCGTTCGACGGTACTACTAATTTCTTTGGTGTTTAGTTTTGCAATCACCAGCCCATTCCCCTTCTTCTTAATATCAGGAACCGTATCCAACAACCCACCAACCGCCGACACAATAGGTATAGAGCCATACCGCATAGCAAAAAGCTGGTTGAGTCCACAAGGCTCAAACCTTGAAGGCATAATCAGAAAATCTGTTGCGGCATAAATTGCTCTTGCCAATGCCTCATCGTAAGCAACGATCACTGCTATTTGGTCCGGGTATTTTTTTGCCAGTGCCAGCAATTGGTCTTCTATTGCTTTGTCGCCGGAGCCTAGGATAATGGCACTAAATTTTTGGCCTTTGTTTATACTCATTTCCAAGGACGTCATCAGTAAATCTGCGCCTTTTTGAGTCGCCAATCTTCCGATAAATCCCAGGAGCGGCCGCCTGGATTTCAGCCCATATTTTTTTAGCAATGTGGTTTTATGATGTTTCTTAAATTCGGCCCATTTTTTACCTTTTAAATGGCCGTCCAAAAAAGGATCCGTGGCAGGATTCCAAAGGGCAGTATCTACCCCATTCAAGATGCCTTGACATTTCTTTTTTTCTTGCTCATAAAGCGGAGTCAGACTGCCCGCATCCCGCATCAGCTCCTTCATGTAGGAAGGCGACACCGTGTTGACCGCCCATGCGCATTTGATGGCAGTTGCCAGGCTATTGACATGATCGTCCCAATCCAGAAGCCCACTATAGGCAACTTCAAATTCTGGAAGTATGGGAATGATTTCATTCCAAGCAAAACCACCTCGATAAGCACCATTGTGGATCGTAAAAAAGGTAGGTGTATTTTTAAGTTTTTTATAGGCTGGACAATGTTTTATAAAGAAGGGGATTAGTCCCGTCATATGGTCATGGCAATGTAGTCCGTCAAACTTTATCTTCGCGGCACTGAGCCACTGCAGTACTGACCGTTGGAAGGAAATGTTGCGTGCTGGCTCATCTTTAAAACCGGTTCCATCTACGTCCAGATAGACAGACGCCCGATCGAATTTCCCAGGGATGTCAATGCAATAGAAAGGGAAATTTATTGTTCCCCCTTGTAGCTTTTGCACCTTGAATACTATGTTTTCGGTGCCGAGGGAAAGGGTATCTTCATAAACCGTTTTCCATTTTTGGGCGGCAAACCATTTGTTTTTGTACTTCGGAATAACCACCTGTGCATTAATCCCATGCTTGGGCAAATAAATCGGTAATGCACCAACGACATCTCCCAACCCACCTGCTTTTGCTGCTGGATAACATTCGGTCGCTATGTGAAGTATTTCCTTCAAAATATATTGGTTTATTTGCTATCAAAGGTAGTAAATAATAGTAGAAGGTAGTTGGTAGAACTGGAGCGTTTTGCCCAACTAAGTGCTTGCAGAATAGGTGTTTTCCCGACAGGTAAAGCACTTATTTGCTGCCGACCCCGCATGCGCAGAACATAGCACCCGATTGAAAAGACCGGAAAAATCTAGAAAGTCGACGCCTTTCGGTCAATTGATCACGACTATAAACTGCACATTTCCCCTAGCAATAATTGAATGTACATTTGACTTACAATGGCCATTAATCTTTAATAACATTTAAAAAACAAAAAAATGAATTATAAAATTATTTTATCCTTTTTACTATTAATTAGTATTCAAAATTATACAGTATACGGACAAGCAACCTGCGATGTTGATGAAATAATAGTTACTAGATATGGTCCTGAATTCTTTTGTGATCCAGGGGAGATAACTCTTATTGGGAAGATCAAAATACCTTTATTCTCAACAATTTCCAACGTCCAATTCACATGGAGGAACATAAACAGCAATGTTGAAATACCACAAATAAATCCAATAACTGGGATTAACGGTTTTGTAGTCCAGGAGGCAGGCACTTATATTGTTAGGGTGGACTATGACATATTTGGCGGTATTTGTGAGTTTGAACAACAGGTAATCGTCGAATCAGGTGCTGCAAACAGCGCCAATACCTACAGCGTAGACGAACTAACACCTAACGCCCCCAAATCGCGCGCTGGTAATGGTTTGGTCACCACAAACGGAGGCAGCATAATCTACGTAGGAACAGATGGCCGCTTGAGAGTTGGATGGTTTAATGGCAGCTGGAACGTCAATGTAATTAATTATAGCTTCCCCAAAGTAATGCAAAATTCAGATATGATCTGGGAGGACAATCGATTGTTTTATGTTGGTGAAGATGGTGAATTTGATCAAATGTTTTGGGCAAACGGACAATGGAATCATCAAAATATGCCCGGTGTAAACGTAAAACCCAACACTGGTATAACTTATGGCAACAATCGATTATTCTATGTAGCTACAAACAACAAAATCTACAGCTATATCAAATCTTTTAGTGGTTGGAATGCTGCGGGGATCTTAAACGGATCTGCCCCTAAAGTGGCTAACAATTCTGACTTAGCCTATGGCTATGGAGGGGTGTATTACGTTAGAAGAAATACCAATGTACTCAGTCGAATTTATCTTACCAACACCAATATCTGGATTTTTGTAGGTAATGTTAATTCCTCCTTACCAAAAGTAAAAGCTGCCAGTGAAATGGCATTTCACAACGGCCGACTATATTATTTTCATAAAAACACAAATCAAACAGTTGTTTATAATGCTTCAGGAGCTGGTGGATGGACATTTGGATACCTGCCAGGATATGGTAGAACAAAAGGCGCACCTTTAATCCGTTTTGATGACAAACTCTTTTATGCGAAAGCGGACAATCGAGTTGGCAGACAGATTTGGATCACGGGTAGCGGCTGGGACGATAGTTTTCTTCATTATTGCGAAGCGACCAACGTCCAAAACAATTCCACTATGGCAAGTTTTATAAGTGGTGCCGAAAAGAGATTATACTATATTGATAATGCAGGTACTTTGATGGTAGTAACTTGGAATATTGGTGGTAAAACGGCTACACCAATCGATGAATTGTCTGATGTCATTGATACAACACCAGATAAGTTTACAAGAATCAATCAACAAATCAAGAAGCCTACACCAGGATTCAGCGATATCAAATCTTACCCAAATCCATTTTACAATTCTATATCAATTGAGTTCAATCTTAACGAACCTCAAAAGGTATCTCTTGCCATTTTTGATATCAGTGGTCGACTCGCCATAAATCTAATGGCAAACGAACATCACAATGCTGGATCACATAAGGAAGAATTTGACCTATCCAATCTAAATTCAGGTGTATATTTCTACAGACTGTTTACCGGCACCGATGCACACACTGGAAAAATCATAAAACAATAAATAGCAATCAATCAGCAATATTTAAGGGAGGCTCGGTAGTTCGGGCCTTCTTTTTTGATATTAGATCAACAAAACCCAAGCAAGTCAAAAGAATTCCCTAGCACAGGCAATGCATCCACCCCCAACCAGTTGGTCAGCAAAGTTGCATAGATCCGGCGGTAGTCGATGTCATAAATCAGATCACCGTTGTCCAGGTTTTTGAGATTTGGAGCATCATTGTAAATGCCTGTTTCTTTGAGGCCACCCCCCATCAAAAACAGATTATTAGCGGTACCATGATCAGTACCCCGACTTGCATTTTGCTTGACGCGACGACCAAATTCAGAAAAGGTCATGACCAGCACATCCTCCATTTTTTTATTGGCCTTCATGTCTTTCATAAATGCACCAACGCCATCGGCATATTGCTTAAGCATTCGGGTTTGCTGGTTTTTTTGATTAGCATGGGTATCGAAACCACCCAACGATACATAATAGATGCGCGTATTGCTACCAGAAATAATCAACTCTGCAGTTTGCTTCAGACTTCGGGCGAAAGCATTCCCAGGATAAGTAACACTAGACTTATAAATCTGAGATTGATCATGCAGATAGTCCGCAGAATCAAAAGTGTCTGAAAGGGTACGATACAGATAAGCGGTATTCCCTTCATGGCTATGGTCGTGGTGGGAAACAGCCTTTAGGAATTTGTTGTTGGTGGACCGTTTCAGTTGATCGAGGTTGCCGGCGGCATAGCCACTGTTGATTTTTCCTTTCAACGCCAGACTCATCGTATCATCCAATTCTAGCGCCTGATGCGGGGAAATGGTTTCGGTTTGTTGCTGATCCAGGTATCTTCCAATCCAGCCTGTCGATAAAAAATCATCCGCCCCACTAGCAGATTGCCAGATGTCCATCGATCGAAAATGAGAGCGATCAGGATTAGGATACCCAACATTGTTAATCACCGTCATCAGTCCATCCTTGTACAAATTGTGAAGAGGAGACAATGCGGGATTCAGCCCCAAATTATTGTCCAATTTTAAAACCTCTGACTTGCTAATACCAAGCGTTGGCCGATAATTATAATACAAATCATTCTCATAAGGAACCACCGTATTCAAACCATCATTCCCACCGCTCAGCTGCACGATAACAAGTATTTTTCCATTTTGACTTGCTTTCAAGGCAGCAGGAGGAACACTGCATTTTAAAAATGCGGGTATCATTAAAGAGCTTGTCGCAAATACCGACTTTTTCAGAAAATCTCTTCTTGAATTATGCTTATTCATCGCTTATTTTTTTTGATTAACAAAGTTGATATTCGGGTAAACTGATTAGTCGGATAAATGCCATTTTGAAGTACCTGGCGCCTTCGATTCTGGGAATATTGTCCTGTACCAACGCCAGATTATGGGCTACTGGAGGTTGGATCAGGTATTCGGAGAAGGCTAGCAGTTGAGCGTCTGTTTGTAGCGGGCCGAATGTTTTTTCAAGACGGTCGAGTTGCACTTGGATTTTTACATTGCCCAACTTTTTGTTGCGATTTTGGGCTTCCAACTCTTCTTTTACGGTTATTCCTATTTCCTCGGCGTCTAAAAATGCATTTGGGATATTTAGGCGAAGCAGCAAGGTGGCATTGTCAATCCAGGCTCTGCCCCCTGGCCAGCCAGCGACGTTTGGTGGTTTGAAAAGTGTTTGCCCTAGTGCTTTTTGTACACCAATCAAGGGAAGATCGTCTTCAAATTTTGCCCCCATAACCCGGATCATTCCTGCTAGGAACTCCATGGGCGACTTGATTCTTGTGCCTATGTGTTTGGCGTTGTAAAACCAATCACTGGTAAAAATAGACTGCATCAACTGACCGATGTCATAATTGGTTTCGTAGAACTGATCGGCGAGTTTTTGGATGATTGTATCATCTGCCTGGTCGTTGACGAAGTAGGTGTATATTTTTCTGGTGATGAATCGTGCCGTTTCTTTTTTGGAAAGCAGTATATCGATGATCTCTTCCCCATCAAAGTTGCCAGTTTGCCCCATGAATGTCTTTTTGCCGTAGTCGTGCCATTGCTCTTTGAAGTGATACTGTCCTAGTTGTGTTGTCCAGCCGGTGAATGCTTTGGCGGCTGCTTTGACATCTAGTTCTGAGTAATTGCCTCTGCCGATGGTAAACAATTCCATTAATTCTCTGGCGAAATTTTCGTTGGGTTTTTGTTTTCTGTTTTGTTTGTTGTTGAGGTATAGAATCATTGCTGGTGACTTGGCGATTCCTAGCACAAGGTCTTTAAAATTGCCAAGGGCATTTTGTCTAAGTACGTTGAGGTATTGGGTGGCGATGTTGGGTTCTTTGATTTCGCAAGCGAAGTGATTGTGCCAGAATAAGGACATTTTTTCAAGGAGTGCTGGTACGTTAGGATCACTCATTCTTTGGAGCCATTGTAGGTTTATAGTTGCTACTGCTTTTCTGTCGTTTCGGCGTTTTTGTTTTTTTTGCTCCTTGGTTAAGCTGCGTATTTGGTCTATAGAATAGGGGGACTGATAGTTGAGGCGTTTTGCATTTTTGGCCGTCTGTATTAATTTGGTGGCGGTTTCTTTTATAGATTTCGACTTGTTTGCCTCCCATTCGTAGGGGTTTAAGCCGAAGCCTGCCCTCCAATATAAATGTTGTATTTTTTTCTTGTTGTCTAAATTCATATCGTTGAAATTTAAAAGGAAATGGGAGGAGATTGATTCTTTGACTTTAAATTTATAGAAAGGTTTAATTCCTTCCATACACAACAAATTCACAATATAATTATATCTTCAAAAGCGCATCATTCTATAGAATTGACACCAAATCATAGAGTACAAGCGTTATCAAAAATCAATATTCCAACCAAAAAAAGAATAATATCAAGACGTGAAATTCCAATTCAAATGCTCCTAAGAAACAATAAAATAGAAGCAAATCAACCCCTTACCTAAACTCAAACATCTAATTCAGAACATTTTTTAAATCAAACATTTAAGGAGATCTATTAAAACAACTCCACCTTGCTTGTTATATTTAAAGTTCAAGCCATGAATATTTAGTTTTCCTGAAATCCAAATAGAATGAAAGCTGCCAGTAATTTGTACGATTTAATCCACTCCTTGTCCAAGAGTGAAAAACGCTATTTCAAGTTGCTAAATTCAAAGTATGTAAGCAAAAATAAACCGAACTCCATCAAGTTGTTTGAGGCCTTGAATAGTATGAAAAAAAATGATGAAGATCATTTAAAAAGTATCATCTCCGATGAATCAATCATCAAAAATCTCGCCTTCGAAAAACACCGTCTACAACTCATCGTCAATCAATCGCTCCTCTTTTACGCGCTGCCAGCAAAAGGAATAAAAGATGACGCTCGTATTTTATTAAAAATTGCCGAAATACAACGAGACAAAGGACTTCCCAAGATTTGTTCGAAAACGCTGGACCGTGCTATAAGCCTAGCCGAAAAATCAGAAAATTTCGGATGCATGCTTGACTTACTCGCCTTCAAAAAAGAATACATTATTAGTAGAAGGTACGATAGCAATACCTCGATTTACAAATTAATGGAGGAAGTAAAAGAAAGTTACAAACTCAATCTTTTAAAACTGAGTAACTATATAAAACTCGAAGAATTGGAGCTGGAAGTAATGTCCATTTACTGGTCGAATGCATATGTTGATCATGACGCTAAAAGATCAAGCCTGACGGAACAACTCGAACCAAAACTATTTGAAGCTAAAAAGATTTGCGATTCCTTAAGATCTACATTTAACTATCATAAAATCTGCTTCTTCTTTTATATAATGGTGGGCAATAAAGAATCCGCCTATGAACATGTTCAAAAATTGCTGGAAACCTCCAATCAACTGCGTGAAATACAACCTTCCAATCAACACGCCATGGAAACTTCGGTCAATGTGCATTACAACCTATTGACCTCCCTTTCCTTGATGAAAAGATATGAAGAGCTGGACGAAAATCTGGAGAAATTCAAAAAATTTGAAAGCAAAATTGACTCCCCAAAATTCATGAGACTGTTTCAGCTTATGGTGATCACCATAAACGTTCACAAGCAATTTAATCTGAAACAATTCGACAAAACGCTGGTGTCTAATGAAAAGTTTCAAAAACTTGTCAAACCAAATCCCGGACAAATTTCCCCTCACCTCGAATTGGCCGTACTTCAAAAACTAACCTATACCCAATTTGCTTTTGGAAACTACGAGCAAGCCTATCAATATTGTCAATTTATGACAGACAATTATGATAAAAACATGTTGCAAAATCACCAAGCGACAATAAAAATAATGACCATTTTTCTGCATTTCGAAATGGGCAACCACCTCTTACTGAAATCATTGAGCGAAGCGACCTATCGTTACCTCAAAACCAGACAGCAACTAAACAATTACGATATTCTCATTTTGAACCACGTCAAAACAAAGTTGTACAAAATAAAAACAAAAAAAGACCTGGTGGTCTTCGCTAAAGATCTTCGAGCAAAGTTGTTAGAGTTAAATTTTGTAGCAGATAATTTTTACAATAAATTCTACCTATTTGACATCATGTCCTGGTTAATAAGCAAAATTGAAGACCGCCCGCTCCTTGAGATAATCAGCGAAAAAGTCAATCCTTAAGGGATAGCTTTATTCTTATTGCTTCTTGATATTTCATTTGAATTGGCTTAATTTGACGGATGGTAATAAAACGAGCCACCAAGGAGGATCACCTCCTTCTTACGGAGTTAACGAAAGCCTCCAAAGCACATTGGGAATACGCTACCAACCAACTTCAAGCATGGGAGGAGGACCTCACAATTACAGAAGACCATATTCAAAGTCATACCACCTACAAAGCGGAAATCAACGGGCAATTGATCGCCTACTATTCCTACCTCCAACAAGAAGAAAAGACCATTTATCTGGAAAACATGTTTATCCACCCCAACTATATTGGAAAAGGCTATGGTCTATTATTAATGAAGGATTTTCTAAGCAGAATTGCTCCAAATATCGAAAGAGTCACCCTCCACGCCGATCCAAATGCAGAAAAATTTTACACAAAATCTGGCTTTATCGTAATTGGTAAAAAAGAAAGCTCCATCCCGGGCCGCTTCTTACCCTATATGGAAAAGCGAGTTGGTGCTTCTAATAGATAGACCTCAATCAATTTCAATGAGCTCTTCTTCTGTCCCAATCAGATTTATATTTTTCTAATTTAGTCAATTCCCTTCCGGTTGTCTGTAATGGAAGTTTCTCAAGAACAGCAACAACAAAATAGTTAACTATATAAGGTAGCGAAAGTCCCCGTTATTCAAAGTTAGAATAAAACACGCCAATACTTCCTAGCTTTATTTTCTGCTTTATACCTGCCATTTCTACCCTTTCCTTCCTCCTTTTTTATTCCAATACTTTCTACTTTCTACCAACTACCTACTACTTTTATTTATCTTCGAGGCAAAAAAATGGAGCAAATCATCAAAAGCTTTCCAAAACTTACCGAAAAACAAGTGCACCAATTCGAGCAACTTGGTCCGTTGTATGAAGAATGGAATCAGATGATCAATGTTATTTCCCGAAAGGATATGGAGCATTTTTATACCCACCATGTGCTTCATTCATTGCTACTGACCAACTTTCTAAAATTTAAGCCAGAGACGACAGTTATTGACTTAGGAACAGGCGGCGGATTCCCTGGAATACCACTGGCAATAATGTTTCCCGAAACTAATTTCTGGTTGATCGACGGACGCGGCAAAAAGCTAAAAGTGATCGAAGCCGTTGTCGAAGCACTAGAATTAAAAAATGTCAAATACCAGCACATCCGCGCAGAAGAATTCAAGCAAAAAGCAGACTTTGTAGTCACCCGCGCCGTCGCAAGTATGGAAAAACTGATCAATTGGGCGCAGCCCCTCCTTCGTGAGAAGCAGATAAATGCCCTGCCCAACGGGATGCTAGCCTACAAAGGCGGAGACCTGGAGGAAGAAATGGAGGCACTTCCTAAAGGAGAATACACCGAAATTTATCCCCTTTCTGAAGTAACCGACAACCCGTATTTTGCAGAAAAAAGTATTGTATATTGGCAATGGTAATCGATTCAACTTTCAACTAAAAACAGGAGACTGTGGACATGAAAAATCTACCAAATGGAATTAGTAACCCAATATAATGAGTTGGCCAAAGAACTAAATCTGCAATTGGAATATCGCGAGCAGAAAACAATGGGCATATTGATTGGCACTGTACCGATGCTTTATGGCCAACTGGGTGGCAGAAATCTAGAAATAAGAAGCAAAATCATTAGCTCAAAAAGTACGGATCCAATAGTAGAGAACATTATTAAAATCGGCTGCCACTTACCAAAAGACACCAATCTGATCATCTACAGACAAGGCTTGGGGGACGAACTAAAAGCCATGCTGGGCATGCAAGATCTGCAGTTTGAAGACAAAGGATTTGACGACAACTTCGTTATCAAGTCAAACCGGGCAAAATTCGCGCGTCAAGTGCTTAGTCCACAGCTAAGAAACCTCTTCGTTAGGGATATGGGGCTTCTGACTAGCTTCAAAATTGGACCGTCTTTCTGGGAGCTCCAACTACCAGAAAATCCATTCAAAAACAGAAATAAAGAGGTACCATCTGATATTCTGGACTTCCCTCAGGAGAAAGAAACCGATAAGGCCAAAAAGAATAAATCTATTCGCACCAACACTCCAACTAAAAACTATATAGAAAGCATTTTTCCCCACAACCTAGAGAATGAAATGCACCGCAGCTGGATCCATAGAGTCCTAAAAACCAACCAGATGCTCGCCAATCAAATCGAAAAAGCCGGCAAAGAGCTAGGTTTAGAGTTTTCACAAGAAGAAGCATCCTAGACACAAGAAATTCCTCCTAAAACACCTATTTATTTTTCTTAGGATCAATCACTTGAGGCAGTTTATCCACATAATCCACCTTCACATTGTTGTTATCCAATTTGGTGATCTTGATCTCCGTGCGTCGATTTCTTTGGTGATCTGCCTCGCTGCAATTTATCCCATCTTCACATTCATTCAACAACCTGGATTCTCCATAGCCTATCGGGAACATTCTTTTAATACCAATCCCTACAGAGCTCAAGTACTTTACTGCAGCACTGGCACGGCGTTGCGACAAATCCTTATTGTATTTTGTAGTTCCCCTGGAGTCCGTGTGAGAAGTTAGAAGTATTTCCATGGATGGATATTGGTACAACAATTCTGCTACGCGGTCCAATTCTACTTTTGCGTCTCCGCGAATGTCATGCTTGTCAAAATCATAGTAAAGCGGCGACAACGTGACCACTTGCCCCTGTTCTGGCTTTACAATTCCCGAGAGTATGTCCTGCAAGGTTGCTTGTGGCACCATCACATATCCTGGAGGCGCGCCTGCTTGTGTATAATTTGGGATTTGTCCTCCGCCTGGAAGTGGTACTTGTTGCGGTTGCTGCTGTGATCCAGCTACTGCTTCTTGTGGGTCTTCTCCCAGATCCAATAAAAGTTTGGCTTCGATGGTCGCCTTTTTTAGAGAATCGCAGTCCTCCACCGTTGATAGATTATAAACGTCCTTGGTAAATCGATCTTTCGTTCCTAGTATTTCGAAGTCGCATCCGCAGTCCAGGCAAAACTCAAACGTTCCGTCTTTATCCGTCAAAATGGCCTCTGTTTCTCCTGTACATTTGTTAAACACTTTTACAGTAGCGTTTGGCAATTGAGTATCGAAAGATTTGTTTTTTACCTGTCCAGTTAGCGTAACACAACTGCGTTTGACTAGGTCAATGCAGTAAGTTTCTTTATTTAGTAAGTCGCTGGCAGGCACAACTTTTTTCATTGTTTCGTAGCCTGTTTTCTTTACGATAAAGGTATAGACTTCAGAAGGTACAATCGTGTGTTGGATGGTGCCCTTTTCGTTTGTCAGATAACTTCCAGCGGCAGCATTTTCGCCTTTTCTGGAAACGCCCAATAAGTAGGAGTCTTCTCCTTCATTAGGTTCTAGGGTGATCACCAAATCTCTGTTGGTGACAACTTGCCCTGCCTTATCCAACACCGTAATCGAGGCTCCTGACAGTTTCTCAGTTGACGCTAAATCTTGAACACAGATTTTCCGTTTTTCAAGTTCGATCACACTTTCATCTGTTTTCCAAAAATAAATATCATCCTTGGTATTTGGATCCCGATTGGAAGTAAAAAAACCTTCCGTTCCATCTTCATTCAAAATAAATCCAAAATCATCTCTTGAAGAATTAAAAGGTTTCCCCATATTCTCTACACTAGTCCAGGTATTTGGCTGATCGCCGAGCCGATTTGCAACAAAAATATCCAAACCTCCCAGCCCTTCCTGACCGTTTGATCCGAAGTACAACTTCCCATTAATCCAAGAAGGAAAAATCTCATTCCCTTTGGTATTAATTAACCCTCCCAGATTGATAGCGGGCCCCCAGGTTGAGCCTTGAAATGGGGAGATATACAAATCCATCCCACCATAGCCTCCTGGCCGATCTGAAGAAAAAATCACATATTGCCCATCTGCGGTAAGTGTAGGATGACAAGTAGCAAATTCGTCGCTATTGAAAGGAAGTTCCTGGACTTCATCCCAAGAGTCTCCTACTTGTCTACACGAAAAAATCTTTAAGTCGATAGTCCCTTCATCACTTTTTCCATTTTTTGTTCCTTGATAATTATTTCTGGAAAAAAGCATAAAATCTTGCGCTTTGGTAAAGGTGGCTGTTCCATCATGGAATCTTCCATTTACCACACCAGGCAGCAATTCCGGCTTTTTAAACTTATCGCCATCCCTTTCTGCATAATAGATATCCGTAAAATTCTTGTTGGTCCATTTATCAGTATTCACTTTTATTCGATTGTTTGATCTGGAGGAAGTGAATACAATTCCATCCTTATAATAAACCGGGCTAAAATCCAGTCGATCGGTATTAATGACATCCAGTTTTTGGATATTGACATTGCTGTGCTTTTTGAATTGCATGATCTCATCGCAGTCTAGGGCCAGCTCGGATCCACGTTTGTCCTCTTTGTCCGGGTTCACTCTATCGAATACTTTAAACCAGGCTTTCGCTTCATTGCATTTGCCGTTCGACTGAAGGGATTGGGCGTAATACAGGATATATTCTGGATTACTTTTTACCGTCACGAATCTGGCGTACCATAATTCAGAATTATAGGTATCTCCATTTAGGCGATAGCTATTGGCCAGTTTCACCATTACTTCTTCGTTCATCTCAGAAGAGCCAAGGTTCAGGGATTCATAGATCTCTGCAGAAACTTTATAGCCGAAGACATCATACATTTTATCTCCCTTACTTTTCTTGCGATTGACATTAGAAGATTTGCCACTAGTCCCGACAGTAACTTTGCCTGGTTTTTTCCGTTCTTTTTTCTGGCCGTACAGAGAACCAGAAAGTAGCGTTAATGCTAGAAGTATTATTATTTGAATAGATCTCATTTCTATTATTTTTAAGCAACTTCAATACTAGAAGTATCTAATATTTTTAATTCGTTCATTGTCATATTTAAAAATATAATCCGCCATGATTTCCCAACTACCAGGCTGATGTCTTTTTAATTCAGACAAGTGATAATCATACGCCAGTCCAACTTTAAATTGTTGGTTGAACTGATATTGTAAAATGCCGCCAAGTGCATCGCCAAGTCGATAGGTTACACCAAACCAAACCGCATCCATCATCAAAACACTGGCATTCAAATCTACATCAAACGGCGACTCTGGTTGATACTTTATCAAAATAGAAGGGGTAAATTTCACACTTGAACCCAGCTTCATTACACCGCCCCCCATTAAATAATAATGCATTTTATTTTCATAATATTGGCCTGCATTTGGATCAATATCCTGACTAATATATAAACCGTTTTTCAACACATGAGGAATTGAAAATCCAGCATAAAAATTTTCATGATAGTAATAAACCCCCACTCCAAAATCTGGAAGAAATCGATTAGGCTGTGTCAATGGAATATTGATGTCTCCTGGGTTTAAAGGGTCCGCACGATCCCATCGAGTGCCAATATATTCTACCCTTCCCAATAGACCGATATTAAGGGTGTTTTTGTCATTCAATTTCAGCTTATAAGCATAAGAAAGATCGATAAACCAAGCTTCCGACAATCCTAGTTTATCGTAGATCACAGACATGCCAATTCCACTGTTATTTTTTAAGAATGGAGCATTAAAACTAAAAGTCCCAGTCCTCGGTGCTCCTTCAAATCCTTGCCACTGATGTCGGTACAACGCTGTGAGGCTCAGTGCTTCTCTGCTTCCTGCATAAGCAGGATTGATCACCAACTTATTGGACATAAACTGAGTATAATGCGCATCCTGTTGTGCCATCCCCCAAATGGAAAGCAACACAAATACCTGAATTAGAAAACTTCTTCTCATAATAATCGGTTTTTGAGGGCCTTAGTAGTTTGTCACTTACTAACGCCTTCATTTATTAGTTTTTCACTATCGGTGTATCGATAAAAATCCTGCTTGCCTGTCATTTATTTCTCGATCAGGAATCAAAATATAATAATAGGTTCCTTGTGGGAGATCCTCATTATTATAAGTTCCTTTCCAGTCATTATTGTAAGGTGCAGACTCAAATACTTTATCCCCCCATCGATTGAATACCATCAATTTATTATTCGGATAGTTGATCAAGCATGGAATGATAAATTCATCATTATGACCATCTACGCCTGGAGTAATTATGTTTGGTATATAGCAATCCGTTCCTTCTACCCCAATTTTGATTTCCACAGTGGCCGTGTCACAGTACGTTCCACAAGAATTTGTTGCGCAAACCGAATACAAGAACGAATCATTACCTAGATAATTATTATCAGGAGTATAGCTAAACGCTCCATCATCATCTATTCGCACTTTACCATGATCTCCACCATCGAGCAGTTCTGCATTGGCTTCTTGAAGATCTGGATCCATTAAGTCATTATCGAAAATTGGCAACGTGTCTTTAATCGTGTTAAATTCAACAAAAACAATATCATCCATTAAACTCAATTCTGAAGAACTAACTGGCTCTTCATACGTGATTAGTACTGCATCGCTTGAATAATCAGCACAAGCACCATTCGATAAGATCCAAACAAATACATTTTCTCCTATTGCTAAATTATCTACAATGGTAGTCGGTTCTTCAGGAGAAACAATATTGACACCTGGAGTCGGCGAAATCCAAAGCCCGGTTCCTACCGTAAATGGATCAGCTTCAAGGACAATCATATCCCCGCATAAAGTGATGTCTTCACCTGCATAGGCAACGTCCAACGGATTATCATAAATAGTAACCAGTACCTCATCAGAATCAAATTCGCCACAAACCCCGTTGCTCAACGTCCATGTAAAAGTAAAGGTTACACTACCAGAACCTGTTCCATCATTATTATAAAGACCTGTAATTTCTGTATTTGGATTTGTAGGATCGACTATGACAACTCCAGTATTTATTTGTACAGAAGATTGGGACCAAACGCCAACCACATCAGGGTCGGTAAAGTTAGTCGCTCCTTCAAGAGCAGTTGCCGTGGTATCACACCATTCCTGATTTAATCCGGCAAACGCCACATCAGCGGCGACGTCTGTTACGATTACTGTTACATCATCACTATCATAGTTAATGCAAGTCCCATTGGAAATCGTCCAGGTAAACACATGCGTACCTTCAGACAATCCGGTAACTAATGATTGTGGATCTGTCGGAGCGATTACAGAAACACCAGGACTATTCGTCGACCAAATACCAGTTCCAATTGGCACGCTGGCCTCTAGGTTCGTAGTATTTCCACCACAAATAGTAATATCTGTTCCTGCATCTGCCGCATCTCCTGGGTTATTGTTGATGACAATCTGCGTATCATTAGAAGGCAAACTAGAACATCCATTATCCGTAACGATCACAAAATATCCACCCTGCTCTGCCACCGTAATGTTTTGTAAGGTAAAATCAGAAGAAGTAGAAGGTGGTCCCAATGGAGCATTCGAACCAGATTCAAACCACTGATATACCGCACTAGGGCCTCCAAAACCAGAAGTAACTTCCAAAATCACATTAGAGCCCGCGCAACTTGGACTACTATTGTCAACGGTTGGAGTGGTTGGAACTGCAGTTACAAAAATATCTATCGTCCCAGCTGGAGAATCACATCCATCTTCTGTAATCACCAAAGAATAGGTGCCTCCACTAAAAGAAGTCGTATTGGTAATAATCGGATTGGCCACCGTTGAAGAAAACCCTCCAGGCCCCGTCCACTGATAACCATCTGCTAAAATACCGGAAGACAAACTAACTGTCTCGCCTGCACAAACCGTAGTATCGATCGCTGTCGGTGCTGGCATTTGTGGATCGCCTACCATCAGCAACACTGAATTTGAAGTCAAAGAAACACATCCCTCCACACTTACTTGCATGGTATAAGTACCTGCATCGGCAGTCGTAACTCCAGGAGCAGTAAAGTTTGGAATTGGTGTAGTTCCAACACTTGATCCATTGAAAAACCATTCATAAACAACTGTTGTCCCGGAATAAGGAGTGGTACTCAACTGTAACACATCCCCGGCACACAACGGCCCATTACTTGTTATCGTTGGTGTCGCCGGTGCAGGATCAATGGCTATGATAACCGTACTTCCAACAGAGATACACCCGTCATCAGATTCCAATACCAAACTATAAGTTCCTGCATCAGAAGCATTCAAATTATTGATTACCACATCAAATGGTCCAGCAGCAACCGTCGTACTTGTAAAACTAAATCCTCCTGGACCGGTCCAGGTATAAGTTACATTTGTCATTCCTGTAGTTACCAGATTATCCGCACTAAGAGTGACTGATTCGCCTTCACAATATGTCCCTGCTCCGCTAATATTACTGATTATGGGCAATGGATTTATGGTGACTGTTGTGGTCGTTAATGGATCTGAAGTACAGCCATTTGATACGACTGTTAGTTCATAGGTGGTATTTGTACTTACGTTGAATATCGTTGGATTTTGTGTCGTTGAAATGATCGTCGGACTTCCAGATTCCCGCCATTCATAAGAGGCACCCGGCACATTCCCAGCAAACAACTGGACAGCGTCGCCCTCACAAATCGGCCCATTATTCGAAGCCGTTGCGTTTGGCAATGGATTTACAATAACATTTGCAGGTGCAGATACATCAGACACGCAACCATCTACCGTTACCTGGACGCTATATGGCGAAATCGCATCCACATCATTGGCAGCAATAGTCAAAGAACTACCCACCCCAATAATTGTCCCTGCTCCATTGATCCAGGAGTAGTTAATCGCGGCGCCTACATAAACTTGCTGAATGTTTAATGAAATATTCTCATCTATACAAACCGGACTATTCGTAGTAATACTTGGTGTAACTGGTGTTGAAATAATATTACTAACCGTTACACTCTCCGAAACGGGACATCCACTGACGCTTGTCACTACAAGTGTATAACCTCCGTTATTTGCTACTGTAACATTCGAAATTACAGGGTTCTCCGCATTAGAAGTAAATCCATTTGGCCCTGTCCAGCTATAAGTAACCCCATTCACAGAATTAGCAAATAACTCTAATGTTCCTCCTTCACAGATATCAGTCGTCGTCGAAATAGGGAATACTTCTGGCAAGACATAAACATCCAGATCATAGACACTAGAAGTAAGTTCACAACCATCAACGACCACAGTAATAGAATAAGCGCCTTCATGCATAGTAGAATCTACTGGACTAATTGTTATTTCATTGGTATTTTCTCCGGTTACATTTACTAAAGAAGGAGTGTTCCAAGTATAAGTGACACTTGATCCACTATAAACCGGTACAGTGAGTACGATAGTTTCTCCTTCACAGGTAGGTCCTGTGCTTGCAATAACTGGTTGAGCTACTGGGTTTGGAATATCTGATATGACATTCGTTACTTCTGTTGTCTGACAACCGTTAACGTCCGTTACAATCAAGGTATAAGAACCATTGTTTGCAGGCACTGCATTTGGAATCACTGGATTCTCTGCATTTGAAACAAAACTGTTTGGTCCTATCCATTCATAGCTCAACGGCGCGCTACCTGTAGCATTTGCGGTAAGCGTCAAGTCTGCCGGAGAGCAATCCATATTCAAAGAATAAGCAGCAAGCGGCAATGCAATCGGCAAGGCATTCACCGTTACAGAAGTCTGAGCAACAGGGGACGGACATCCATTCAGGTTCACGATCAACTCATAAGATTGATCAGACTGCAAGTTAAAAATGATTGGATTTTGTTCGGTGGATACAATAACTGTCGAACCCGCTTCTGTCCATTCATAAGTTGCCCCTGGTACATTTCCAGCAAACAACTGAACTTCTTCTCCCGGACAAATAGGCCCATTATTAGTAGCTGTAGCAACTGGAATCGGATTGATCGTCACAGTAACCGGTGGAGACAATTCAGAAACGCATCCATTGATGACCACCTGCACACTCCAGTCTCCTGGAAGATAAGGCACATCAGTATCTGTAATTGTTGTTGAACTCGTTGTTGTCGTCAACAATGGATCCATCAATGTCGAGGCACTTCCTCCCAGAGGACCAACCCACTGATAGGTAGCTCCAGGTACATCACTAGTAGTCAATATCAAATCTTCTCCTTCGCAAATTGGAGCGTTGGTACTGATCGTTGGCGTATCAGGTTTTGGAGTAACCTCCAAATCTACTGGAATTCTTAAACTTGTACATCCATTGACGTCTATGCATTGTGCATAATAGGTATAGGTTCCTTGCGTTAAGGTAATTGTATTATTTGGGAAATACGTTTCTCCTGTACCTACTTGATTTCCGCCTGACGGTGCATCCCACCAGGTAACCATTCCTCCAGCAGAGCAAGGATCAACTTCTAATGGATCTACTAGAGATTGTCCTTCACAAATTGATTGGCCAACTGGATTTGCTGGTTCCACAAGTTCGATGATATCAACAAAAGTAGAACCCGGATCAGAAAGACAGCCGTTGACATTAACAATTACATAGTAGGTTCCTTCCGTTGCAATAGTGGCATTCGACAACATTGGATTTTGCTGTGTCGAAATTAAATTTAAACTCAAGTCAGTATAGTCGGGTACGTCATCGTACCAGGAATACGTTGCATTTGTAATTGTTCCCGTTGTCAATTGCACATCATTGCCAATGCAGATTGGTCCATCATTATTTGGTGCAGGTAGCATTGGTTTATCAGAAACCGTCACCGCATAATTTGCAGGAGCGCCTTCACAACCATCCGTACTGACTTCACTTATTGAGAACGGATAGACTCCAGCAGCAGTGTTATCAAAATCAGTAGCAAATTCAACATCGGTAAGATCAAATGCACTTTGGTTCGTTTGTAATGGAGCTAAAGAGCTCGGCCCATAAATGTTAAACACACTTGCTCCTGTAGATCCTGTTGGTGTAACTAGTGTTGGAGTTCCACCAAGACAGATAGTTTCATTTACAACAGCTGGTGCACCAGGAACTGGATATACCGTCAATATAAATGCTAGCCGATTTGAACTAGTACAACCAAGTACATCTTCACATTCTGCAAAGAAATTATACGTCCCTGCAGCTAATGAGCTAGTATTAATAGGAATAAATGTAGCACCAGTGGAAAGCAGAACCCCACCACTCGCACTATCATACCAATTAACCGATGCTGCGCCACAATCCGCTTCAAATGGAGTTGTTAAGGTTTCACCAGAACAGATTTCCAAGTTATTAGTAACTGATGCAGCGTCCGCAATTATATTAAGTGTAACTGTCACCAAGTTTGAGGTCGCAATGCAACCCGAAGCCGAAGTAACTATAAAATAATAGGTACTAGTAACCACAGGCATTACAACAGGATTTTGATCCGTAGATTCTAAGACGTCATCTCCGCCACCTATTGCTCCATCACTTCCAGCATAATACCAATCATAAACAGCACCTACTCCAGCATTGTCTGCATTCAATTGTTGAGACTGTCCACTACAAATTGGCGTTGGGCTAACACCTGCTACTGCAGACGGAGTCCCATTAACGGTAATTGTAAACGGACTTGATTGGCCAACACAACTGTTGTTGGTTACTTCTATAACACTGAAATTGTATACTCCGGCTATGGTAGCATCAAACCCATTTGTATTTGCAATTGTAAATATAGATGCGATTGGCCCTACCTCTGTACCATCTGGATAGGTAATGGTAAAGTTGCTTGTTGTGGTCGATCCAAGTGGAACTATTTTAGGAACAACATCTCCAATACATAGTTCCTCATTCCCTACTGTAGGAACTCCTGGTTCAGGATTGACGATTAATGTAAATTCAAGACGAGCTACGCTCATACATCCTTGCGCATCTTCACATTCTGCGAAGTAACTGTAAGTACCTGCTGCCAGATTGCTTGTATTCGTTGGGATGAAGGTTGTGCCTGTTCCTAATAATATTCCTCCACTCGCTGCGGAATACCAATTGACAGTCATTGCTCCGCAATCTGCTTCTAGCGCTGTTGCTAACGTCTCCCCTTCACAAATTTCTAAGTTATCAGTTACTGTGGTTGGGTCTGCTGGTGCATTTACCGTTACAGATACAAGGTTGGAGGTGGCTGTGCAGCCTGATGCGGTAGTTACTATTACGTAATAACTGCTCGTAATGCTTGGTCCAACGTTTGGATTTTGATCCGTGGATTCAAGAACATCATCGGTGCCTCCTATCATGTTGTCCGCTCCTGCGTAGTACCAATCATAAGTTGCTCCCACGCCTCCATTGTCGGCGGTCAGTAATTTGGTTTGTCCGTTGCAGATTGGTGTGGCATCTACTCCTGCTACTGCTGGTGGGGTTGGGTCTACTGTTATCGTGAATATTGCAGGTAGTCCAATACATCCGTTTCCAGTTACTTCCCTTACACTGAAATCATATACTCCTGCTTGCGTATTATCAAACCCATTCGTATTTGTAATGGTGAATGTTGCAGCAGCTGTTCCGACTTCTGTACCGTCTGGATAAGTTATACTGAATACGCTTGTTGTTGTCGTGCCTGTCGGTGCAATTAATGGGACAGATTCACCAGCACATATTCCTTCATTATCTACTATTGGTGTTGCAGGGCCAGGATTTACTATTAAAACAAATTCGAGGCGAGTTATGCTTATACAACCTTGGGCATCTTCACATTCTGCAAAGTAGCTGTAGGTGCCTGCTGCCAGGTTGCTTGTATTTGTTGGTATGAAGGTGGTTCCTGTTCCTAATAAGGTTCCTCCACTTGCTGCTGAGTACCAGTTCACTGTCGTTAATCCACAATCCGCCTCTAGTGCTGCTGCTAACGTTTCCCCTTCACAAATCTCTAAATTATCAGTTACTGTGGTTGGGTTAGCTGGTGCATTTACGGTTACGGAGACTAGGTTGGAGGTGGCTGTGCAGCCAGATGCGGTGGTTACGATTACATAGTAACTGCTGGTTATGATTGGTCCGACGTTTGGATTTTGATCTGTGGATTCAAGAACATCATCTGTCCCTCCTATCATATTGTCAGCTCCTGCGTAATACCAATCATACGTTGCGCCCATTCCTCCATTGTCAGCAGTTAGTAATTTGGTTTGTCCGTTGCAGATTGGTGTGGCATCTACTCCTGCGACTGCTGGTGGAGTTGGGTCTACTGTTATCGTGAATATTGCGGGTAGTCCAATACATCCGCTTCCAGTTACTTCTCTTACACTGAAATCATATACTCCTGCTAGCATATTATCAAACCCATTCGTATTTGTAATGGTGAATGTTGCAGCAGCTGTCCCAACTTCTGTACCGTCTGGATAAGTTATACTGAATACGCTTGTTGTTGTCGTTCCTGTTGGTGTAATTAATGGAACAGATTCGCCTACACATAATCCTTCATTACCAACTATCGGTGCTGCGGGTCCTGGATTTACTATTAATATAAATTCAAGACGAGTTACGCTCATACAACCTTGAGCGTCTTCACATTCTGCGAAGTAGCTGTAGGTGCCTGCTGCCAGGTTACTTGTATTTGTTGGAATGAAGGTAGTTCCTGTCCCTAATAAGGTTCCTCCACTTGCTGCTGAATACCAGTTGACTGTCGTTGATCCACAATCAGCCTCTAGAGCTGTTGCTAACGTTTCTCCTTCACAGATTTCTAAATTGTCAGTTACAGTGATTGGGTTGGCTGGTGCATTTACCGTTATAGATACCAGGTTAGAGGTAGCTGTGCAGCCAGATGCAGAAGTTACTATTACATAATAACTGCTGGTAATGCTTGGACCGATGTTTGGATTTTGATCGTTGGATTCAAGAACATCATCTGTGCCTCCGATCATGTTGTCGACTCCTGCGAAGTACCAGGTATAGACGGCTCCCATTCCAGCATTGTCTGCTGTTAGTAATTTGGTTTGTCCATTGCAAATTGGAGTGGCATCAACTCCTGCTATAGCCGGCGGTATTGGATCAACAGTTATCGTGAATATTGCTGGTGCTCCTATACATCCGCTTCCTGTTACCTCTCTGACACTAAAATCATATACTCCTGCTATGGCATTATCAAATCCATTCGTATTTGTAATGGTGAAGGTTGCAGCCGTTGTTCCGACTTCTGTTCCGTCAGGATAAGTAATGCTGAATATGCTAGTAGTTGTTGTTCCAGTCGGAGCAATTAAAGGTACAGTTGCGTCTACACATAGTCCTTCATTATCTACTATCGGTGCTCCTGGGCCAGGGTTTACAATTAAGGTAAATTCAAGACGATTTACACTCATACATCCTTGGGCGTCTTCACATTCTGCGAAGTAACTGTAGGTGCCCGCAGCCAGGTTGCTTGTATTTGTTGGGATAAAGGTAGTTCCTGTTCCTAATAAAGTTCCCCCACTTGCGGCAGAGTACCAATTGACTGTCGTTGATCCACAATCAGCCTCTAGTGCTGCTGCTAATGTTTCTCCTTCACAGATTTCTAAATTATCGATTACGGTGGTTGGGTCGGCTGGTGCATTTACAGTTACAGATACCAAGTTCGAGGTCGCTGTACAACCAGATGCGGTGGTTACTATTACGTAGTAACTGCTTGTGATACTTGGTCCAACGTTTGGATTTTGATCAGTGGATTCAAGGACATCGTCTGTACCTCCTATCATGTTGTCGGCTCCTGCATAATACCAATCATACGTTGCGCCCATTCCTCCATTGTCGGCGGTCAGTAATTTAGTTTGTCCGTTGCAAATAGGAGTGGCATCTGCACCAGCTACTGCCGGTGGAGTTGGATCTACAGTTATCATAAATATTGCGGGTAGTCCAATACATCCACTTACCGTTACTTCCCTGACACTGAAATCATAGGTTCCTGCTACGGAGTTATCAAAGCCATTCGTATTTGTTATGGTGAATGTTGCAGCCGCTGCTCCAACCTCTGTGCCGTCTGGATAAGTTATGCTAAACACACTCGTTGTTGTCGTTCCTGTTGGTGCAATTAATGGAACAGATCCGTTGACACAAAGTCCTTCATTATCTACTATCGGTGCTGCAGGGCCAGGATTTACAATTAAAGTAAATTCAACACGGTTAACACTTATGCATCCTTGTGCATCTACACATTCTGCATAGTAATTGTAAGTACCTGCAGCCAAGTTGCTTGTATTTGTTGGGATAAAGGTCGCACCAACGCCTACCAAGGTTCCTGCACTAGGAGCAGTGTACCAATTTACAGTGTTTGCTCCACAGAATGCTTCCAGAGCTGTAGTCTGGGTTTCACCTTCACAGATTTCTACATTATCTTCTGTTTTGAGTGGATCGGCTGGTGCATTTACAATTACAGTTACTAAATTAGACGTTGCCATACAACCCGATCCGGTAGTTACGATTACATAATAACTGCTAGTGATACTTGGTCCAACGTTTGGATTTTGATCATTAGATGCTAATACATCGTCTGTGCCTCCTATCATGTTGTCGGCTCCTGCGTAATACCAAGTATAGGTTGCGCCCATACCTGCATTGTCGGTAGTCAATAATTTAGTTTGTCCATTACAGATTGGAGTAGCATCGACCCCGGCAATTGCTGGCGGTGCAGGGTCAACTGCTATTGTGAATATCGTCGGTGCTCCAATACACAAGCTTCCTGTAACTTCTCTGACACTGAAGTCATACATTCCAGCTACTGTGTTATCAAATCCGTTGGTATTGGTGATGGTGAATGCTGCGGATGGTGGTCCTACTTCTGTGCCATCAGGATAAGTTATGGTGAATACGCTTGCCGTTGATGTCCCGGTCGGCACAATTGAAGGAACTGTTTCTCCTACACATAATGCTTCACTATCTACAGTCGGGGCTTGGGGTTCTGGATTTACAATCAAAGTAAACTCAAGACGGTTGATGCTTGTACAACCCTGTGCATCTTCACATTCTGTAAAGTAGCTGTAGGTACCCGCTGCCAGATTGCTTGTATTTGCGGGAATAAAGGTCGATCCTGTTCCTAGTAAAACTCCTCCACTAGCTGCAGAGTACCAGTTGACTGTTGTTGATCCGCAGTTTGCTTCCAAAGGTGTGGTTAAGGTTTCTCCTTCACAGATTTCTACATTGTCGGTGATGGTTAGTGGGTCCGCTGGAGTTGTCAAGGTAACTGTGACTAAATTGGAGGTGGCTACACATCCATTTACGGAGGTTACAATTACATAATAACTGCTTGTAACACTTGGGCTGACACTTGGATTTTGGTCGTTGGACTCTAATATATCATCTGTTCCACCTATCATGTTATCTGCTCCTGCGTAGTACCAATCATAGGCTGCTCCCATCCCTGCATAATCTGCAGTCAACAATTTTGAATCTCCCATGCAAATTGGGGTGGCATCAACTCCTGCAACTGCAGGTGGGGTTGGGTTTACGGTTATTGTAAATATCGTCGGGAGGCCAGTACAGCTGCTTCCGGTAACTTCTCTTACACTAAAGTCATAGGTACCTGCAGTGGTATTATCAAATCCATTCGTATTTGTAATAGTGAATGTCGCTGCTGCTGCTCCGACTTCTGTTCCGTCAGGGTAGGTAATACTGAAAACGCTTGTCGTTGTTGTTCCAGTCGGTACTATTGAAGGAGCCATTTCGTTTTCACAAATCTGCTCGTTGTCTACAGTTGGAGCGACAGGTGATGGATTTACTGTAAGGTTAAACTCCAGACGATTGTTACTAGTACATCCTTGGATATCTTGACATTCTGCAAAATATACATAATTGCCTGCAGCTAGGTTACTGGTATTTGTAGGTATAAACGTTGGACCAGTTCCTAGTAAAACTCCTGCACTCGCAGTGGTATACCAGTTGATGGACGCTCCGTTGCAACTTGCTTCGAAAGCTGTAGAAAGTGTTTCTCCCTCACAAATTTCCAGATTATCAGTTACCACAACTGGATCGGTTGGAGTTGTTACTACTACGGTCACTAAGTTGGAAGTGGAGGAGCAATTATTAGCAGATGTTACGATGACATAATAACTGCTTGTTGTAATTGGGCTAACATTTGGATTTTGTAGGTTGGACTCCAATACATCGTCAGTGCCTCCTATCATATTATCGGCTCCAGCATAAAACCAGCTATACCCGGTGCCATTCCCTCCATTGTCTGCAGTTAACAATTTGGTATCTCCAACACAGATTGGTGTTGCATCTGTTCCGGCAATTGCTGGTGGAGCATTGGTTACTGTTATTGGTAAAATTGCTGGCTCTCCGATGCAGCTGTTGAGGACTTCCCTTACTTCGAAGGTGTAGGAGCCAGCCGTGTTAATATCTAATCCAGCAGTCGTCAAATCCACATTTGTAAACGTTGCCTGTGGACCAACCGTGGAGCTTAGACCGATAAGGTTAAATGTACTTCCACTTGTTAATCCTATTGGAGAAAATGTGGCTGCATCTTCTCCAGCACAGAGGGTTTGATTTATTACTGTCGGTGCGTCCGGGGAAGGTTTTACCGTAAGGGTAAAGACTACTCTTGATGGACTCGTACAGCCAGAATTATCTTGGCATTCTGCATAATAATTGTAAGCGGCCGCGGGTAGATTACTTGTCGAAGGGGTAAATGTAGCTCCTGTTCCTAGCAGTGCTCCTCCGATTGGAGCGTTGTACCAATTTACTGTTGATCCACTGCAAGCAGCTTCGAATGGAGTGGCCAGCAACTCTCTTTCACAAATTTCAAGGTTGTTTGTTACAACGGTGGCTATTGTTGGAGTGTTTATGGTGACCGTGACCAGATTGGAGGTGGCTACACAACCGCTTGAAGAAGTTACTATAACATAATAGGAACTTGTCATTGCTGGAGTAACTGTTGGGTTTTGGTTGTTCGATTCCAAAATATCGTCAGTTCCTCCAATGGTATTGTCTCCACCGGCATAAAACCAATCATATGTTGCATTTGCTCCCGCGAAGTCAGCAGTGAGCAATTTGGATTGGCCTTCGCAAATTGGTGTTGGATCGACACCTGCAACAGCTGATGGATCCGGGTTGACGGTAACACTAAATATTGCTGGTGGCCCAACGCAAGTACCGATTACTTCTACCACATTAAATTGATAGGAACCTGCAGTATTAACATTTAAACCAGCCATTACAAGGTCTGCATTATCGAAAGAAGGTTGTGGGCCGACAGAACCGGACAATCCTGTAATTGTAAAATTGCTTGTTTGAGAAGTGCCTGCAGGAATTACCATTGCAGCCATACCTCCGATACATATTTCTTGATTAGCTGCTGTTGGAGCAGGAGGCGTTTCATTCACGACAAGTGTAAAAGTAGTTCTGTTCATACTAATACATCCTTGACTATCCTGACATTCGGCAAAATAATCGTAGGTACCTGCAGCTAAGACACTTGTGCCAGCAGGAGTGAATGTAGTTCCTGAGCCGAGCAACAATCCAGCAGAAGCAGCTGAATACCAATTTACCGTAAGACTATTGCAATTTGCCTCAAATGCGGACGATACATTTTCTCCTTCACAAATTTCAAGATTGTTAGTAACGATGATGGGATCTGCTGGTGCATTTACGGTTACTGTAAGTACGTTTGAGGTGCTTGTGCATCCTTCTGCTGAGGTTATAATTACATAGTATGAACTTGTTGTAATTGGAGAGACTGTTGGGTTTTGATCGTTGGATTCAAATACATCGTCCGCCCCTCCTATCGTATTGTCTGCTCCAGCATAATACCAGTCGTAATTAGCATTTGGTCCTGCGATGTCGGCAGTCAGTTGTTTGACATCTCCTATACAAATAGGATTTGGAGTTGTTCCAGCCACGGCAGACGGATCTGGATTTACTGTAATAGTAAGTGTTGCGGGATCGCTGATGCAGTCTCCGGCAACTTCTCGGATTGTATAGCTATAGGTGCCAGCCATCATATTGTTTAGACCAGCAGTGATCAGATCACTATTCATAAAGGTCTGCTGAGGACCGATTGGCGCGCCATTCCCGGTCAAGGTAAACATACTCGTAGGTGAAGATCCAACCGGAACCACCTGACTTACCATTCCTCCTATGCAAATCCCACTATTGGTGACCGTTGGAACATCTGGATTCTCTAGTATTGTTAAGGTTATTGGAGTTCTATTACTGCTTTCGCAGGTCGTTGATGGGTCTACGCATGTAATGTAGTAGGTATAGGTGTTTGCAAGTAATGTTGCGACACCTGGAACAGTATATTGATCGCCTTGATTAATAACATTTCCAGCAGTTGGTGCGTCGTACCAATAGACAGTTCCCATTGTACAACTGGCTTCTAAGGGAGCAGCCAGCATCGCTCCTTCGCAAATTGTTTCTTCATTGACAACGGTTGCGTCTGGAATACTAATAACAGAAATAGTAGTAGAAACAGGCATATTGGAAACGCATAAACTTGTAGAGACCAAAGTCATTGTGTAAGTAGTTCCATCATCTGTCTGAGTAGTTGTAAATGTATAGTTTTGATCAGTAGAAACCAGGGTATTGGTTCCGTCTCTCCATTCATAGGTTGCACCTTGTACGGTAGGTGTTGTGAGTGTAATATCGTCTCCTACACATACGGGGCCATCATTGGTAGGCGCGGGAATAATATTGTCCTGTACTTCAATCGAAAATGCGCCAGGATCTCCAGTACAATTTCCTTGATTTGTAAGTGTTTCGGTAATTGAAAAATTGTAGATATCAACGACAGCTGGATTTAAACCAGCAGTCACCAAATCTGCATTTGTAAACGTAGCCTGAGGGCCAACAGATGTTGTTGGGCCTGTGATGGTAAATGTGCTACCTAATTGTCCTAGTGGAATAATATTATCTGCGGTGCCACCAATACAAATTTGTTGATTTGCGACCATCGGTGCCGCTGGTGTTTCGAAGACGATTAAATCTACCGCCACCCGATCACTTACACAAACACCTCCGGGATCTTGGTTTTCAACATAATAGGTGTACGGGCTATTGGAAGCAAGAAACCCTCCTGCTGGAGTTGGAGGTGTATAACTTGTCCCAGTTGCTAAAATTGCTTCTCCCATTGTTGGTGTTGGGTTGGCATACCAATTTAGGTTGGTGATAACGGTGGCTGAACCCATCGCCATTAAGGTAGGCGTATTGTCTCCTTCACACATTTCTGCCCCTGTAACTGTTGGAAGTTCAACATCAATTATCGTAATGGAAATAAAATTAGAAGGGTCAGAAGAACAGACTCCTCGAATCACTCCGCTCATATCTTCATATTCATAGCTTACTATTACGTAGTAAGTATGAATGTTTGAAAAATTGGATGCTAGGTGGGTAAAGGTATTTGCAGTTGTACTACCAATAGAAATATCGGCAGCGCTCACCATATTATTGCCATCTATGTCTACAATCCATTCATAGGTTGGATTTACCAGGGTGTAACCAGGCAAGCCATTGTTTTGAGTAACATCATCTGCTGTCAATACTAAATCTTCTCCTTCGCAGATTGGGTTTGGTGCTCCAATGTTAATGTCTGGTCTAGGGAAAATGGTAATGTTAACTTGTGCTGCAGGGCTTTCGCAGTATTTTGAGTTTGGTGGATTATTTACAATCTCGATTACTTCAGTTACATCAAACGTGTACACACCTGGCACCGTCGCATCAAAGTAGGAAGTAAACATTGGAGTTTGTAAATCAAATCCATTTTGATAAGTTGGGTTTATTGGAGTTGTGGTATTTCCAACTTGATAGATATTATGCAGGTTGGGTGCTGGAAGTGTTGAGGTTGGTAGTATCTCAATTGGGCCTGTTTCATCCTGGCAAGCGTAAAGATCGATGACTCCAGGAGCAGGTGGCCCAGCGACCACCACCAATTGAACAGGTATTCGCTGACTAATACAATTATTGCCGTCCACACATTCAAAATAATAGGAATAAACACCCGCATTTAAAGTCTGGGCTGAAATAGGTAAAAATGGCACTCCCGGCGCGGTTTGAGCCAAGAAGGTGGTTCCATTCTGATCGTACCAATTGGTTTGTCCGCCGCAATTTGAAGTTATCCCTTCATTTGAAGAGATAAGGTCCCCTTCGCACATAGTGAACCCAGTTCCTATTGGAAGATCTGGTCTGCTTAGCGTAATTTCAATGCTACTTTCTACCGGACAAAATGGGATACCACTTGGCAGTGGATATTCGGTGCCCATAATATATTCTATATCGATAGTTGTTTGACCAGGGTTCGTAAGCAATCCATCCAGAATTGAACCAGGAATAGAGTGAACACTATTTGCAGGTGTCACTAAATCCGGTTGATTTATGATGCCTGCTACTCCAGAGAAGGTGCCTGGTTGATTGACTGTTGGAGGGACAACTGATTCTAGCAATGTTGTTAGATCTAAATCTGCTGTAGGATTTGATGGATCGCTTGACAAGCATAGGGTAAAATCATCAATAAGTGACGGATTGTTGTCTGGGTGTACTACATAAGTTTGATAGAACGTACAGCCTATTCCATCTTCTATTGCTACAGAGAATGGAGTAGGTTGATCTACTATTATGTTTAGAAAATAATAAGGATAATTCCCACCAGCAACTTCAATAGGTCCTTGTATTGGGGTATCTCCATTTTCGAAGGATTCGCCATCATTAAAAAGAAAAATAGAATATGGAGAATTTCCATTCGGTGTACTGTTTGTAGCTAAGTCATATTCATCAGGATCAAAACCTCCTGATACATATTCAATAATGAGCTCATTGATATTCGTACATTCATCCTCTGCTCCTTCAATTTCAAAGTCTTCAGTGACTGCTATGTGGCAAGGGAAGGATACGTCTACATCGTGGCAAGGGTCCGTAGGATTTGTGTAAGGTATCAACGTGCCGCCAGGAGTTGGAGCCATAACTCCTGTTGTTGGGTCGTAGTTTATCGCATAGTATGGATAACCATTTCCAGGGAGTAAACTTGATACATCAAAAATTCCAGTTGGGCTGACTTGAGTGATGGTAGTCCCGAAAATGTCCATAAGGACGTAAACAGTGGTCAATGCTGGATTAATTCCTGAGGAAGGTCTTGCTTCATGCATCGTGTTTCCTGGGCAGGCATAATCTACACAGGAACAATGACCAAATGGACCAAACTGTTCGATTTGTGGCAAGCAACGCACTTCGAAATTTTCAAAAAATGCTCCGAAATTATAAATTTGTTGTCCGTCACCGATGAGCTCGATGTCAGTAAAAACGATCACTTGATCACCTGCGTCTACATTTCCAAATGTAGTTCCACCGATAAAAAGTTCATCAATATCTTCAACAATCACTCGTCCGTCTTCTGGCCATGGACCACCAAGGGCGGTGATGGTGATATCTACAATTACCAGATCGTCGTCTGGATCGAATCCACCATATATTTCATCATCAATAAACGGTTCACAAGATTTTACGGTGACGTCGATTTGCATTTCCGGGTAAACGGTAAGTGTCGCAAGTGAGGGCTCGCTTTCACATCCATTCATTAGGCTATTCACTGTTTCTGCTTTATCCGGAAAAATAATCGGTCCACCACTGCAGAAGCAAGTCACATAAAAATTATATACTCCTGGTATGTTTGGGTCTACTATACCACTGACTATTGGGTCAAAGGATAGTCCTGAGCCTACTGGATTATTGTAATCTGGATTCCCCGGATTATTAGGATCTTCTGGATACCAGGTTTCGCCGACCAAACTCGCTGCGTTGGTCTTTAGGTTTGGAATGCCACCACAAGGTCCACAGCTACCAACTACCAATTCGGCTGTCGTTGCACCGGGGCAAACAGAAAGGGAATTAACTTTCGGTCCAGGGGGAGGAGGGTCGAGAAAGAAAAAGCAAGAAGCAGTATTTATACATTCACCATTGACAGAAGTTAAGGTGTATTCTAAATCATAAAATCCGGTTTGCATTTGCGATACATCAAGTTGGTTATTAGCGGTCACAAATGAAGAAGCGCTCCCTGACCAAGTGGCAGTTGGTCCACCATTTATAGCACTAGCCGCATTCAAATCAATAGGATTTAGGTCATACAAACCAATGCCTCCAGTACAAACAAGAGTTGGGCAATCAAATTCAGGAACAGGGTAAGCGTCTATTTCGAAGGAGGTGGCGACTCTGACACTCTGCCCTCCGGTACAGGCACATTCTGCGTAGAATGTGTAGATTCCAGGTCCTAGATTTCCAGAGTTTGCGGGGTTGCCGGTTGCAATTAGGTTTCCACCTGCTGGAGCGTCATACCAGTTGAGGGTTGGATTTCCACCTGGAAGAGTTCCTACTGTACAAGTGCAGGGATCTGCAAACAAAGATACAGATGTCGGGAGTGCTGCGTTTATTGTACCTGAAAACTCACAATCATTTCCACTGTTTGATACATTCGTTGGCGTGATACCAACTTGGGCAAACGTTGCCGTGGTAAATAAGATAGAGATAAATACTATAATTTGCATTGGTTTTCTCATAGCCTCGAATTTCGGTTTCAATACTTTTCCTTCAGTTAATTTAGGGGCGATTGCAGATTGTTTTTAAAAGAAATTTCTGCCCATTCACCTCCAAGTTATAACAAGAACTTTAAATTAGTTCTTTTTCTATTCATTTTCCTTAAAACATTCATGCTGATACAATTAGCAATTCTTTTGAAATAGTATTTCGTAATGGCATAATTACTCAAAGAAAATGGAGATTTTTCCTCTTACCTAGTTGATGATTGACTGATACGGTGTAAGTCAATACTAAATCCAACCTTTATCTACCTATTGGAGACCTCTGAAAGCCGTTTTTCATAAGTAGATATACTAAATTGCATAATATCGACAACTTGTTAAAGTTAGGAATTCTCTGCAAATTTTAATTACATTTTTGATATAATATCAAAGACTCTATCTGTTTTTGGATAATAAGTAATTTCCAATAGTGCAAGAAAGGCATTTCTTCTTATTGCAATATTCTTGTTTTAAATGTATCAGCGCCTGAGATTCATAGGCAGAACTTGGGTTAAATTCCAGCAATTTCCAATTTCGAATGATTGTATTTTGTTCTGGGGGAATTTCTTCCAGCATTTCGAGGACTTTCCTACGGAGTTTTTCGTTTGCCTTTTGAATGGAAAAGTAATACAGATATGGGAGGACGGAGTTGATGATCATTAGAAAAACAGTGCTGCGACCAAGCGTTTTTGCTTTAGAGATAGACTTTTTATTCAACTGATAATGTGTTTCCCAATAAACGGACGGACAAACGCAAAACAGTTTTTCAATTTCTTTGAGATTTTTCACCTTCAAAATTTTAGCTGCCAGGTTAGGTTCTTTGAAGAACAAAGCGGCAAATTGTGCTATACGGACGGTTGGGAAATTTGCTGGTCGCATTCTTGAGAATTTCCAGGCTTCTCGTTTTTGAGGCTGGAGTTCGTGGATGCCTTTTAAAAAATAAAACCGTCTATTAAGATCCTTAACGTATTCCTCCTCTTTTTTGTGTTCTTCTTCCAATAAACCAGCCATTCCAAACAAAAGCGCCTCCAATTCCGTTTGATTTCCGGCATATTTCCTAAGTAGATTAAACGTGGTAGAACGAATAAGATGACCGAAGGTATCGGCATTTACCTTTCCCCCAAAACTGCGGCCAAGCAAGTGAAAAAAAGTAGCTTCCCAATCGTATTTCGTCTGTTTGAAAATGACGGCCACTTTTTCTACTTTCTGTTCGAAACGCTCCACAAGGACTCGATCCAGCATATTGTTGCGTATGGTAGAGGGCACGGCGGTACACTGATCTCCGCAGGGGATCCAACTTTGCTGCTGCATTAGGCGGTTATATCGGAAGAGCAATTCCTGATCCAACTGTTCTTTGAGCGCTAGGCATGGAATTTCTTCTCCGTTTTTCCTTGTGATTGGGCGATCTGCTTCAAGTACAACATGGAGAATTACGTTGTTGTAGGCACTGTCATTTTGGTGTTTATGTTTTAACCAATCACTTGATTTTATATGAATTTCAACATTGCCTGCCCAGGTCGTGTTTCCTATTTTTATGCGCGCATCCAAAAAATCAGGGCCTGCATTTTGGTTCCAGATTCCGGGTTTTAGGATTTGAATTGGCTCTTGATTGGTTGTTTTTAGGTTTCGAATATCCAACTTGGTCATTCTCCAAATGTGGTGCAAAAATTCTTCTTTCATGATTCCTTTTTTGATGGTCTATATAGTAGAGTCAGAAAAGGTGTTTTTTACATAAAAATTTTGTGACATTTTAGAGCTAACTCATTCCAACGTCTGCTCATTGATATAAAGTGCCTTGTTTATAAGGCCTTCAAAGAATATTTTTTAGTTTTTTTCTATCTGGGAATACGTTCCTTTAAAAAAAGGGCAGCAACAATCTGACAGGAAAATTTCAGCCGTGAAAGAGAAAAATGAATGAAGAAAAAACTTAGAAGGAAGTGATTATTTCTTTTATTGATTCATGTCCATTACTTTCCGCTAACTCACTAGCAGTAAACGAATTATTGTTTTTCAGGGAAGGGGTGGCTTTGTATTTAAGCAGTAGTTCAACAATTTCAATGGAGCCATTTTGAGCAGCATACATCAGACTAGTCATCCCTTCGGCGTCCTGGTGATTGACAGCGGCCCCTTGATCTAACAGAAGTCGAATCAGTGACAACGAACGATTTTCAATAACAGAAAAATGTAGTGCGGATTGTTGTGTTTCTGCATCCAGCATGTCGATTTTTGCACCATTGTCGAGAAAAATTGCAGTAATTTTGGGTTCATCCAAGTACTTGATACTTACAAGCAAGGGGGACAATCTAATTTCATTAAAGAAAAAGTTTAAGTCGATGGTATGAGCAATTGTTTTTATTGCTTTGGTGTCCTGTTCGTAAAGTGCTTGTAGCAAATCCCCTTTCAGTCGTTCAGGCTGAGCGCCATTCTCCGATAAAAGGGTAATAATTTCTTCTCTTTTTAGATTAATCGCGAGATCCAAAGGAGCTCCTTCATCTCCTTGTATACCATTAGGATCCGCCCCTGCATCCAACAAAAAGGAAATTGCCTCTATATTGTTAGACTTCACGGCTTCATACAAAGGAGTTGTTTCTGTAAACCTTGTTTTCACATTAGGCTTGGCACCATTATCAAGAAGTAACTTAGTGATTTGGGCACGCGATTCAATTTCGGTATCTGGCTCCAGGCAAATTAGTAGCGGTGTATAGTGGTTTTTATTCGGGATATTTGGATCAGCATTATACGAAAGTAATAACGCTACTAATTCTACATTTGCATCGTAGGCAAAATTGAGGAGCGGTGTTTCATTAAAATCGTCTCTAGCATTAATGTTTGCACCATGTTCAATCAGAAGTTCTGCCATTTGTGGATGCTGGGTAACATGAAGTACTGTCAACCCATCTTCCAATACAGCATTGGGGTCTATCCCCTCTGTTAGCAACGCACACGCGACTAGCAGGTCATCTTGTTCTACCGCCTTGAATAGGGGATGTTTTTCTTTAGGTATCGTCCTGGACATATCTTTACCAGGCGCCATTGCAAATGGTTGGGAAAAAACAGAAAAGTTGGTGATTGACAATAAAAAAAGGCACAAGACCCAATGATTAAACTTCATCTAGGGAACTCAAAATTTACACTATAAAAACGAATATAAACTGGTTGCCTTCAAAATAGAAGTTATTTTTTGAATCTCCAAATCGAATAGAAATTATATCGACAATTTCTATTTGTTTTTTAGTTGGAATTAACCCGTTTGATATTTGCTCCTATTGCGTTGAGCCGGCCATCGATATTCTGATAACCTCTGTCTATTTGATGAATGTTGTGGATTACACTTTTCCCCTTTGCGGACATGGCTGCAATAAGCAGTGCAACACCTGCCCGAATATCAGGAGAGGTCATGTGTATACCACGCAGGGAAAACTTACGATTCAATCCAATAACAGTAGCCCGGTGTGGATCGCAAAGAATAATTTGTGCGCCCATATCAATCAACTTATCCACAAAGAATAAGCGACTTTCAAACATCTTTTGGTGAATGAGTACACTGCCTTTCGCCTGAGTGGCCATCACAAGAAGGATACTCATCAAATCTGGCGTAAATCCAGGCCATGGTGCATCGTAAACGGTCATTATTGAGCCATCAATGAAGGTTTGAATCTCGTAGGAGTCCTGTGCAGGAATATGAATGTCATCTCCTTGAAAGTCAAACTGTACTCCAAATTTTCTGAATACACTTGGGATCACTCCCAACTCCTTAATCTGACAGTTTTTGATTGTGATTTCGGATTGAGTCATCGCAGCAAGGCCAATAAAACTTCCAATTTCTATCATATCTGGCAGCAGGCGATGTTCCGTACCTTGAAGGCTTTCTACACCTTCTATTGTTAGTAGATTAGAGCCGACTCCGGATATTTTTGCGCCCATGCTATTCAGCATTTTACAGAGTTGCTGTAGATAGGGTTCACAGGCAGCATTGTAGATCGTGGTTGTCCCTTCGGCCATCACCGATGCCATCACCACGTTTGCCGTTCCGGTAACAGAGATCTCTTCCATCATCATGGAAGTCCCTTGGAGCTTTTCTGCTTCTATAGTAAATAGTCTATCTGTTTCGTCGTAGTTGAATTTTGCCCCCAGATGTTGGAATCCCAGAAAGTGGGTATCCATCCTTCTGCGTCCAATCTTGTCTCCTCCAGGTTTGGGGAGAAATCCTTTACCAAATCGGGCAAGGAGTGGTCCGATCAACATAACAGAACCTCTTATTCTGGTTGCTTTTTCGGCGTATTCTTTTGTATAAAAGTAGTCGAGATCGATGTCGTCAGCCTGGAAAGTCCAGGTGTCTGGTTTGGTTTGAAGTACTTTCACTCCTAGTCCTTTGAGTAGATCCAACAACATGTTGACATCTCGAATCGCCGGGACATTGGATATGGTGATTTTCTCCGGGGTAAGGAGTGTGGCACAAAGTATTTGGAGTGCTTCGTTTTTTGCTCCTTGAGGAATGATTTCGCCCTTTAGCTTCAATCCTCCTTCTACTTCAAATGATGCTGAAGACATTCAGAATTATTTAGATTAGTATTTCAAAGTGTACAACAATAGTTCTTGACAAATAACTGTTTGGCTATCTGGATTTGACTATCGTTTTTTTCTTTTGTTATTGTAGTTTCCTTTTCCTTTGTAGCGTCCGTTTGAGCCTTTATTATTTTGGCCCGAACGTGAACCGGAATTTCTTCGCTTATAATTGCTGTTGCGATCATTGCGATCGTTGTTGCTTGAAGAAGGAAAAATGCCATCGAGTACAGCATCCTCATGCAGTTCAAGTTTTCCTTCGGACATATTCGTTAAGTCTACCCGAATGATATCATCACTTACATTTTCGCGGTTCCACGTTTTGTACGCCATTTTCATGTAGGAGCCGATGATTTCGGTAAATGCTTTTTTCTTTTCCGGGTCTTCCATCTCGATTGCTTTGGCAATCATATTGTGAACATTTCTGCCGTAGTGACGGTGTCGATGTTTTGACTGCGGATAAGGAACAGTCTCTGGTCTTTTCTTTTCTACTTTATAGTTAATTATTTCGCAAGGTGCATCCACATTCAATTCATAATCTGCGATCATAAAAACATGTGACCAGACTTTATTTCGGTAATCTTCAATATTTCTGGTTTGTGGGTGCATTTGGACAATCAGGTTGACAATTTTTTCTACAAACGCTTGTCGGTATTCTGTACTTTCTATTGTCCTAGCGTGTTCAATTAATTTTTGAACATTCCTACCATATTCAGGAATGATTAACTTAGAGTATCCTGTATTATAATTCATAAATTTCATATTAATATCAAACTTGTTTCAAGTTACCACTATGAAACGGGTATTTTTCCTTTGAGAAAGGATGGATAATTTATTAATAGCGGTGAACGTTAGTTAAATGATTTCACCGTGCATTTGTTGGGCCAATTTCGATAGTTTTTAATCGCAGTATAGCCCTTCTTCCAAAGAGCTATCCATCGACAATATATTGGCCACTATTTTACTCTTTACTAAAGTCAGTATCTATTCTACGGTAACTGACTTGGCAAGGTTTCGTGGTTGGTCAACATTACATCCCCGAAGATTCGCAATATGATAGGCTAGCAACTGCAATGGGATAACAGACAACAAAGGAGTAAGTGGTTCTTCTGTATCAGGAATTGCAATACTAAAGTCAGCAATTTCCGTTATTAGTTCATCTCCTTCAGTTACTATAGCCAGGACCTTTCCTTTTCGGGCTTTTACTTCCTGAATATTGCTTAACACTTTTTCGTATGCACTTTTGTTGGTTGCGATAACAACGACAGGCATATTTTCATCGATCAAGGCAATTGGGCCATGTTTCATTTCTGCTGCTGGATAACCTTCAGCATGGATGTAAGAAATTTCTTTGAGTTTCAAAGCACCTTCTAGTGCTACTGGGAAGTTATACCCTCTTCCTAGATACAAAGCATTCGGTGAATCCTTGAATATATTCGCAATATATTTAATTTTCGCGTTGGTTTCAAGTACTTTTTGGACTTTTGCTGGAATATTTGCCAATTCATTCAACAATTGTTGGAAATAAGATTGAGAAATGGTTCCTCTTTTTTGAGCAAGAGTCAATGCCATGATCGTTAACAAAGTAACTTGACCAGTAAATGCTTTAGTCGAGGCAACGCCAATTTCCGGCCCTGCGTGAATATAAGACCCAGAGTCTGTAACTCGTGCAATGGAAGAACCTACCACGTTACAAATCCCATAGGTCATTGCATTCTTTTGTTTTGCTAACTCTAAGGCAGCAAGGGTATCTGCAGTCTCTCCAGACTGTGAAATGGCAAGAACGACATCTTTTTCACCGATGACTGGGTTTCTGTATCTAAATTCAGAAGCATATTCTACTTCTACAGGCATTCTTGCGAGATCTTCAAACAAATATTCTCCGACCAATCCTGCTATCCAGGAAGTACCACAAGCAACGATGGTTATTTTATCCGCTTTTACTATTCTGTTTTCGTATTGTAATAATCCACCTAAACGAACAATAGACAGGTCTGTATTTACCCGTCCACGCATACCATCTGCGATGGTTGTTGGTTGTTCGTGGATTTCTTTTAGCATGTAATGATCATACCCACCTTTTTCCAATTTGCCAAGCTCCATTTCTATTTTCTGAACGAATGGAGTTTGCAATTCATTGCTGATGGTTTTGATGGTCAGCCCGCTATTTCGATTGATGATTGCGATTTCCTTATCGTTTAGGTAAACCACATTTTTGGTATATTCTACAATTGGAGTTGCATCAGAAGCCAGGAAAAACTCATTATCTCCTATTCCAATTACTAAAGGACTTCCTTTCCGAGCGGCTACTAATTTGTCTGGCTCCGTTTGGTCCATTACAACAATAGCGTAAGCGCCGATTACTTTAGTTAGTGCAATTCTGACGGCTTCTTCGAGGGAGACCTTTGATTTTTCTTTGATTTCTCCGATTAGATGAATTAGAACTTCGGTATCTGTTTCAGATTTGAAAGTGTGTCCTTCTTTAATCAGAGCCGCTTTTAAAAGTGCGTAGTTTTCAATTATACCATTATGGATAATTGCCAGATTATTTTTTGATGAATAGTGAGGGTGTGCGTTGATATCGTCTGGCTGACCGTGTGTTGCCCATCTGGTGTGTCCCATTCCGAGGTTGCCTTTTACTGGATTTTCTCCAATAAAGTCAACTAGATCCTGAACTTTTCCTTTTCTTTTGTAAACATTGAGCTTATTTTTTTCATAAAGTGCGATTCCTGCACTATCATACCCTCTATATTCTAATCGGCGAAGGCCTTTAATTAAAATTGGGTAGGCTTCTTTTTCTCCGATATAAGCTACAATGCCACACATATTATTCTAGTTTAGTATAGGTTAAGTTAAGTTTTGCTTGGTATTCGGAACTATTACCTCCTCCCAAAACAACTCTATTCGATAGTTCTGCTTTATTGAAAACAGAAAGATAAATATCGGGATATTCTGCTGTACCATCAATAATTTCTTGAAAATGTTTAGAAATATTTAATCGATACCTTCGATATTCTATTCCATTTTCCATAACGTTAGAATAATTCCCGCCAAAAGAATTCAAAATCACTCCACTAGAAGTGACATCTCCCAATGTAACAAATCCTATACCATCTAGTAATTGTGTAGCAATTAGATAAGAGGGTAAAGGGTATAGAACGGTATCAACCATTGGTTCTGCAACAGTTAAAATAAGTTCTGCATTGTTAACGATAATATTGTCTAAAGATTCTGCATAAGGGAAACTAATTTTTGCATTAGGTCCTTCCATTCCTTGAACATACACCAGACTATCAGAGATGGATGTACCTGCAATTGCATCTGCTACAGGTGTACCACCGATATCATGATTAAAGTTTACTGTTTTGGCAGTAAGCGTATTAATTGCAAAAGTAAATGTTCTATGTATTAGAGAATCAGGGTCATTGCCTTCAGAGTAATACAAAACCATCTCACTGACTTCCGACTGATAGTTAAACCGCAATAAGGCAGTATTGGAAGGATCAGGTACAATATTTATTCCCTTAAAATAATTACGGAAATTAGTATTGCCGGTAAAGGTACTGTCATCTGCATTGTAAACCATATCATCAGCTAAGGCTTGATCTAAAACAAAACTCATATGAGGAGCAAGTTTTTCGGTCTCAATAACATTATTACCAAGCGAATCTGTACCCCAAACGTCGATGGTGGTGGAGTCTGAAATATTTGGAAAATAGCCATTCACAGAACCTATTAGATTTCCAGCCATGAAAGTTTGGTTGGAGTAATATTCTTCTAGGTTGTCCATATCCTCTGACAATTGATAGACATTGAAGGACTGTGGTTGGGATATATCTCCATTATAAGTCAGCGAATCAGTATTCAATGCCAACCGGAAGACAAGTGAGTCTACAGAAAAGACATTAGAAAAGTCAGGATTCGTTCTGGTAAGAATAAACTGATTATAAATCTGAGAAGAAGAGATCCCGAAAATCGGATCGTTGACAACTCCGCAAAGATAATTTCCTAGTTGCTGATTTTGGTCTGGTGAATACACCCGCACCGAATCTCCCATTTCAGTAGAAGTAATCATTGAAATGGTGTCTGTAAATCCAAGGTTGGTAAAATCCTCTTCTGGGAAAATACCAGCCCCTACTAAGCTTGGTTTTGTGCAGCTTGTCACCATTACGGTGATTCCTAATGCTAAAACTATTAAAGTCTTTGCAATCCGTTCAATACCCATAATTTGCTAAATGTTCTAATCCTCTAACAAGGTGTTATAAAATTCAAGATAGGCGTTCAAGTACTCTTCCTCTCCTTTGAAGCCTAAAACTGGCTTTCCAAGATCGGTTAGTTTCTTAGTAACGGCTCCGTTTAAAGATTCGCTGCCTAAGATCACCCCATCTGAAAGTTTAGAAGCTCCATCGTGTAGAGTGATGCCACTTCCATTTTTATATTCTTGCATGTCATCAGTAGACAAATTGTTTATCGCTGCTTTTTGCATGAATGAATCAGAGAACGTTTCTTCATACGTTGAATCGTACAAAGAATAGATAACTTTTGAATTCTTAAATATAGGTTCAGTTTTGTAAACTGTTTTAAGATATAATGGGACCAAGCTGGTCATCCAACCATGACAGTGGATGATATCTGGCGCCCATCCAAACTTTTTGACTGTTTCGAGTGCTCCTTTGCAGAAGAACACCATACGGTCAGGATTGTCCGCGAAGGGCTTTCCTTTATCGTCTGCAAAGATTTGCTTTCTCTTGAAGAAATCCTCATTATCCAAGAAATAAACTTGCATTCTTGCTCCTGGGAGCGATGCAACCTTGATTACTAACGGATAATCGTCTTGGTCTACAATAATATTCATACCGGACAACCTTACAACTTCGTGAAGGCGGTGGCGTCTTTCGTTTATAGTCCCAAACCGAGGCATCAATACGCGAATCTCCATCCCACTATCCTGACAATGTTGAGGTAATTTTCTGGCAATTTCAGATATCTCAGACATTGCAGTGTATGGTTTCATTTCCTGAGTAATTATCAGGACTCTCTTTTTATCCATAAAGGAAATAAATTTTTTATTGGGAATTAATTTCGAGGAATTTTCAAATTGAGTTGCAAATTTACAAAAAAAATAGGACTTTTCCGTATTTTTTAACAAATAGTGGCTCGAAGGGGGGTTCCTTTTCTATTTTTCTGAGGTGTTTGAAAACTAGTTTTGCAACTAAAGTGCAATTTTTAAAACCCCATTTTTTCTTACCAAAACCACTGAAAAAACATTGATTTATATGCTTTTATTCAAAAAAGTATCTGACATAAAAAAGTATCTTTCTGAGAAAAGAGCCCAAAACCTAACTATTGGTTTTACGCCAACAATGGGAGCTTTGCACAACGGCCATGTCTCTTTGATCAATTATTCTAAAGAACAAACTGACATTTCTGTTTGCAGTATTTTTGTAAATCCAACTCAATTTGATGACAAAAAAGATCTCGAAAAATATCCTCGTACAACTGGAAGCGACATCGATCTGCTAACTGAAAAAGGAACAGATATTCTTTTTCTGCCTTCTGTCGATGAAATTTATCCATCTGGAGAAAATAAAGCGCACGGTTTCACGTTTGGCAACATGGCAGATCACATGGAAGGTGCACACCGACAAGGTCATTTTGACGGAATGGCAAGTGTGGTAAAACGGCTACTCGAAATTGTGGAGCCCGATTTCATATATATGGGACAAAAAGATTATCAGCAACAGGCACTGGTAAAAAAAATGCTAGAACAGATGGACCTTACTACAAAACTAGTCCGCTGTCCTATTGTTCGTGAGCCGGACGGATTGGCGATGAGTTCACGAAATGTGCGCCTAAAACCGGAGGAACGTAAATTGGCAACCTTGATTTCGAAGACGTTATTCAAGGCAAAAGAAGAAGCAGCCACTCTCTCTCTAAAAGAAGTAAAAGCAAATGCCATAAAGCGATTGAGTATTCCTGAATTTTCAGTAGATTATCTCGAAATTGTAGATGCTGATACACTGTATCCCATTGACAATTTTGACGATGCCACTGCAGTTGTGGCTTGTACAACTGTGCGAGTAGGAGCAATACGATTGTTAGACAATATTATTTTAAAAGATTAAACCCAAATTGTCCCGTTAAAAACTGTAAATTTGCACAAAACTAACCAATTTCTAATTTGAAAAATCTCCTAAAATTTCTCCTTTTTTTTGGTGTTGGATTTACCATCTTATACTTCGTATTTCAAGGACAACAGGCATCGTATCAGAAAAAATGCGATTTCGATTTTGTGACCCAATGTGTGGCTGCTGGTACTAGTAAAGCCGCTTGCGAAACACAACTCCCGGTTGCAGATTGCAGTCTGGCGCAAAAGGTAATAAACGACTTTAAATCTGTCAATTATTTCTGGGTTTTATTGGTCATAATAGCTTTTATGCTCAGCAATCTGAGTCGCGCACTTCGCTGGAATATGTTGATCCGGCCTATGGGATATCCCGTCAGAACCTTCAACACTTTCTGGGCCACAATGGCTGGTTATTTTGCCAACATGGCCCTCCCCCGTTTCGGTGAAGTAGTGAAACCAGGACTAGTCACCAAATATGAAAAAATACCCCTCGAAAAACTAGTCGGCACTATCGTCGTAGACCGGGTGCTGGATGTTATATGCCTGCTTTCTATGATTGGCCTTGCATTTTTGTTAGAATTTGGCAGAATCTGGGAATTTGTACAGCAAGAAGCATTCAAGGGAGAAGGAACAGGATCTATCTTGCAGAATGCTTGGGTTTTGGCTTTTCTAGGAATTATTTTGACTGGTGTAATTGGCCTTATTTTGTTTAGAAAAAAAATAATGCAATCGGCCATTTTCCAAAAGGTAAAACAAATATTTCTTGGTTTCTGGGAAGGAATCATGTCTATTCGAAAACTGAACAATCCGGTATTATTTATTTTCTATACCATTTTTATCTGGTTGATGTATTACCTGATGACGTACCTCTGCTTTTTTGCTTTCGAGCCTACTGCCAAATTGTCTATGCTCGCCGGACTAACGGTGTTTGTTTTTGGAGGGCTTGGCATGGTCATCCCCGCCCCTGGTGGAATGGGTAGCTATCAATATTTAGTCACTCAAGCGCTTGTTCTATACGGCATAGGAGGCGATGATGGATTCTCCTTTAGCATGATCCTTTTTGTAACAATTTCTTTTTGTAATATTTTCTTCGGAATTCTGGCATTTATTCTTTTGCCGATTCTAAACAAGGAAAAAGACACAGACACCAACACCCCTCAATAAACCGTCATGAGTCATTGGGAACAAATAGAAAAAAAAATATTGGATTGGCCAACGGCAAAAGCCCGTACTTCTGCTTGGAAGGAAAGCGGACAAAAAATTGTATTTACCAATGGGTGCTTTGACTTGATTCATTATGGCCATTTGCATTATCTCGCTGCTGCTCGCGATCTTGGTGACCAGCTGATTGTTGGTTTAAATTCTGATGCTTCTGTCAAACGACTAAAGGGAGCATCACGACCAGTAAAAGATCAAGAATCCCGTCTCCATTTGCTGGCCACACTGGAATTTGTCAGTGGAGTCGTCCTATTTGAAGAAGACACCCCTTTTCAACTTATCCAACTTCTTGAGCCTAACATCCTTGTAAAGGGGGGAGACTGGAAACCAGAAGATATTGTTGGTTCAGACCTCGTTCTTGCAAATGGGGGCCTTGTAAAAAGTCTACCGTTCATACCTGGACATTCTACCACTAAGTATGTCAAAAAAATTAAAAATTAAAAAAAACAATACCCCCTTCTCCAGGTTATCATATTGATTTACAGACGTTTCCTGCTAGCAAAAAACATTTCATTACACTTAGTGTAACTTTTACAATAATTATTTTTATATTTAGTCTAGCAACGATATAATTATCCCTGCATTTCAGTATATTTAGTATGGTTGTTTCAATCCAAAAACTCATAAATCTAACCTTATGGACTGTTCAAATCCATCCACGAAAGCAACGTTAAGCGTTCCCTGTATCTTTGTATTCCTTATAGTTTGTACTCTTTTTCATCCCATTTATACTTTTGCTCAAATTGGTTTTGTAGGAAACATGAGGGCTCAGCTAAACAATAGCGGAGACTTTAGAGGAACCGGCACGGCAATGGAGTTTGGAGCACTCAAAATACAAGTAGAAGTATACAAAGACGCTTGGACAGGCATCACGTTTGACAAAAACGGCGCGGATATAGATTGCAAACTTTTAGTCAGAAAAGCTTCGTCCAGTTTCGACCCCTCTTACGACGCGACTGTCTGCAAAGCCAATCCATGGCTAGATAATACATATGCAGAGCAGCAGTCCCCCTCCAACAGCTTTAACGGCGGTGGATTGACTATGACCTTTATTGGTTATACTGGCAACAATGACATCTATGAGTATGACCTTCAAAATATTCCTCCTGGTAGATATTCTTACGAATGCCGTTGTGATGATTACACAGACAACGTCAGTTTTTCTGGCACCTGGGATTATGCAGGCTGCGGTGATGAAGACGGCGATGGCACAGCAGATGGAGAACTAGACTATTTTACGGTTGGACACGAAGGTGTATTCCGGCAGATTTTAGTGGCGAAAACATTTGTTGGGCTTGCGGAGCCTGTCTACTTCTTCGATGAAGCCTTTCAGCCTGGCAATGCACCAATTGCCAACTGGGAAATTGCGGGTACAGGCGCAAATGGGGCATTATGTCAAAACGATCCATTTTTCCTTGGTTTTGAGATAAATACGTACAAAAACACGACTCTGGAAGGAGACATACTAGGAGCAGATTTCATTTGGTCTGTCACTTCAGCAACTGCGAATGATGTAACGGAACAGATCTCCCCTATTGATTTTAGAGACAATTGCAATGATCTATTATCTACTTTTTCTGGTGGGGGTTCTTGTCAAGGAGACGTCAATGGAGTTGGAATTGGTAATGGTACAGACTTAATCCAGGATCAACGGTGGCAATTATCACCGGATAATCCAGCAGCTGTTTCCCGATATCCTGATGCTGGAGGTTTTGTTGATGTAAAAGAAGCTATTTTAGATGCCAACAACGGGGATTTCCCAGAAGGTTCATATACGATCACATTCAGAACAGATGTCTCCAGTTCTCTTGGTACACTGACGGGGAATGTTTTGAGTAAGGATTTTGTTATTTCCTCAGAGACCGGTTGTGTTCCAGAGCCCTTACCTATTGAGTTAGTCCGATTTTCTGGCAAAAAATTAAACCGGAATGTGTTGTTGAATTGGAGCACTTCAATGGAAGTCAACAATGACCATTTCGATATTGAACGATCGTCTGATGGCAACCGGTTTTCAAAAATTGGGGAGCACAAGGCAGCTGGAAATACTACAATCGGGCATTCTTATGATTTTGTTGATCCTCATCCAATGCGTCAAATGAACTATTACAGACTTAAACAAATCGACTTTGATGGCAAATTTGACTATTCTCCGATAGTCTCCGTAGACATGACCCCATCAGACCAATTTGTAAGTGGTATTTTTCCAAATCCTGTAACTGATGAATTGACTATTTTGTTTGAAACGGATAACGAGGCTATATTTGAAGTGGCTTATGCGCTTTTTTCAGTAGATAATCGACTTATTGCAGAGGGTACCATTTCTTCTCTTGATCCGAAATTGGATTGTAGTTTATTGAGTGCTGGAGCGTATTTTATTAGAATGACCAGAACGTTGAATGGACACTCCTATCAGAGTACCGTCAAACTGATCAAATAATTGTTTTCAAAACAAGGACCATTCACACAAGAAAAAATACTTCCTTACGGAGAATGCTGCCAAAGCTAAAATAGAGTAACCAAGTATTCACTTAATCAAATATTCACCCTTCAAAATTATTTCGGGACACCGGAAAAGATTCCAGAGTTATTCTGCCAAATAGTTTTGTCTTCTCCATTAGCATCTGAATCCAGGTTGATGTCAGCAGGAAAATAACTATCAAAGACACCATTTTGCTGTTGCCAAACGTCCCTATCCTGTGCATTAATATCATAACTATAAGTGTCAGATTGATCCATATCTCCACCAAAAAGTGCATAAACTCCCGGAGACACCTGTTTTTGCCCCAGCGATGTCGTCGTCCGATAACTGTCTACGACTCTAAAGTCATGCGTCATCTTCAAATCGGAAATTGAGATTGGTAGCGGGGTCATTATTCCCATATGAGAACGATGCTCTACATTGATATAATAGGCTGGATCAGTGAGTAATTGTGAAGGAATACATGGCTCAGGAAACAGAACCCTACCGTCTTTCTGCAGCAATCCAGCCATCTCATACACCGTAGAAGAAGCGGCAATAGTCGATCGCAAAGAAACCAACACCCAATCCACCGTATTTGATGGATAGTCGCTACTACTCCAGAAATTTGCAGCAGCATTAACATTCCAGGGACTAGTATTGTAAGGTTGAGCAGTGGGCAGTCTTTCAAAAGTGTATAGCAGATTGGTCATTTCTTCGGCGGCCCGTTGGTAAGGCCCCTCCAGCCAAAGCTGAATGTCTAAGGTGATACAATTCGGATCAACAAAACAAAAATTGGTGCTATCGGAGAAAGTAAACGAAGCCCCATCAACCAATATATTTCCGGCAATATCCTTCAGTCCATAAGATCCATTTCCATAACCACAGCAAATGCCATCACCTGCTTGATCCTTAACTACCAACGAATAGCAACCAGCATTCAAACATAAGTACTCTGCTACAAAATTTTCATTAGTATAGGGGGAATTCGAAGCAACTACATGACCAAGATGATTCTGAATTTCCCAACTAGTTTCTGATGGATAATTATCAAAATTGATTTCAAGCAATACTTCAAATCCGCCAGTGTCTATATGGGTAGTTTCAAAGGCTGCATCATTTAGATTATTTTCATCCTGGCCACTATTAGGATTGCTTATTTTCACTTCCAATGTCGAATTCCCTTCAGGAAAAACAATTGGCTGCAAAATATAAGGAATAACTTCACCTTCCTCCAATTGCCCAATCCACAATTCTGAACTTATGAGCGCTCCATTTAAAAATACCTGAAGCACCATTGACGTAAGCATGGTTTGTCCAAAGTTCTGGATAGAAATCTCGGGTGATTTACTTGTAGTTTGACACCCTCCTGGCAGAAAGATCTTTGTAACACCAGCATCAAGGCCAAGAGCAACTTGTGAGTCACAACCTGCCGAACTTAATAAGGATGCTCTACTATTTTGAATGTTAACTCGCATTCTTGCCTTCTGTCCTAGGGTGAAACTATTCCAGCAAGTGGAGGAATAGTCCATATAATTGTCCAACATATCGGGTTGTTCTCCCAAGCCACCAAGACTATCTGCCCGATACGGATTCTGGAGACTTGAGTCCTCTTCGTCGGTAAAGCAAGAATTTCCTGGAGATTGGCACCCTCCCCCTGTGGAGCCCGTATTATTTTTGACAGGGGTATCACATACACGATCCCCTGATGTCAGGCAATTTCCATTTTGACAATCAGTAGAGAAAATATGGTTTAAAGCAAGATAATGACCAATTTCATGATTCAGCAGACCTGCATTCAGAAAGGTATTTTTTATTAATACAATATCTATTGCGCCTAAATAGACTCCATAGGCATTAGTCATATCGCAGATAAAAACATTGAGGTATTTTGATTTGTCCCAAGCCAGCGCATCAAGACCAGGAGCCAAATCATTGTAAGTCCCCGTGTAGTTGTTTGCATCTTGGTATCGGATAACACCATTCGTATAAAACCCGTCGGGATTTGTGGAGGCCAGGCATAATTCTATCTCTGTGTCCGCTCCATAATAAGGATTACTGTAGGAAGGCGCATTGGGTTGTTGGTGCCTAAACCGCAAATTAGTTTCTAGGAGGATATTCTCTATTTCCTGGATTGACGGATTTGTAGTTGTGCCATTTGGTGCGCCGTTATGCATAACATGGATGACTACAGGTAGGGTGAGGATATTTCCTGTTGTCTTATTATTGGAATTGGCAATTCCTTTTTGAGCAGATATTTGTTGATAGAGCAACTCAAATTGGGCTTGTTTAGGTGTTAATGTCGGCTTACTTGGGCTTTGTAAAGGACAAACGACCAACGGCATTGGATTCGTTTGTCCTTTTGTCCTTGAACTGATCAAGGCCAATATTACTAGAATAAGTAGTAAGCGCGAGGGCATAATAATTATTGAATTGGGTAGATATATATTAAGACGAAAAAAAAATGTCAAAGGTTCGCTTTTGCTTAATATTTCTTCAAACATCCAACCTAGAAAAGCGTAACAAATACAAATTTTAATTGTTATACTGCGGAAGAATATATTCTATTCAATTTTTTAAACTCAATAATACATAATAATGAAATTAGAATCAGCAAGAATACTTGTTACAGGAGGCAGTCTTGGGATTGGCAAAGCTACTGCAAAACTGCTAGTAGATGCAGGCGCCAAGGTAGTAATAACCGGAAGAAATCAATCCAGGTTAGAAAAAGCAGCGAAGGAAATTGGAGCGATACCGGTTGTATTTGATGTAAGCAATTACGACACAATTACCGCTAAAACTCAAGAAGTCCTGACGGCATTAGGTGGCGGAATGGATGGCCTAATCAATAATGCTGGTATTGGTGACTTTCCAATCCTGGGAGAGATTTCCATCGACCAATTTGAAAAAGTGTTTGCTACCAACGTGTTCGGCCTCACCTTATTGACTCAAGAAGTAGTTTCGCATTTTAAGGAGCAGCAATACGGTCATATTATAAATATAGCATCTACTGCCTCCCTAAAAGGATTTGCCAGAGGGTCTGTTTATGCAGCATCGAAATTTGCGTTGCGCGGACTTACCCAATGCTGGCAGGCAGAACTTAGAAAACACAACATTCGTGTCATACAAGTAAACCCTAGTGAAGTAACCACTGCTTTTGGAAATCAAGAGGGAGTTGAACGAACGGAAGAACCAAACAAGCTTCGTCCTATTGAAATTGCACACACCATCAAAGCTGCATTGGAAATGGATGATAGAGGTTTCATTCCTGAGTTGACCGTTTGGGCAACCAATCCTTTTTAAGTTGAGTTGAGAGATCTCTTTGCTGTCGCAAAATTGGGTGGGAAGAAAGTAGCTTTTTTTTGTAGAAAAAGTTTGTTGTCCAGCTTCAGGTAAAATCAAAGTAGTTACATAATAACTAATATTCGAGGACAAACCCAAGTACACCACTCTTGAATTATTGACCAACATCCCTTTATCCATTGCCTATTGATGGAGTGATGGCTAAAACCTGCGTGTCTTGTCCTCTTCTACCTCTGCAAACAGAATTGCCAAGCAAACGAGTCTGTCTACTCTCTACAAAACATAAAAAAAGCCTTGCCCGATAAATCGGACAAGGCTTACTTTTCTTATAGTATGTATTTCTTATTGTCTTGCAACTACAACTCTTTGAGAGTCGAAAGTTCTTTGACCATCTTTCATAAAGTTTACGATGTAAAGGCCAGCAGCTAAACGCTCAACGTTTACTTTAGTTTGCTCACCAGTTACAAGTCCTTCAGCTACAACTCTACCTGCCATATCAGTTACCTGATAAATCATACCGTCTAAATCAGTTTGTGATTTGTTTAGAGCGATAACGAATTGGAATTGAGTTGGATTCGGAAGAATAGTTACTTCAGAATCAGATAGTCTGCTGTTAAATACAACAACATCAACTTCTGACATGTAAGTAGAACCATCTACGTCAACTGATTTCAAACGATAGTAGAATGTTGCTTTTCCAGTTCCTACTCTGTAAACATCTGCATCAATAGTAGAATAAGATTGTAGAGAAGAAGAGTTTCCAGTAGCATCAACACGTGTTACATCAGACCAGTTGTCTCCGTCAGTTGAACGCTGTACGATGAAGTGACTAAGATCTTCTTCAGTAAGTGTTTCCCACTTAACTAAAGCGTCAGTAACATTGTATTTATCAGCTGCAAAAGAACCAAGTTCTAGAGAAAGTAACCAACAAGGATCAGAACTGATAGCAGTTAAAATCGCTCCGTTTGTTGCTTGTCCAGATGTGAAGTTTGCATCATTGTCCATTTCTCCAATATAGTTATTAGTAGCCCAGTTAAGGTCAGCCAATGTACCATCATCTCCTCCATTATATCCAGAGATAGAGAATCTTCCTAAACGCATTCCACAAGAAAATCCGATTGCAGCAAGTTGATCATCATAATCAGTCTGGTTAGTAATTGGAATAAGGTTAATGTTGATTGTAGCTACAGAAATAGGTGAAGGTGCAACTGGAGTTAAAATAGTTGTACTAGTATTTGAGTGGTATCCACTGTGTACGTAGAAACTAGTTAACAAATCATTTGGGTCAGTGTAGGTAGTAGAAACAAATGTACTGTGCCCAACATCAACATTCCCTAAAGGAAATCCAAAATTCACTAATCTTGCAACTTTTGAAAAAACAGGGTTTGAGAATTGAGCATTATCGAACTCTATTTTCAAATCCGCGTTGTTAAAATAAAGAATTTCGCCGTCAACTGCAGAAGACAAATATACATCAAATGTTATGTCAGTACCAGAAACAACGACATTAGTAAGGGCAATATCTCCCGTTGCTCCAACCTGAGCATCACTTATCCCAGGTCTTAGGACAAATCCGAGTAAAAATAAAAAAGTAAATAATTTTTTCATGAGTGTTGAGTTTTAAATAGTAACTAAAGTAAATAGGTTTAAGCCGAACAAAATGTCACACTAATTTTTAAGAAGTTCCGGTATTAACCAATACTAGAGGCACTTTTCTTAGTCTCGTTTGAGAGATAGTGTTAACAGTCTTTTAATAAAATTTTAGATTCTTAGGTCTAAAGGTAAAATAAAGTTAGAAAAATAATAAGAATAGAGAAAATTTTCTTCACTCTATTCTTAATATTTTTATTATTTATGGTATTTGTGTTGTTAAGTTACGGTTGTTCCAAGTTTGACTACGTTCTGCAGCATCACATACTCCATTCAAGCTACAATCAGCTTCTAGATAGCCAGTTGTGTTTCTTGAATTCCAAGCAATACTACGATCTCCAGCGTCAACATCTCCATCTTGGTCTAAATCTCCTTCAAACAATCCGAACAATCCACCACCAAGGTTTTTCTGTACCAATGTTCCTCCAAGGCTTCCATAAGCAGATCCTGTTCTGAAATCGTGAGGTACTGGTGTTCTGGAAAGTGGTAATGCACCTGGAGTCATAACTCCTAAGTGGTTTCTATGTTTTACAGCTACATAGTAACTACCTGCTACTAAACCGCTGAAGAATACATTTGATACACCATCTACATCCACTACATCGCCGTCAGCTTGAAGAAGTGCAGATCGTGTTCCTATAATATTAGTAAATGTAGTTGCGTCTCTTAATTCTAAAAATACCCAGTCTACAATTGCATCAGGTCCGATCGTTGTAAGGATAGCAGGATTGATTGTTTCTGTTCCTCCGTCAATTCCGACATGCGTGAATCCAAGAGCACTATAAGGTTCTGAAAGTGGGAAGTCAGGTAACGTTCTTACAACATCATTCATAATTCCACTTCCTAAATATGGTCCTTGTAATAATAGGTCAACAGCTACAATAACTCCGATATCGAAAGAAGCACCTGCTAAGCTGAATACACCTACACTTGCAATTCCTGATCTGATGTGTGCGTATGGATCAGCTCCTGTCGCTGCTGCTAAAGGATCTCCTTCTAATGTCCATTCAGTTCCATCGTGTCGGAAAACACCACTTTGCGTTCTATCGAAAGTAATTTCGTCTGTTCCTGCCCATTCTGGCTCTACAGTAAGATCATTACCTCCAGCTACAGCTTCAGTAACTACCCAACTTGCATCTACCATGTCATCAGCAAGTGGAACTCCTGTCAAACCGTCTTCTAGCATGTTTTCCATTACACGAACACCGATATCATCTGCAGTTCCTGCTTCTGTAACAGTTACAGGGTTGTAAGTGACGGCATCAAAACCTACAGGATATTGGAAACTTGCTCCTAGTCCTTGTTTGATCATCTGTCCAGTACTTCCTGTTACAACATAATCATTGTCATCATATCCGGTAGCAGTTGCTGCCGCACCGAGAGACAAGTCATTTGCTCCAATATTAATTTTATTGTTGTCAGATGTCCAAGAAAGAGAGTTGGTTACCTCTGCATCATCCAAAAGGTTGATATCCATTCCTGTGTTTTTGGCTACCTCTACATTGTAGAAAGCGTCTCCACCTGAAGTTACATTACTTGCTCCTGCATCCATAAAAGTTACGGTGGAGGTATTTGCAGTAAATGTGGAGGAGTTTGTCCAATCGCCATATACATTATATTGACCAGTTCCTGCGGTAACTCCCGAAATACTGTTTTCAAAATCAGTGGTCGTCGTCATGGTACCATTATTAGTTAAAGTACCAGAATTTGTATTGTGTACATTAGTTTCAGCGTGTAATAAGCCGCCATTACTAATGAAAATAACGCCGCCATCATTGAATACCTGCCCAAAAAGGCTGGCAGACAAGAAGAAGGCCACAAGAGAAAGTGTAATGTTTTTCATAGTTCAAGGTCTTTTTGTTGTTAGTTCCGTGTTAAAAGTAACATAAATATTGAAATATTCAGAATTACTTCCACCCAAAACAACGAATCAATGATATTTTATAATCTATCGTCAATGGAAATTTTTCAATTAATATTTTCAAAAATAGCTAGCATCCTAATTGCTAATAAAATGGTCGCCAGGTGATTGTAGGCCGAAATTAAATCATATAACTATTAATTTCAGAAACTGACATGGGGGGTAACTGGCTGTTTTTATTTTAATTCCCGTTCAAAAGATTTCGTTACTAAATTTCCTAACTATTTTTCTTCTGAGAATGAATCAAACATCTTAAAGTAGTTTATCCAGAATAGTTTTTCTTTGTAATACTTCTTTAATCTTAAACTAAATTAAAAAAAAAAAAGGTATTTCCATATTATTCGGTTGTTTTTTTTCAGTCAATAATTTTAAATATAATCAACGAGAAAACCTTCCTAATCATTATCTAATTAGAAACATCAATTAAGACTACTTGAATCTACTAAAATTTACTTAATTTTCTAAAAAAGAGGCAATTATATTGTAATAAATAAAATTATAATTTGATGTATATATTTCTGTTTGTCAAAAAACGGGCTATTCTCTCTACAAAAATAAGAAGTGTTGTATATTCGTGATTGACTAATAAGGCAATAATATATTCAAAATCGAAAGCTGATGATAGAGATCGTTTCATTAACAAACAAAGAAAAAACCAAATTCATAAAATTTGCATGGAAAATCTATAAAGACGATCCTCATTGGGTTCCACCTTTATTGATGGACATGAAGAAAAAATTCGAGCCTGGTTTTTCTTTTTTTGAATATGGTGAGCTTCAATTGTTTATGGCCAAAAAAGATGGCGAATTTGTTGGTAGAATTGCAGCGATAAAAAATGACCTGTACAACAAAACGCATAATTCGAATACGGGCTTCTTTGGTTTTTTCGAATGTATTAATGATCAAGAAGTTGCCAATAAACTGTTTGATACAGCGAAAGAATGGCTCCTGAATAAGGGGTTGGACATTATGCATGGCCCCGCGAGTCCGTCCAGCAATCACGACTATGGACTGCTGGTAGAAGGGTTTGATGACTCGCCCCGGCTCATGATGACTTACAATCCACGCTATTATATTGACTTGGTAAAGAACTATGGCTTCAAAAAAACGATCGGACTGTTGGCCTACAAGTTAAACAAGGAAGATGTCAATAAAAATGAAAAATTGCAGCGGATCGCAAAAATGGCAAAAGAACGTGCGAAGATGACAATTCGCCCAATCAACATGAAAGACATCAAAAATGAAGTCCAGCACATAAAAAACATCTGGAATGAAGCTTGGGAACTCAATGACGGCTTCATGCCAATGACCGACAAAGAAATCGACGAATTGGCCGCGGACATCAAACCAATCGCAGAACCTTCTCTTATCCTTTTTGGAGAAATAGATGGGCAGGTCATGGGGGTCGGTGTTGCCGTTTTAGACTACAATCACATCTTCAAACAGATGGACGGAAAGCTCTTTCCTTTTAATTTCATAAAGGTATTCACCAAGAAAAAAGAAATAAAGTGGATGCGGGTTATTGTACTTGGAATATTGCCCAAATACCAGAGAAAGGGACTGGATGCTGCCTTCTACCATCAGCTCATCCAAAATGGCTTCGACCTCAATCTAGAGTACGCAGAAGCCTCATGGATCCTCGAAAATAATGAAATGATGAACCGTGGAATGAAGGTCGTCAATGGCGAAATCTACAAGAGGTATCATGCTTACGAGATACCAATTAGCTCCTAGAGGTTTAGGTTATTGTTCTCCCTTTGACATGGGAATGTACATGTGCTTTTTCAGTACATTTCTGGAGATAACAATCCTTTGTATTTCAGAAGTACCTTCATAGATTTGAGTAATTTTTGCATCGCGCATCAATCGTTCTACATGGTACTCTTTTACAAAACCATAGCCGCCATGCACTTGCACTGCTTCTGTGGTCGTTTTCATCGCAACTTCAGAAGCAAATACTTTGGCCATTGCGCTCGCAGTATCGTAGTTCATACCATTATCTTTCATCCATGCTGCTCGATAGACAAGCATTTTTGCCGCTTCAATCTCTGTCGCCATATCTGCCAATTTGAAAGCTATGGCCTGGTGCTGATTGATCGGTTTGCCGAAGGCTGATCGCTCCTTGGAGTACGCTAGGGCCAATTCATAAGCACCTCCAGCAATTCCTAGTGCTTGAGCAGCGATCCCTATTCGTCCGCCAGCAAGGGTTTTCATGGCAAATTTGAATCCGAAACCATCGTCACCAATTCTGTTTTCTTTAGGTACTTTGACATCAGTATACATAATGGAATGCGTGTCTGAGGCACGAATACCCAGCTTGTCTTCTTTTCCACCAATCTCTACCCCATCCCACGCGGTTTCAACGATTAACACATTGATGCCACGGTGCCCTGCTTCTTTGTTTGACTGAGCGATGACGAGATGGACATCGGAAGTACCGCCATTTGTAATCCAGTTTTTAGTACCGTTTAACAAATAGTGGTCGCCCATGTCTATTGCCGTTGTGCGTTGGCTCGTAGCATCGCTGCCTGCTTCAGGTTCGGACAGACAAAAGGCTCCGATTTGTTCACCGGTGGCGAGTTTGGTCAGGTATTTTTGTTTCTGTTCTTCTGTACCAAATGCTTCTAGTCCATAGTTGACTAGGGAGTTGTTTACAGACATTATTACGGAGCAGGAACTGTCTACTTTAGATAGTTCTTCGATCGCCAGCACGTAGGAAAGCGTGTCCATTCCTCCACCGTTGTATTTTGGGTCTACCATCATTCCCATGAAGCCTAATTCTTTCATCTGCTGGACTTCTTCTTTAGGGTATCTCATTTCTCGATCTCGATCGATCACTCCTTCTTTCAATACATTTTGAGCAAAGTCTTTTGCTGCTTCTCTAACTGCTAAATGTTCTTCTGATAATTCGAAATTCATGGTCGATATGCTATAATAAGTGATGGAAAATACCGGACGGCAAATATAGTTTAAACTTTGGTTAATGAAAAATTGGATCTTGACCGATTCAAAATTCTTGCTTGACCTAGACCTAGGGTTGAAACCCTTGGCTATTAATTAAATCATGCTTACAGCATTTAGTACCTATCTAATCTTTCGGTTCAGTTTAGCTGTAAAGCTCGACCTGGACAGATAAAATCGGGTGCATTTTTTAGTGTCATAGACACGACTCATTTTATAGCATGGGAATTCATTCCTATGTCCTTGTCAATGAGAATACCGAGTGCCATAGGTACGTTTCATTTTGTTAATAGGGTCCGTACCGATGGCACTCAAATAAAGGCTTGACCTAGACCTAGGGTTGAAACCCTTGGCTATTAATTAAATCATGCTTACAGCATTTAGTACCTATCTAATCTTTCGGTTCAGTTTAGCT
>CALLWB010000041.1 GCA_938016265.1 uncultured Saprospiraceae bacterium
TTCATAAATATTGGTAGATATCCGATGCCCGATCACCTCCGTAATATTAAGCGGAAACAAATCTCGAAAATATTCTTCTTCATTATAGTGGAATACCCCACCATAATACTTACCACCTTTAGTTTCTTTCAGATCAAACCCTAAGGCCGGTGCGCCATTACTGTCCGTTTTAGGACCCTCTGATTTGCATCCAATTAGAAATAATAAACTAGTTAGAACAACAAAAAGATGCTTCATTATATATCGATTTTAATTTGGAGATCAAGCACAAACATAAGGCCAAGATAATGACCAAAGTAAACAAAAAAAGTGAGTAGTCTAGACTTATTCGTTTTTTCAAAAGTTGATTTTATTGTCATTTTATGTAAATGAAAGAGTTATTAATTGTCAATAAGATGAATTTTCTAGATACAAGAACACGAAAATTTATCCTCGACAATTTTACCATCATGGGAATATTCTATCTCTTGCCTTTGTTTTCTCTTAGTCTGTTCTTTTTGGTTACATAAGTCTTCAGGTTACCATTTCTCTATTTCAAGCATTTATTCTAAATTATTTTACTTATTTTACCTATTCACGAAAACTAGGTGCAACCCACTAACAATCAATATATAATGCCCTGAATTATATGTTTCATCATTTGTTATTTAAAGGCCGTTTGCTCTGATGGTTTCGCATGAAAATTACCCTTAAAATTTTAATATTATGAAAAAGGTTTTACTTAGTTTATTAATAACAGCAATGTCACTTGTTGCATTTGCTCAAAACATTGGTATTGGAACGACAACCCCAAGCAAGATGCTGGATGTAAATGGAGAGTTGAGAGTTCGAACAATTCCAACCGGAAACGTTGCCTCAGACTTTATACTTACCTCTGATGCAGCCGGCAATGTTCGCAGCGTGCCTGTTACTGCCATTTCAACATCCAACGATTCTGACTGGGATTATTCAATAGGATCTGGGCAAACGGGCTCTATATACCATACAGGTAAAGTTGGTGTCGGTGCTACCTCTACGGGTTCTCTGTCTCTGCTAAGTGCTTTTACCGTTCGAGAATCCAATACTGCAACCAATGGAACTGACGGTGTTTTTATTGACGTGTTTAATACTGCAACAAACACAGCAAACACTTTGGCAGGGATTCGGTTTGGAAACTGGCAATATAATACAACAAATGATCATGTTCCTGGAGCAATATTCTGGAATTCTAATGGTCTATCAGGTGGCAGTGGAGATATGATGTTTGCCACTGGTGCAGCTCCTCCAAATACAGTAGGCGTCAACAATACACGAATGACGATTACACACAATGGTGATATAGGAATTGGTACAACTGCTCCTACCAAGAGGCTGGATGTAGATGGACAAGCACGAATTCGAGTACTTCAGCTTGGAAATACAGCAACAGATTATCTCCTTACCGCGGACGCAAATGGAAACCTTCGCAGAGTACCCGCAGCTAGTACTCTAAATGACTTGGACTGGGAGTATTCAAGTGGCGCTGGAGCAACCGGTACCATATACCATTCAGGCAAAGCAGGTGTAGGTACAGACGCTCAAACTCAACTAGGTACTTTTACTATTCGTCAAGCTCACAATGCTTCAACTGGTGGCACTATTGGTACATTTCTGGATATCATCAATAGCCAAACCAATACAATAAATACGCTCGCAGGTATTCGATTTGGTAACTATAACGCAACTCCAACCAATGATTTTCTTCCTGGAGGTATCTTCTGGAAATCTACTGGTCAATCTTTTGGTCGTGGAGATATGATATTTGCTACAGGCGCTACGAACAACCCAGCTAATCCATTTGCCAATGCACGTATGACAATCAACAATGCTGGGAATGTTGGTATCGGTACACTAAGTCCCACTTCACCTTTGCAAGTCAATGGAGACATCCAAGTAAGCAGAGATGATAAGATTAAATTTGGTAATAATACTGTAGGAGATGGGGAATTCATTCAAAACTCTTTTAGCGCACCGACTGGCGCAGGTTATGGACTATCCTTTTTTGTCAATTCTATTGAAAAGGCTAGAATTACTAGCAATGGCATTGGTGTTGGAACTGATGCTCCTTTTGCACCCATCCATGTCACCAAGCCGTTGGCAAATGGTACGCTTGATTCCCGCTTAGGATTTGGTACTAGAGGGTCTTATGTGCTCATTGACAATCCTAGTAGTTTTAATTATGGATATTATGCTAGCGTGACTGGGGCAAACAGTAATGGGAATTATGGTATTTATACCTCCGTACAAGATGCGAACCAAACAGGAGCTTATGGGGTAAGAACTTATGCAAACAATGCTTCAAATTTTTGTTATGGTGTTTGGGCCTCTAATTCTGGAACAACAGGCAGTCAATGGGCTGGGTATTTTGCTGGCCGTACTTTTGCTTCTGGTGGAGCATGGACTAGTTCTGCAAAGAAATTGAAAAGCAATATTCGACCAATAGAAGGTGCTCTGGATAAGGTTATGGCACTAGAAGGAAAAAACTATTCCTACAAGCGGGAGGAATACTCCCAACTAAACCTACCTGTTGGAAATCAATATGGTTTTGTTGCTGACGAGGTGGAAAAAGTTATTCCAGAGGCAGTTATTGACGTATACCATGCTCAAGAAGTTGGCGAAGATGGAAAGGAGATTAATGGGACTGATGTAAACTTCAAAGGCATGCAATATCAGACGATTATCCCTGTTTTGGTAGAAGCGATCAAGGAGCAACAAGCACAAATTGAAACGCTTAAATTAGAAAACGATAATTTGAAAAACCAATGGGAGAAAGTGGAGTTGTTGCTGAATCAATCTATTGACGAGTAACAATCCATAATCAAATCAAAATAATTTGACAACATCTTCTTCTAAAAAAAAACCCGAAACATATGCTTCGGGTTTTATTTTTTTATCATGTCATGGACAAGTGACTGTTTTCAGAAAAGTCCAGACAAGCAATAAAGTATTTTACTCTGCTGGTTTCTCTGATTTTATTTCTATGGTCTCTTTATCCATATCCGGCAGCGCTTCTTTGTTGCCAAGATACTGAGGAAGCTCCATTCCAGCCATGTTAAACAAATCGTTTAGAGGCGGCACAGATTTGTACAATCCAGACACAAACTTGGAAGTAGAATTGCCTTCTCCTTCTTTTTGATTGCCTCCTTCCCAAACGGTGATTTTGTCGATTTTGATGTTCTTGATGGCTTCAACCTGTGTTTTCACCAGTTCTGGTAATTTGTCTGCGATCATTAGTAAGACAGCATCTCTGGCATTTTCGCCAGAAGCTTCAACGATTTTATTGAAACCGTCTGCTTGTTTGCTCATGATTTCTAGTAGACCACGGGCTTCTGCTTCTTTTTTCATGTAGATGGCATCGGCTTCACCACGCGCTAGTCGTCTGGTTTGTTCGGCTTCTGCTTCTGCGGAGATTTCTAGTTTTTGTTTTGCGATTTGCGCCTTTACGATGACATCCGCTTCCTGGCTGGCAAGTTCTTTTGCTGCACGAGCTCTCTCCGCTTCTTCCTCTGCAATATAGGCTTCTTTTAAAGCGTTTGCATTTTGAGTTTTCTCGGACGAAATCGCCATTTTTTCAGCTTCTGCTTCTCTTTGACGTCTTAGTGCATCAGAGTTGGCGATGAGGATTTGTGCTTTGTTATTTCCCTCTATTGCTGATGCTCTTGCTTCCGACTCCCCGACTTCTGCTAGAGATTCGGCGTCTGCCACTCTGATTCTTTGATCTTTTCGGGCCTCTGCCTGACCGATATCACCATCTCTTGTTTTCTCGGCTACGCTAATCTTGGCATCGTTGATTGCTTTTGCAGCCGCTTCTTTACCAAGTGCTTCGATATAGCCAGATTCGTCCTTGATATCTGTTACGTTTACGTTGATCAAGTTAAGTCCGATTTTTTCTAATTCTTTTCCTACGTTGTTTGTTACGTTGGAAAGGAATTTATCTCTGTCAGTGTTGATTTCTTCAATATCCATGGTGGCAACTACCAGACGCAGCTGTCCAACAATAATGTTTTCTGATAATTGGCGAACACGTTCGTGGTCTAATGCTAGCAGACGGTCGGCAGCGTTTTCCATAACACCAGGATTTGTGGATACCCCAACGGTAAATTGAGAAGGGACATTGACACGAATATTTTGCTTACTCAATGCTCCGTGCAGGTCGACATCTATAGATATAGGTGTAAGATCTAGAAATGCATAGTCTTGAATGACTGGCCAAACAAAGGCTGCGCCACCGTGTATACATCTAGAAGCTTGCCCTTTACCGGTTTTACCATAGACTACCAAAATTTTGTCAGAGGGACATCGTTTGTATCTTGACGCTCCCCAGAGCAGCATGATAAACAAGAATCCAATAAACCCAAGTCCAATAATTAAAAATGGTCCAAACATAGTGATTATGTGTTAATAGTGATAAAAAAGTCTATTTAAGTCGCTTTACGCGAATATTATTCTTCGATTTGAAGGTACTGAGATTCTAGCTGTTCGACAACTATTTTGTTTCCATCCAAAATGTCGACTACTCTGATCTTTGTACCAGTAGCTAGTGATTTGCCTTCAGTAACAGCTTCCATCTCTCGGAGATTTCCTTGTACTTTCACCTGCACTTTTCCAGAGCCTTGATTATTACCAGGAATGATTAGGTATACTTCTCCCACCTCGTCAATGGCATTATTGATGTCTAAATTTCCGTCGCTTTGCAATTGCATAAAAGCATACATCACATAGGCCACTAAAGACATTGCAAGCAAACCAGATATAAACGCTGCAATAATTGCAAACAGGGAAGATCCACCAGCATTCAGGATCAGAACGCCCGTCCATCCAAAAAAGGTAAAAAAGGCAATCAAACTCCGTACAGAAAAGATGGTAAAATCGGCATCTAATCCATCTACACCTCCTGAATGATCGAGGTCTGCTTCTCCATCGAAATCAAATCCGATCAAACTCAATACAAACTGGATAATAAAGAGCACGCTAAATACCATAGAGATGCCCCAAAAAAATTGCTCCAGTCCTCCGAGCTCAGCCCACCAGCCTTCTAAAAATAAAATTGTCATAACGAAAATAAAATTGACAGTTTACAGCATCCGCTGCTTATTACATTAAGTTGAATGGATCGCCATACAACTTACATTTATAAATTTAGTCTAAAATCGCTGAAAAGGAAATATGTTTCGACAAACAGCTTCATTTAGTCGCCTAAGGACATTCTAATGCGAGAATGTGCGATTGGCGAGAATGGTTGAATGCTTTTGACTCTTGCCTTAGTGGTAAGCAATCGTCTCGTTGTTGATTTTGATACAAAAATGGCTAAATGTGCGAATGCGTAGAAATTCTTATGATAAGTGGCACCAATAAAAAAACGCAACTTATTAATAAATAACAAGTTGCGCTAATGCTTTTGTTGGCTCACTAGGGCTCGAACCTAGACTCTTCTGGACCAAAACCAGATGTGTTGCCAGTTACACCATGAGCCATCCTTTTTAAGCAACGCAAATTTATAACAAAAAATTGAATTGAAAAAGTTCCCGAAGAAAAAAAATAAAATAATCTCCATTAAAAGACTACTCGTTATAAATAAAGCGTTGAAGCTGAGTCGCAGATGTAAACCTTTCCAGCAGTTCTTCTGCCAATTTCATTGCTCCAGCTAGCGCATCTAATCCTTCAAAATCATAGAAAATCATCAAAAACTTGGTGGTCTCAGGAGTAACTCTTGTCCGCATGGAGTCACTGGTGGGCGAACCAACAGCCCCCTTATCGTCCCTAAAAATTGGTAAGTTTTCAATATTTAGTGTCCCTCGACCTATCCCTTCAAAGGGCTCTTCTTTTTTGCCGACTCCGAGTTGGATGGGGCCGGAAAGTTGATCCGCATCATAACCTGCGATCGAGTAACCCGTTTGTATGGATACTAAGTTTAGTGCATCTACTACGTTGTTGATTTGGTAAAGGCCCTTTCCTTTTACCACTCTTCTTAGCAGCGCCTCCGCACTTAGGCGGTATCTTGCGGGGTCTTTTCCTAGTGTTTTGTAGGCTTTTCTGGAGGCACTGATTGGCGGAAGTTTGCTGATATCTTCTACGGACAGTTTTTGCTGAAGTTCGTTGACGGCGGTCTGGATGGTTTCTGCTAGGTCAGCCTGGTTTTCCTTGACATTAACCTGGCATTGTATACAGCCGAGTCTCGTTTTTGGAATTGCTTTAATTAAGTCCGGGTCGATGGAAATGAGGTGCATTAAACGTAAGTTTTATTTTTTATTAATACTAGGAATATCTTTGTCCATTAAGTGATTGCGAGTCTTTCGATTTGCAATTTATTCTTTTTTATGGTGAATTCGAACTTGTTCTGATTGACTGTTGCTAATTTTTGTTGTTTGAAGTTAAGGTTTTCTTGGAAGCTAGTGACATTATAGTAGTTAGGATCTTCGCTGTCCGAAATTACGATGACTCCTCTTACTTCGAGTCTTTCGGTTTTGGAAAAGGAGGTTTGCCATATGCAATGCATAAAAATATTAATGTTAGTTTGTGCATTAGAAATAATTTTTATAACTACGTCCTGATCCTAAAAATGGATTTGTACCTTTTGATCTTTAGGGCATAAATAACAATTTAAGAAATATATAGACGCTAACCATCTGCTACAAAACCCTCTGAAAACCTTACGATTACCTCAACAGAGGGTTTGCCATCTTAATGAATGATGGACATTTATTGCCTATGAAAATTTTGAAGAACTATATCGTTGATTCCAACTCTGCAGGTATCCGTTTACAGGAATACCTAATAGAACAGATCGACACCATTCCGTCAAAAAAAGGCATTCAAAAATTAATCAAAAGAAAAAATATCCTTGTCAACAATGAAGCGTCCACTACCGGATATCGGGTGAAAGAAGGCGACGTTGTCCATTGGATTGAGAGCGAACGTCCGTTGCCAGCCGTTTTTCAACTGCCAATTCCCATTATTTATGAAGATGAGCATTTGGCGGTGATCAATAAACCTGCAGGGATTGCTGTAAGCGGGAATCAACACCGCACAATAAAAAATGCCTTACCTTTTAATTTAACACCATCACATCTGGAAGGTGCTTTGAGACGTCCGTTACCTGTGCATCGCCTTGATGGACCGACAAGCGGACTGCTGTTAGTAGCAAAAACAAGTGCCGCTAGCGTCCATCTAAGCAGACAGTTTCAAGAAAGAAGCATTAAGAAGGAATACCTGGCAGTCGCTATGGGAAAACTATCCAATACTGGCACCATCAATAACCCATTAGACAATAAAGAAGCCATCACGAAATATGAAGTTTTACAAACCGTGCCTTCTTTAAGAAGTAACTTTCTTTCTAGCGTGAGGCTGTTGCCGGAAACTGGCCGAACACACCAACTCCGTAGACATTTGGCAGGGGTTGGTTGTCCGATACTTGGGGATGCGCTTTATGGTCGAGAAGGAGAAGTCTTGAAACATAAAGGGTTGTTTTTGTGTGCGATGGCATTAAGTTTTGCGCACCCAATTAGTAAACAGCAGATGGAGGTTCGGATGGATCCTCCATCAAAATTTCAGAAGCGAATGGAAAGCGAAGCGCTTCGGTGGCAGCGGTATCACGGTCAATAATCAGAAAATCGATTCACCATGACAATAAAAACTACGATAGACCAACTGGAACGAAACAAGGACGTTTTCAAATCCCATTTTGAACAAATCCCTGAAGGCCTTATAAAATGGAAGCCTGATCAGAAAAAATGGTCATTGCTTGAGATCGTTTGCCATTTGTATGATGAAGAGTTGGAAGATTTCAGATCCCGATTAAGGCACGTCGCCAATACGCCCGATTTGAAAATGCCGCCAATTGATCCAGAAGGTTGGGTCGTTGATCGGAACTATGCTGCTCAAGATTTTGAGAAAAAGGTGTCGGACTTTCTGCTAGAGCGAGAACAGTCCATAGCATGGTTGCGAAATCTTGATGTTTCCGTTTTTGAGAATGCTTACGCCCATCCCAAATATGGTCCGTTGACAGGACGATTTTTCCTAAGCAATTGGTTGGCACACGATTATCTGCACATGCGGCAAATATTGAGCAACAAATATTCTTTTTTGGAAATGAAGGGTGGCGCTGGTTTATTGTATGCAGGAGGTTGGTGATTGGGTGATTCCTGTTTTCCAGCGATCGAAATAATGGAAAGGTGATGTTTAGTTTTATAAGGGGCTGAAACCCTGGCCAATAAAAGATGTCATGAATTATGGGCCATCAAAAAAAGAAAGAGGCCAAACCTCTGGCCTGCCTCTTTCTAGCTAGTGAATTTACGTTTGGTCACAGGAACAGTTGTTGCTGGAGCCATGTAGCTTCGTTTGAATTTACGTTTAAACATAGTTGTAAATTTGTTGACAGAGGCGTAGGAATTCCAAGCTGAAGATTTGCGAATTGCTCGCTTTTTTCAGTGTTTTTCCCTTAACTATTCCGTCAAGGTGATTAAAAAATTATTATTTGTTTTTGCTTGCGCGTTTCAATAGTACAAACCAAATTAATCTAAAGTAAGTTCCCCATTTTTAGAAATTATATAAATATTCAGACACCACTATACGGCAGTTACAAAATAAAGTTTCGAATTAAAATAAAATAAATTCATTTATACTGAAAATTTGTTGATTCTCCTTTGCTGCTTGCTTATTGGACAATTATTCAGAATTAAAATTTTTGAAAAAAAATAGTGAAAAGTTATTTTTTGATAGCAAATAACTTAGGAACTCCATACTCTAGTACCTACCTTTGCGCCTTATTCATATAAAATTTTATGGCTAGGGGAGTTGCACATATATTATCTTTCGTTTTTCACCCACTTCTGATGGTGACCTATGGGCTGTTGTTTCTAATGTGGGCCAATCCTTATGAATTTGGGGGAATTGGGCTTAAAGATCATGCTCCAATCCTTATTCTTCAAGTATTTATGTTGACTTTTATATTGCCGGTATTTTCTGTTATCATGATGAAAATGCTGGAAATGGTGGACGACATACAACTGAGCAACAAGCAGGATCGGACGATACCCTATATTACTACTGCCGTTTTTTATTGCTGGTTGAGTGTCAATTTGCACTATAATCAGGTGTATCCAAAAATGTTCGAGATTTTCGCCATTGGCTCTACACTTGCCTTGTTTATCGCGTTTTTTGTGAATATTTTCTCAAAAATAAGTTTGCATACCGTCGGAATGGGAGGCCTAATTGGGTTGATTATTACTACGATGTTGTTTTACAGCTACGACAACCTGGAGTTTGCACTTATGGCCGCAATTATTGTTGCTGGTCTTGTTGGTACCGCTCGTCTATTGCTGGAAGCTCATGAGTCTATGGATGTCTATGGAGGTTATCTTGTCGGCTTTTCTGCCCAACTTATTGTCTTTGCTATTTTATATTAAAATACCATTGCGTGAAGACTCTACCAGCATTTATCCCACACATTTTGTTGTTTCTTGCGCAACTGATTTACGCGGCCAACTATACGATTGCGAAGGAGGTCATGCCCAATTATATCAGCCCTTTTGGTTTTGTACTGCTTCGTGTTATTTTCGGATTGAGCTTTTTTCTTTTGTTTCATACGTTGTTCATCAAAGAAAAAGTAGACAAGTCAGATATCCCTCGATTCATTCTTTGCGGGGTGTTTGGCATTACGATCAACCAACTCATGTTTCTTAAGGGGCTCAACTGGACGACACCGATCAATGCCTCACTGATTATGACAACGACGCCGATTTTGGTGCTTGTTATTTCTGCACTATTACTAGGAGAAAAAATCACGTCAAAGAAAGTATTAGGCATTGGCTTGGGGGCGGCAGGGGCAATTTTCCTGATCACTTACGGCCAGGAAGTTGCCATCAATAAAAATGGGATGCTGGGCGATTTGATGATCTTCATCAATGCGCTTTCTTATGGTATTTATATTGTTCTTGCCAAGTCGCTAATGAAAAAATACAATCCTATAACTGTAGTAAAATGGGCATTCACTTTTGGGATATTTTTTGTATTTCCCTTCGGTATTCAGGAGGTGTTGGCGATAGATTGGGCGAGTTTTCCAACAGCAATTTGGTGGGCGGTCTTTTATGTATTGCTATGTACGACGGTCTTTGCGTATTTGTTCAACTCTATTGGGTTGAAGTTTTTAAATGCTTCTACGGTTAGTGTTTATATCTATTTGCAGCCGCTGCTTGCTGGATTGATTGCGCTTTTCTTTGCAAAAGATGTCCTTACTATAGAAAAGGTGTTTGCCGGGCTACTTATATTTGTCGGTGTTTACCTGGTAAGTCAGCAACGTAAAGATGCGGAGAGCGAGCGGCCAGAAGTAGGATCAAAGAATGTATTAGATGATGGGGAGATAGGCTAGAACTTAGTAAGACGGTACTTCACAGCATTCCAGTCTTCCTCATTATCCAAGTCAGAAAGCAACTCCAGTTTGCAGTACGAGTCCCCATGTTCTTCTACAGACTGCATAGAAATATCAAGCAAGTTAGACTGGCTCCAGGGTTTATCCTCAAACAAATAAGGCAACAATTTTCTCATGCCGAGCAAGTAGTACCCGCCATCATTGGCTGGACCGAAAACCACATCGTAGGTGTCCAGTTTTTCAAACGCCTGGTCGATTATTTCCTTAGTCAACTCCGCACAGTCACTTCCTATGATGACCACTTTCGTGGAATTGGTGGTGGTGATTTGTTGTTGGAAAGCATGCAGCATTCGGTCGCCTAGATTGTTGCCTTCTTGCACGTGTTTGTGAAAGTTGGCAGTTGACCAGTTGTCTGTTGTTATTTTGTTAGAATAATAAAGGTGTCTGCTCGCATCTACTTGCAACGTGAGTGCTTTGGTGTAGGCCAACAATTGCAGATACACCGAAAGTGCCTGGTCGTCTCCTATGGTTTTAGCCAATCGGGTTTTGACCTTTCCCTTTTCGGGATTTTTTATAAAAATCAGTAGTTTGTTCTTCAATTATTTGTCTTTTTTCCAGGAGGACTTGCCTTTATTTTTTTTCTTCGTTTTGTCTTCCAGTTTTACGGACATTCCTTGTTCGAGTTTTCTGGAGACGGCGGTGTAGGGCCCGATTACTATCTCCTCATTTTCTTCAAGGCCTGATTTTATTTCAATATAAGAATCATCCTGAATTCCGGTTTTTACTTCTTTGAGAATAACGCTGTCCGATTCAAAAACAAATACCACTTCTCTGAGCTCGACCTCCTTCACACTTTCCTCTTCGTCTTCATCCTCCCTGGTGGTTACGGCCTGAATAGGGGCGGCCAGAATTCCAGCAACAACATTGGTCTTTATCTCCACAGAGGCAGACATTCCCGGACGGAAGGGGTACGTCTTTTTCTTTTCCAAAATATCCGAATAAGACGACGGCAACAAGCGAACTTTAACCGTAAAGTTGGTCACCTGATCCGTATTCAATGAAGAAATTCCCGTCCCCGTATTATTGGCAGAATTGGCGATTTGAGTCACCACCCCCTTAAATGTCCGGTCAACATAAGCATCCACTTCCACCCTAGCAGTATCGCCAAGTTTCACCCGAAGGACATCATTTTCACTAACATCAACTTGCACTTCCATCGAAGACATGTTTGCAATCCGCATGATTTCTGTACCAGCCATCTGAGAAGTACCAACTACGCGTTCTCCTTTCTTCATATTTAGTTTGGAAATCACACCGCTTACCGGAGCGTAGACCGTGGCTCTTTTGAGGTTGTTCTTCGCTTCCTTTTCGTTTGCTCTTGCGCTTTCTACATTGAATCCTGCTGCTTTTGATCGTTCTTGTGCGGAGACGATACTTGCTTGTGCAGCCTCTACATTAGCTTCTCCTGCCGCTTTGTTTGCCTTTAATGCGCGCAAGGAAGAATTGGACGCCTGTAAGTCAGCATCCGAAATAACTCCTTCTTTATGTAGTTTCTGATTTCGATCATAAATATTCTGTGCATTCTCTATTTGAGCGTCAAACTGTAAAATTTGTGCTTCTGCCTGCTTCAGATTGGATTGGAATTGGGCGATTTGTGATCGGGCGTCTGCCAAACTGGCTTCTGAGCTATTGGCTGTTGCGATTGCACGCTCTACCACTGATTTATAGATTTCTGGATTTACTTTTACTAGCAGCTGGCCAACTTTTACGGTATCTCCTTCTTCTACATAAAGTTCGACGATTTCTCCTGAGACATCAGAACTGATACTTAGTTCTTCTTCAGGAAATATCCTTCCACTAGCGGTTACGGTTTCAACAATCGTCCTTTTTTTTAATTGCTCGATTTTCACCTCTGTTTTATTTCGCTCTGCTTTAGATTTATTATTCCACCAGGCAAAAGCCACCATTGCCAAAACAATGACTCCCAGAATAATTAATAACTTATTATTTCCTCTCATAATGTGCTCGTTCTATAGAAATGAATAAAGACAGATTTCGTAATTACAGTTTTATTTGCTTCCCAACATAAAAATCCAACACCTTTAACTGAAACAAAAACCGGTATTCTGCACTGACGAGATTTGCCTTTGCAATATCCAAATTGTCCTTTGCTCCAGCATATTCGAAAGTGGTCGCTGCCCCTAGATTGTATCGCTTTTCGGTGCTATCGAAAGCTAAGGTCTGTGCTTCGACCGATTTTTTTGCTGCGGCTAATTCTTTTTCAGTGCCTCGGGCGTCTGCCAATGCTCGTTGGATGTCTGCTTTCAGCTGTTGGCGTGCCTGATCGGCGGTGTACTCTTGACTGATGACGTTTAGTTCTGCTCGCTGCACATTCAATTTGCTTACGCCGTTATTATAGATAGGGACGGACAGTCGGAGACCAACTGCTTGACTGAAGTTGTCTGCCAATTGATTAAAGTAAGCGTAATTACCAAAAACGGGATCTTGGCTTGGGAAACCGATGTCGACAGGCATTCCTCCGATGTCTACAGATATTGTTTCTACCGTTTGATCCACTCTTTCTAACTTTCTTGCTCTACTAGAGTAGTTCGTCCCCAAAGATCCAAAAGCTGAAAGTGATGGCTGCAAGGCACCTTTTGCCACATCTACTCCCGTTTTTGCACTCATCTTTTTATATTCGTTGGCCATTATTTGAGGCTGGGTGTTTATGGCTTCTGTATATAGATTTTCGACAGTCATGGTGGCGAGATCTGTGTTTTCTGGGACTAATATTTCTGGTCGAACAATGGTCATCTCAAAATCAGATTCCTTATTGAGCAATGACTTTAAGGTGATATAAGCAGTTTGCACCAAATTCTCAGCAAAGATGATTGCTTGTTCATCTGAAAATGTTTGCGCTTCTATAGTTAGTCGATTTACTCTTGGTAGTTGCCCAGCGTTGATCAGGATGTCTGTCCGTTCCAATTGTCTCTTTGTGGTGACTAGCCTGTTTTTAGCAATTTCGACCTGATCTTCGTTTAGTAAGATCTGTAGATAGGCTTGAGCGACGCTGAGTGCGATGTTATTCATCACGGTTTCTTTGTCGGCTTCGGAGGCGAGGAGGTCGTATTCACTTCTTTTTAGAGAATTTTTCAGTTGGAATCCGTTGTATATGGGCGCTCCTGCAGAGAGGGAGAAACTATTTGCTTGTAATGATTGTGCAATAAAGGAGTTGGATGTTGGGTCAATAGATCGTCCAAAATTGGCGCTGTAATTTCCAACCCCGTTTAGATTCGGGTATCTGGCTTGTTTGCTTTGTTTTTGGCCGATCTCGGCCTGGTCTACTCCAATAGAAGATTGTAGAACCTGGATGTTGTATTGCTGAGCATATCTAATACAATCCTCCAGCGTCCATGTTTCTTGAGTAAAACCGGAGGAACAGAACACAAATAACAACAAAATGGTAAACAAGGCAATTTTGCGCATAATGAGTATATTGAAATTTTCAGATTATTCTGAGTACAATGTTACTTTCTTCAAGAAGATTAATCTAATTAATTATATCAAGGTGGAAAAATCATGGATTAACTTTATTTTACACCGGATTTAAAAAAACAATATTAATCTAAATAAGGTTTTAGGTTTAATTGTTAATATTAAGAATATAAAATTATAAATATGCTTTCTGTACTTAGTGATGATCATTTTATGAAAGCGGCCCTGCAAGAGGCGCAAAAAGCAGCAGATCTGGGAGAAGTACCTGTTGGTGCTGTAGTTGTTTGTAAAAATCAAATAATCGCCCGTGCCCACAATCAAACTGAAATGTTGAATGATGTAACGGCGCACGCAGAAATTCTTGCTGTGACGTCTGCGGCCAACTATCTGGGAGGCAAATATCTGGATGAGTGTACCCTTTATATTACGCTGGAGCCTTGTACGATGTGCGGTGGGGCGCTTTATTGGGCGCAGCTCGGCAAGCTGGTTTTCGGTGCAAGTGACGACAAACGAGGGTATAAGGTGCACAAGGAGCGGGTGTTGCATCCTCGGACGACCGTCATTCATGGTATTATGGAGAACGAGTGTAGTGCCTTGCTGAAGGAGTTTTTTGCTGCCAAACGGTAACTATTACTAGGAGGCTTTTTTCTTTATTCTGTTGTCTTTTTTAGCTTTAAGGTCTTGGAGATCTTTCTTTAGGGTGGAGAAATCAAATGTGTCTTCTACGAAAAGATAATTGATCATCTTATCCATAATTGGTTTTACCTCCTCATAGTTTTCCTTTTTGTGTGCTGGTATTTTGTCATCATTCAATGCTAAGAAATTGATGGCGGACAATGGAACTTCAAAAACATTTGCTAGTTTTTGGAGTAATACCATACTAGGAAGTTTAGCACCATTTTCTATTTTCGATAAATATTCTGGTGTAATATCACAAGCAAGAGCTACATCTTTCTGAAAAAGACCTTTCTGCTCTCTAAATGATTTTATAATTTTTGCATATTGCATAAAACTAAAATTTAATGTGAATAATCAAGTTTGGATTAATCAGATTTAAGTCAAGACCCCTTCTTTTAATAGAAAATACTATCCAATCCTTGGTACAATGCTTTTTTGCAAAAACCAGAAAGATCGCCAGCTACAGTCGCAAGACACTTAAACTTATAGTACAAGTCAAGTCTGTTTCAATAGTTTTCTATTTTCACCTTATTTCCTTAAAGAAAGAGACTTTTCCCTTCCAATTCCGTCAAAATATCAGAAATTCCCTATTTAAGAATTATTTATTTTTAAATTCGTAGTCCAAAATTTGATCGGGGGTCAAAAAAGACTATTTCATAGGCCCTTTTTTTTATTTTGGCACAAAAATGGCAAAGAGCCAATCGTAAAAACTACCTAATCATTAAAAATAGTATAACCATGAAAAAACTAGTTCTATTCACTTTCGCATTTCTTTTTTTCGCATCAGCTACTTTTGCGCAGTTGATCAAACAAGGAAATCGCTCTTGTAGTCAAGGATCTCAAAACTCAATGTCTATCGAACTTCGTAAAACGGAGAAAAAAGATGTCGAAAAAGAGTTTACCAAGTACATCGATAAGTACAAAGGAAAAACCAAACTAGACAAAAAATCCGGCGAAATATTCAGTGACAACGCCATCATCAAAGAAATTGGAAACAATGATTTGGATATCTATTCGCGTGTAACGGAGAGCGGAGAAAATACCATTCTTACTGTATGGTTTGATCTTGGAGGCGCATTCTTAAATTCAGAGATGCACCCAACGGAGTATGCCGTCGCTGAAAAAATCATCATGGAATTCGCGATAAGCGTATCTAAAGGATTGTTAGAAGATCAACTAAAAGAAGAGGAAAAAGTATTGAAGAAAATCGAAGGCGATCTTAAAAAATTAGTAAAAGACAAGGAAGGCTACGAAAAAGACATCGAAAAGGCGAAAGAGCTTATCGCTCAACGTGAAAACGATATCCGAGCGAACATTGACAGCCAAAAAAATACCGCTGTACAGATCGAAACTCAAAACCAAGTCGTCGCAAAAGTCAAAGCAAAAATCAAAAGCTTAGACTAATCAACAAATAAGAGATTACTTAACTATTTCAGCTTAGATAAGTATTGGTCCGGGGAGCGTCAAACCTTCCTGGACTTTTTTTTGCTAAGATTGAACTTCCTTCATTAAGAGAACGTTATAAAAACCGAAAATAGCATCAAAAAATAGGAATTCCCGTATAGTTTTCTTTACTTACCAATACAATACTACAAATTATGGCTACCACAAAACGGATGAACCAAATAGCATCCACCATACAAAGGGAAATAAGCATTGTACTCCGACAAGAAGGAACTTATATTTACGGCAATGCCCTTGTAACAGTCACTCAAGTAAAAATGACACCAGATCTGGGACTTGCAAGAATCTACCTAAGCGTCTACAATGTGCAGGACAAATCGATGGTCGTTGAGTTAGTATCGCAAAACCTACAAAGGATTCGCCAATCACTTGCCTACCGCGTAAAAAAACACATGCGGAGAGTTCCAAATCTTGAGTTTTTTGAAGACGACACTCTCGATGAGATGTACCGCTTGAGAGAACTATTCGATAAAATAGAAACCAAGGATCCAAGTAATGAAAACACCGACGATACAAAAAATGAATAATTGTCTGTTTTTCAAAATTTCACCATATATCCACCAATCTTTTAGGTCTCCGCAATAACAGATGAACCTTCCAGTCAAAATAGCGCGTCGATATCTGTTTTCTAAGAAATCGACCAATGCCATCAATATTATTTCCGGCATCTCCGTATTTGGGATTACTGTGGGTACGGCAGCGTTGATTTTGGTGATGTCTGTTTTTAATGGTTTTGGTGACTTTATTGGAGGACTTTATGATGCATTCAATCCTGATCTCAAAGTCAGTCCTATAGAAGGAAAAGTATTCACTCCAGACCTCGATAAACTCAATCAAATTGCCAGCCTTGACAATGTGGTCGCGATTGCTAGAACGCTGGAGGAAAATGCCATGTTCGAATATGGAAACAACAATGATTTTGGAATAATAAAAGGAGTAGACCAATATTATGATGACGTGACCTCAATTGACACGTCGATCATTCGCGGCAATTATGCGTTGCAAGCTGACGGTGTTGACTACGCTGTCATTGGCCAAGGCGTAGAAGGCAAAATGGACATCAACGTCAATGACATGTTCAAATCGCTAGCGGTATATATGCCCAAGCGAAAAAAATCCTCTGGCCTAGCTGGAGGCAACCCCTTGAAGAAAAAATACCTAAAACCTGTCGGCACGTTCGCTATTTATCAAAATGACTTCGATGATCAGTACGTCCTTGTTCCGATGAGTTTCGCCCAGGACATTCTCAGCTATAAAAACAATGAAGTCAGCTTCCTGGAGATCAAACTCGCTCCTGAAAAAGACAACAGCCAAACCATCGCCCAAATAAAAGACATCCTTGGAAGCAGTTTTTCAGTAAAAGACCGCTACGAACAAGATGAGGCGTTTTTCAGAATCATGAAATTGGAAAAATGGATTGCTTATATCCTACTCACCTTTACGGTGCTGCTAGTGGCCTTCAATATGATTGGGTCCTTGTGGATGTTGGTGATTGACAAAAAAAGTGATATCGCGATATTGAAGTCTATTGGTGCGACACCTGCTTTGGTGCGCAATATCTTTCTTACCGAAGGGATGATGCTTTCCTTGTTCGGCATGTTGATCGGATTTATTCTAGCGGTGGTGCTTTGCCTTGTCCAGCAGCGATTTGGCATTATCACTTTGCAGGGCGGTGACGCATTTATTGTACAGGCCTATCCTGTCAGTATGCAAATCGGAGATTTCGTCCTTGTCTTTTTTACGGTATTGACGATTGGTGCGGTGGCGTCTCTTTTTCCTGCTTTGCGGGCCAGTCGGATTCCTGCTATGATTCGGGAGGATTAAAAATGCTAGTTGGTAGAACTACTTCCTAACCATTCCGATATGTGGAATGTCATCTTCCAGATACTCCTCTGTGTACTGTACAAAGTCAAACGACTCGTAGTATTTTTTCAAGTACGTTTGTGCAGAAATTCGAATTTGATTGTCGGGGAATATTTTTTGGATCCATTTTATGGAATGCTGCATTAATTCTTTGCCGACGCCCTGACCTCTGATTTTCTGACTTGTGGCGACTCGTCCTATGGAAACGGCGTCTGGATAGGAAACCCCTTTGGGCACTAATCGGGTACACGCCACAACTTCTCCATTGCTTTCTGCAAATAGATGCCAGGAGTCCAGGTCTTTACCATCCGCATCCAGGTAAGGGCAGTCTTGCTCAACTACAAAAACTTCTTGACGGATTTTCATCAAGTCATGCAATTGAAGCAGGGTCAAATCCTTGAAGTGAAGGCATTTCCAAACTAGCGGTTCATTCATTTTAGTTCATCTAGTAAGTGGTAAATCAATTCCGACTCATAGCCTTTGGTAAGAGCGTGAGAAACTACTTTTTGTCTCAATTTCCAAGGATCTCTTTCTGGAGTCGTTTTTATTTTTTTGATTAATATTTTTGTCAACATGTTCCGATAGTCCTTAAGGTCAATTTCTTTAAATCCCTTTTTCATACAGTAATCAGAGATATCACGCCGTCTTAACTCCCGAGCAATTTTGTTTTTTCCCCAGCCTTTCATATAAAACTTACCCCGGCAGTAGGACTTAGCAAATCGTTCTTCATTCAAGAAATCATCCTTGATCAACTCTGCTATGATGACTTCTACATCCAATCCACGCATCCCCAACTTTATCAGTTTATAGCGGACTTCCTGATGGCACCGATCCTGGTAGGCGCAATATTTTTGCAATTTGGCCAACGCGGTGCTGACTGTTAAGTATTCTTTTCTCAAAACATTTCTAAGTTTATCAAGTTAAAGAGTATGTTTGCGACTTGAAGATTTTAAAACCGACTTGTAGCTATAAAAATATCCTGAACTAATCTAATTGAAGAATTTAAGCGCCATAATTTTACTTTTTATTGCCAACTCTGTTTCTGGAGTTGCGCAAGGTATCAGTATGATTGCTATTCCCTGGTATTTTGCTCAGCAGGAAGAGACCCGGAAATTTGCGATCATCTATATATTGGTCAACTTTATTTCACTGGCCTGGGGTCCGCTTAGTGGGACATTTGTTGACAAATATAACCGTAAAAATATCTTTTTAGCAATTACTGTGGTTAGCGGGTTGTTGTTGGCGGGTGTTTCGTGGTATGGATATTTGTTGGGTGGGTTGCCCTGGTACATGGTGGCTTTTGTTTTTGCCTTTACTTTTTTCAACTACAATATTCACTATCCGACCTTGTATGCTTTTGTGCAAGAGATCACTGAGCAACGGTTTTATGGCAAGGTGGCTTCTTATATTGAGATACAGGGACAACTCACGAGCATGCTTGCTGGAGCTGGTGCGGCGATGCTCCTCGAAGGCGCACCAACTGGCCAAATGGAGTTGGTCGGTCTCCCCATTCACCTTCCCTTTCCGATTGAAAAGTGGGCCATTCATGAGATCTTTTTTATAGATGCTTGCACGTACGCCGTTGCCTTTGTGTTTATCCTTTTAATACGATTTATTCCAATAAAAATAAGACATCCAGAAACCGGAACCATTCGTCAACGGCTGGTTATTGGGATAAATTACCTTAAGGAGAATAAAAGTATTTTTCTATTTGGGGTCGCCTCGTATTCGATATTTGTCACGGTATTAATTTCTACCTTTTTCCTATTTGCCATCTATGTAAGCAACCATCTGCAAGCTGGTGGTGATGTATTTGCATCTTGTGAGATGATGTATGCACTGGGAGCTGTTTTTGCTGGAGTGGGCATCAGACGTTTATTTCGAGGAGTCAATTCTGTTAAGGCGATCTTTTTACTTACGTTAATTACAGCCGGGCTATTTTTCACGTTAGCCATCAGCAAGTCCCTATTTGTCTTTTATTTACTTTCCCTGGTTTTAGGTATTTCAAATGCAGGAACGAGAATATTGCGGGTCAATTATCTATTTCACCATGTTCCGAATCAAGTTTATGGTAGGGCAGGGAGTATTTTTTTCTTGACGAATGTGAGCTTTAGAATTTTATTTCTTGGTTTATTTTATCTCTCCTTCTTCCACGAAAAAAATAATGTAATCTATACCTTCGCAATTTTAGGTGTCTTCCTATTAGCAAATGCATTTGTCCTACTTCGATTTAGCATGAAGTCAAATGATCTTCCTGCACAACTTATAGAGTAGCCCCGCTTTAATCAAGAATGCCCAAAAGTTTGATTGGATTTGGATCGTCCCGAATGGGGTTGTAAAACGCGGAGACGCAGAGTTTATCGCAAAGAATTATCTTAATGGATGGTTAATCCGTCGTGGACGATCATTCGCTCCAAAAAGAAACAATATCAACAATAATATTGCGAATCAAATTTAGTCCAGTCCATCTATACACTACTCTTCGTCTTTCTACTTACTACCTCACTACTTTACAATTATAAACTCAATTCGTCTATTCTTGTCCTTATTGGTTTCGGTGTCGTTTGGAGAAATAGGTTCTGATTCTCCAACACCCTCCGTTCTGATTCTTGAGCGATCGATTCCTTCTTTCATCAGATGCCTGGATACCGCATAAGCTCTTCTTTCAGAAAGCCTTCTGTTGTACTCATTATCGCCGTCTGTATCGGTGTGCGCTCTAATCAAAATTTGTTGGCCGCACTGCGAAAGCAGGGTAACAATCTTGTCCAATTCAGTCTTAGATGACAATTTGAGCTTGGCTTTGTCAGAATCAAACTTTATCCGATTACCAATTTGTTCCAGCATATTTTCAGGCAAATCACAAGGGACTGCATTTGAATTGCTAGTCGTCGTTGTCGTGGATGGCCGTGTAGCAGGTATCGCTGGTTTGGTTGGCTTTGGAGGATTCGTTCCTACTGATGGTTGATAGATCGATGGCTTGGAAGGTCTTGGAGGTGGTCGATAAGCTTGAGCTTCAGGATCAATCCCCATTTTTAGATTAGTCATTCCTTTTGCGTCATAAGGACAGCCATTGTATTTTTTCAGTCCCCAGACATCCGGACAATTATCATTGTCATCAACAATACCGTCTGCGTCTCTGTCCGGGCAGCCCTTAGCAGAAAGGTGGCCAGCAACACCGGGACATTTATCATTTTTATCAGAAATCAAATCACCATCTCGATCTACCAACGATTGAGGGCAGCCATAATTCTCTTTGGTACCAAAATCAGAAGGGCAGCGATCAGCTGGATCTGCTACTCCATCGCGGTCAGAGTCTAGGCATCCATTCAGGTTGCTGTATCCTTTTATTGTTGGGCACTGGTCCTCGACATCAAGTACACCATCGCCATCCATGTCTGGGCAACCGGTTTTACTCCCTACTGCTTTAATCCGTGGGCAGCGATCAAGGTAATCCGGTATCCCATCAGAGTCGCTATCTCCAGCTTCTGGTGAAATTTTCCTGCTTTTTCTAGCTTTCATATTTACCACAAATCCGAGAGAATGATGCAAATAACTTTCAGAATTGGCAACTCCTAAATTGTAAGACGTTTGCAATATTATGTAACTGGATTGTTTAATTCTAAATCCGAGTCCTAGTCCTACAGGAGCGGAAATTCCCAGATCCGCACCATTATACTTATTGATGCCAATACCCACTTTTAAGGAAGGCATGATGATCGAATTTTCCTTAAACATATACCCATTATAAAACTTATACTTGAGGAATGGATTGGCATCGTAGAAGAAGTCTCTCCACAGTCCTCCTGTCAATGGATTGTCTTCTCCTGCAGGGTGACGAACCACCGCAAAGGAGCTTTCCACACCAAAATCAAAGGATTTGTTCACATATCGGTTGATAGAAAACTGAATGCCATGTTCGTATTCATCGAGATTAAAAAATCCTTCTTGTAGTGCATAAAAACTGAAGCTGCTTGGGTGTAAGCCTAAGCCCCACTTCAATCCTTTATTTTGAGCATCGGCCTTAAAACAAAGCAAAATCCCAACAATTGCAAGTAAATAGGAGTACTTAATCATAGTAGTAGTTACGTTTTCAAATATAATATTCTTACTAAGTAGTTGGACATTTCCCAAAAAAGGTTGTTTGTCAAGCCTTTAATTATTAAGAAACTTCAACTATTAGCGATGCATTTAGCACACAAAAAATGAACAATGCCGGGCACGCATATTGTTCTTTAAGAATTTGGGATAGGTAGTATTCAGTGATGCCCTCTGGCGTATTCGTTTGTAAATTAATCAAATAATTATTTCAAAAACAAATTTTTCATGTCTACTCCTTTACTAACATGCTGTTCTATCTCTTCAATAGGTATTCTTATTTGTTCTAATGTGTCTCTATCTCTGAGTGTTACGGTGTTTTCCTCTAAGGTTTCAAAGTCAACAGTTACGCAATATGGAGTACCAATTGCATCTTGTCTTCTGTACCGTCTTCCAATAGCATCTTTTTCGTCATATTGACAGTTAAAAGAAAATTTAATTTTATTAAAAATTGCTTTTGCTTTTTCGGTAAGTTCTTCCTTGTTTTTCAATAAAGGCAAAACGGCGCATTTTATAGGAGCAATTGCTGGGTGAAGTTTAAGGACGATTCGTTGGGAGTCTTTACCCTTTGCATCAGGTACCATTTCTTCGGTATATGCGTTGCTAATTGCAGCAAGGAACATTCGGTCACAGCCGATCGATGTTTCTACGACATACGGTACATAGTTTTCTTGTAGCTCGGGATCAAAGTATTGAATGTTGCGACCGGATAACTCCTGGTGTTGTTTTAGGTCGAAGTCTGTTCTAGAGTGAATGCCTTCAATTTCTCTAAACCCAAATGGGAAGTCAAATTGAATATCTACTGCAGCATTCGCATAATGTGCTAGTTTATCATGGTCGTGAAACCGCAATTTTTCCGCTGGTGAGCCCATTGCTTTGTGCCATTCCAAGCGTGCTTCCTTCCAGTAGTTGTACCATTTCATTTCTTCACCGGGGCGAACAAAAAACTGCATTTCCATTTGTTCGAACTCGCGCATTCTGAAGATAAACTGTCTGGCAACGATCTCATTTCTGAAAGCCTTCCCTATTTGTGCAATACCGAATGGAATCTTCTGTCTTGATGTCTTTTGGACATTCAGAAAATTGACAAAAATTCCTTGGGCCGTTTCTGGTCGCAAATACAATTTGCCTTCTTCGCCAGCTACTGTCCCGAGCTGCGTAGAAAACATAAGATTGAATTGGCGCACATCCGTCCATTCTTTTGAGCCGCTAACCGGGCAAGCGATTTCTAGTTCGATGATCAGGTCTCTGATTTCTTCTAGCGTGCCCTCGGCTAGTCGTTTAGCGATGGCGGCATTTTTTTCAAGATACCCGACGACGCGAGGATTGGTTTCCCGGTATTGTTTTTCGTCAAAAGAATCACCAAATCGTTTTTTGGCTTTTTTGATTTCTTTATTGATTTTGCCTTCTACCTTCTCCATGTAGTCTTCTACCAGTACATCTGCTCGATATCTTTTCTTGGAGTCTTTGTTGTCGATCAAAGGGTCATTGAATGCATCGACGTGGCCGGATGCCTTCCACGTTTTTGGGTGCATAAATATTGCAGCATCAAGGCCAACAATGTTTTCATGCATCTGTACCATTGACTGCCACCAATACTTTTTTATATTATTTTTTAACTCTACCCCATAAGGGCCGTAGTCATAAACTGCAGATAATCCATCATACACTTCGCTGGAAGGAAATACAAATCCGTACTCCTTACAATGCGATACTACTTTCTTAAAATTCTCGTCTTGATTTGCCATATTGCTGCAAATATATAGTTTTCATTAATAATTTTGCTGAAACAAAGAGTAATTATTACTTACGTAAAAAAGAAAGAATTAGTTCATTTACTTTTTGCGGTTCTTCATGTGCCAGCCAGTGGCTTGCTTCTTCTAGAAAAACTAACTCTCCTTCTTTGCAATACTTCAAACTTTTGGTAGCCAGGATGGGTTCTAAAAATTGATCTTGTTTTCCCCAAATTATTTTAGTGGGGACAGAAACATGGCCATTTTCGAAGGCATCATACTTGAAAGGGAAACGTACTGCTGCCCGATACCAATTGATCATAGAAGACACTGCACCTTCTTTGCTCCAAGCAGTAATGTAATCCTTGAGATGTTCATTGGTAATTGAATCATTTTTTGCCATAAGCAAAGCGTTTCTAAACATCGCATAGTTATTCCTCCTTACCAATACTTCAGGCATCCAAGGAAATTGAAACGCGATCATATACCAACTTTTTAACAGTTGTTTTAAATTTTTGAAAATTGTCTCTTTTAAAGCCAGTGGATGTGGGACATTGAGAATCAATAGTTTTTCTATATATTCTGGGTGAGTTATAGCGAGGTGCCAGGCGATGACGGCTCCCCAATCGTGTCCGACCAGATATACTTTAGATTTGCCTGTTTGTTTTATTAGCTCGATGATGTCGCTGGCTAAAAGTTCAATCTTGTAGTCTGTTACGTTGGGTGGTTTATCTGACAAATTGTATCCTCTTTGGTCGGGGACTAAAACATGGAAGCCTTGGTCTTTGAAAAATTGAATTTGGTTTTTCCATCCTAGCCAGAATTCAGGAAATCCGTGTAAAAAAATGATGGTTGGCATTTCACGTTCCCCCTCTTCTACAACATGGAGGTTAATTGTGTTTACTAGGCAATTGAGGTTTCGAAGCATTGAAAAAATTAAAAATACGTGATTTGCTCAGAGAAGAAAAAAGAATTTCGCATATTTGCATGCACTTTGTTATAAAGTTGCGTTTGTAAAAAACCATATAAAACACCTTTATCCTCCTCTTAAACATTGAATATAGAAGTTTTTCTCAAAATTCAAGGAAAGGGTTATGAAAAAAAACAAACAAGAAACAAAACAAAAAATTTATGCCGCTTTAGTTGAAATCATTGAAACTGAAGGAGTGCAAAAACTTGGGGTCAATGCAATTGCAAGAAAGGCAGGGGTATCGAAAGTATTGTTGTATAGGTATTATGGTGGCCTAAACGGCCTGCTAAAGGAATATACTTCCGATCCAGCATTTTTGCCGATAATTGAGGAGGCCGATTTGGAGGCACAGCTAAAAGAATATCAAAAAATAAAAGACCAACCTGAAAAACTGCACCAATTTAGGTCTGAGTTGTCTAAAATGACTGTTTCAAAGGTTATTGAAAATGTTCGTAATAACAAAGCACTTCAGGAGTCCATCCGCCTTCAAGTAATGGAATCTAATGATTTGACCAATCATCTAATACAGAAAAGAAACCTCCTATTTGAAAAATTTGATGGGATTTGGGCGGAAGAAACCTCCTTTAACATACATGCTGTAACTTCTATTATTTCTTCCGCTATAGATTTTATGGCAATTACCATGGATACAAATTCTACCCTTCACGGCTCTATCGATCTCAAAACTGACGAGGGCTGGAAAGAAATCGAAAAAGCATTTCATTATATGTTGGATGCTGTTCACGAAAAAATTTATACCGATTCCAAATCATAGATAGGTTGGTTCTTGAAATGAACTAATTCTTACCCATTACAAAAGTAAATCTTTCTTGGATGTGTTAATTCTCTCTACTATTTTTTAATTAGCTGATATGCTCTGTAGAGGAAAGAGGTATTCCTGGCCTCCAATCTTACTTTTTCACTAAAATTTGATCATCTTTATCAAACCTCTATGCAGTTTTTGTATCTTGACTGCAAGACACTATTTTTTAGTCACTAACACTCAATAGTTTCACAACATGCGTTTATACTACATTTGTTTTCTCCTTTTGGTAGGGCCTTTTTTCATTCTTGACTTAACCGCCCAACAGGCCAAATATGACGCCTCTGCTAATTATGCAGAAATCCTCAACATCAATAAAGTCGTCGTTCAGTTCCACCCAGGAATAACTAAAAGTCAACAACAAACCATCCTCAAACAAACAACAGGCATCACCAACCAACTACTGTTTCTCCCTGCACCAGAAGTCGTCGTCGCCAATACTGCCTGCACTTCTACAAACAGTTATTTCGATTTACTGCATACCTTAGAATCGCTGAATGAAGTAAAATATATAGGAATGTACATCCACAATGGACAAGGATCAAACGCTGGTATTCTAAACAAAATATTTGTAAAACTAAAAACACAAGCTGACCTACCTTTACTAGAACAACTACTTGAAAACAAAGGGATTTCCTCCATCACCCCCTACAAATACAACGATCAAATAATCAGTATTCAAACCAACAAAAACACCACCACAAACACCCTACAGCTAGCAATAGAACTCCACAATTCTGGCAAATTTGAATTTGCAGAACCCAATTACCTCGTCAACCCAGACGTCCATACCACAGACCCACTTTACTACAAACAATGGGCATTAGAAAACGACGGCTCCGCCGATCAATGGAACGGCACACCAAATGCAGATCTCTCCGTACCAGAAGCATGGACAATAACTGCAGGAGATCCGAACATTTTGATTGCGGTGATGGACTCCGGAGTAGATACCACCCATCCTGAGTTTATCAATCAGTTGATCCAAGGGTTTGACGCGGTCGGATTTGGTACAAATGGCTTTCCAACACCAAATTTTAGCAGCGATGGCCATGGAACTGCTTGTGCAGGTATTATCGGTGCCCTGGCAGACAATGGACATGGGATTGCCGGAGTAGCGCATGGTTGCAAATTGGTATCTACTAGGATATTTTATTATGTTGACACGACTTTTTCGGGTATAAATCTTGGCGTTATCCCGTTTTCGACCAGTGAGATTCTCTCGGATGGTATAAACTGGGCGTGGCAGGTTGCACAAGCAGATGTCCAAAGTCATAGCTGGAGTTTACCAGATGTTTATTTGACACTTGGTTTTCCTTCTGGAAACCCCGCACTAGTAGATGACGCCTTGAATAATTCATTTACCCAAGGAAGAGGAGGTCTTGGGTCCTTACATTTTTTCTCTAGTGGCAATGACGGTCCGCCTCCTTATTGGCCAGGCAGGGACGCTCACTCTATGTCAGTAAATGCCACCTCCATGTGCGATGAACAGAAAACGCCAATGTCTTGCGACACGCTTGATTGGACAGGCAACTTTGGCGGCACACTAGACTTCAGCGCTCCTGGAGTCCGAATTACCACCGTCGATATGCGAGATACGTTGGGTTATTCTGAAACAGATTATATTATGTCCTTTGGCGGCACATCGGCTAGTTGTCCTTTTGCTGCAAGTATTGGAGGTCTTGTCCTTTCTGCCAACCCAAATCTAACAGCAACTGAAGTCAAAGTGCTACTTAGTAAAACCTGCGACAAGGTAGGTGGCTATCACTATGGCACCTGGTCGGGGTATGGTACTTGGTCTGAGGAACTTGGCCATGGCCGACTGAATGCTTTTCGCGCTGTTGAAGCTGCTCAAATGCTTACAAATACAGAAGTTGTTGCTTCAGATGACGAATTCCAATGTTACCCAAATCCGGTAAGTGATCTTTTATATTTGAATGCTCCTGGATCTGGCACAAAGCACCTTTCTGTATACACGGCCTCCGGCAAACTCATTCTGGAGCGTCAGTTTGTTGATACTTATTACGAAATAGACACACACCTTTTAAATCCTGGTTTCTACTTACTACAGCTAAGAGCAGGAGAAATTCATCACAGTAAAAAAATATTTGTTGAGCGGTAACAGTTCTTCCATCTATAGTCTTTCTACTCCCAAAAAATCATCCTTTATTTTGCTTGGAAGTAGTTTTTATGCCTTGGTTATCTTCCTGGTGCTGGATCATCCTTTTTTTGGGGACTGTATCAATCTTGGATCCCGATATGCCCACTGGTTTTTAGAATCTAACTTTAGTGGCATAATTGCTCCAGCAGGAATTGATAGCGGCAATCCACCTTTTTTTGGTGCTTATCTGGCATTATGGTGGAAATTCTTCGGACGTTCCCTTGCTGTTGCACATGTGGCCATGCTGCCTTTTTTGATTGGAATTGTTTGGTCGTTTTATCACATTGCCCGCTATTTCTTTGAAGGCAAATGGCTGTGGATGAGTTTGGCGCTCCTGTTGTTGGAGCCTACTTTGCTGGCACAATCTACGATGTTGAGTCCTGATATTCCACTTACTTTTTTCTTTTTGATGGCGGTTGCTGGTTTATTGAATAATCGACCGAATATGCAGATGCTAGGACTTTGTGGATTGCCTTTGTTGAGTACTCGAGGGATTATGACGGTTGCAGTGGTTTTTCTAGCAGAGTGTTTCCTTATTTTTTTAGATAAAAATCGAAAATTTTCATTTAGTCGAATAGGTAAATACATTCCCGCAGGCCTTTTGGCTGTTGGTTGGATGGGGTATCATTATTTGAATACGGGCTGGATTAGTTACAATCAGGAGTCGATGCCCTGGGCGGGTGGTTTTGCGACCGTTGGCCTGGTTGGATACATAAAGAACGTTGCGATTTTGGGTTGGCGGATACTTGATTTCGGGCGTATTTTTGTTTGGATTGTTGCTGGGATTCTTCTATTCTTCTTGTTTACAAAAAAATTGGTATTGGATCGTCGGTTTAAAATATTGCTGGCGTTGACGCTTGCTCCTTTGTTGGTTTTTGTGCCTGTACTTGCCAGGTATTCTGGATTGCTGCAACATCGTTATTTATTGCAGGCCTATTTGCTGGTGGCGCTTTGTGTACTTTATGGATTGCAACGAATGCCTTCCACGAAAGTGGCTTATCCCTTATTCATTTTCACGTTGGTAGGATTGCTCTCTGGTCATTTTTGGATCTACCCGGACAAGGTGGCTCAGGGTTGGGATTCTTCGCTGGCCCATGTTCCTTATTTTGAACTTCGGGATGAGATGGTTCAGTATATTCAAGCAAAAAATATTGCACCGACCTCTGTGATGACAGGAACGCCCAATCAGTTTTCGTACAAAGAGACGAATACCGCATCGTCTACTTGGCAGTTTAATCATATTGATGGTGCAGATTATGAAAATGCCCCTTATATTTTTTATTCAAATGCCTTTAATGATGTGCCTGATGACTTTTACGATGTCCTCCATTCTCAATGGACACCTGTTAAGTCATTTGAGCGTTCTAGAATAAGAGTGACCCTTTTTAAAAATCCCAGACTTCAATAGTCCGTCTTTCAGGCTTTCTCCCTCAACGACAAATAATCCGAATTAAAATAATTATGACTCACTAAGGGGGTATAATATGCCGCCAATTTGCTATCTTTGTGACCTTTTAGGAACTAGGAACCAATTACAAATAACTGATGGATATAAAATCACAGATCGATCTGAATAAACTCCCAGAGCACATCGCTGTCATTATGGACGGTAATGGTCGCTGGGCAAAACAGTTTGGTAAGGTGAGAATATTTGGCCATAAAAATGGCGTAAAAGCGGTTAGAGAAACCACAGAAGCGGCTGCAGAACTAGGTATTAAATACCTGACCATGTATGCTTTTTCTACAGAAAATTGGGGCCGTCCGAAGGAAGAAGTCAATGCATTGATGACCTTGCTCGTTGGTACAATACGCAAGGAGATCAATACGCTGATGGAAAATAAGGTCCGGCTCCAAGCAATAGGGGATTTAAAAAATCTACCCGCAAAGTGCTACAAAGAACTAACAGAGGCCATTGAAAAAACAAAGAACAATGACCGGATGACACTCATCCTTGCACTCAACTATAGTGCACGGTGGGAAATCGTCGAGGCTGTAAAAAAACTGACTACGGATGCTAAAGCCGGAAAGCTGGATCCTGCAACGGTAGACAGTGCTTTGATTTCGAATGCACTAAGTACTGGTGGTATACCGGATCCTGAATTGTTGATACGAACCAGCGGCGAAGCCAGAATTAGCAATTTTTTGCTTTGGCAAATCGCTTATGCTGAATTGTATTTTACAGAGACTTTGTGGCCTGATTTTAGAAAGGAACATTTATACGAAGCAATAGTAAATTTCCAAGGAAGAGAACGCAGATTTGGTAAAACAAGCGACCAATTGCATCAAAATTGAGACCCAATAACAATATCAACAGGCTTTTGTCTGTTAGGTCTATTGAAACCAGTTTTAACAATTCCTTATGATTTTGCAAGCAGCAATTAACTAACTTTGCACGTTTTTCAGCGTGTTGACATTACTTAAGTGGACTTTTGTCCATTGACTTAACCAAGAAATTTCTAGCGGCAGCCGCTAGCTATTACTAAGAAAACTGAACTCATGAGAAAGACTTATATCTTATTTTCGATACTAAGTTTACTTGCTATAAACCTATTCGCCCAAGTTGATTCTGATGCGTTTGACTACAAGGATGCAAAGACCTATCAAATTGGAGGTATTGAGATCCTCGGATCTGAATACAACGATAAAAACGCAATTATTGCCGTATCCGGGCTTTCTGTAGATCAGAAAGTCAAAATACCAGGCGCCAAAGTCACCAAGGCAATCCGCAATCTTTGGAAAATGCGCCTATTCACAGATGTACAAATTCATGTAAGCAAGACTATTGAGGATGTTGCTTTTTTGACGATTACTGTTCAAGAACGTCCAAGGCTTTCCAGGTATTCTTATAAAGGAATCAAAAAAGGGATGCATGATGATGTGAATGGAAAAGTGCAGCGTTTCCTTTTGCGAGGGGGCATTGTTACAGAAAGCGTGAAACTCAATGCTAAAAATGCCATAACCGACTATTTCGTAGATAAGGGGTTTTTGGACACCGAGGTAGATGTTATTGAGATAAAAGATTCTCTTCTTACAAACTCTGTCCGCCTTGTTTTTGACATTGAAAAACAGCGAAAAGTAAGAATTAGCGATATCCAAATAAATGGAAATAATGCTGTTACAGCCCAGAAGGTGCGAAATAAAATGAAAAACACCAAGCGCCGAAAATCAATATTCAAATCTTCAAAATATCTTGTGGATGACTATCAGGATGATTTGGTCGGCGTTATTAACTATTATAATACTATAGGTTATCGAGATGCCATCATCACCCGCGATACGGTTTACCGAAATGGCAGGCACTTGAAGGTTGAGATAGACGTCAATGAAGGATTTCAGTATTATTTTAGAGATATTGCATTTAAGGGCAACTCAATATATGATACCAAACGCCTGGCGGAGATACTCGGTATTAAAAAAGGAGATATTTATAATGAAAGTCTGCTAGAGACCCGATTGAGGTTTAGTCAGGACGGCCGGGATGTCACCTCTCTTTATATGGACAATGGGTATTTGTTTTTCAGAGTTGATCCTGTAGAGGTAAATATTGAAAACGATTCCATTGATTTGGAATTAAGAATTTTTGAAGGCCCACAAGCGACCATCGACAAAGTAGTCATAAAAGGAAATGATCGGACGCACGAACACGTGATCCGTCGTGAGCTAAGAACAAAACCAGGTGAAAAATTTAGCCGTTCAGACATTATCCGTTCACAACGGGAAATTTTGGCGCTTGGCTATTTCAATCAAGAAGCCCTTGGCATCAATACTCCTGTAAATGCACAACGAGGTACGGTAGACATCGAATATACTGTTGAAGAGCGTCCTTCAGATCAGCTGGAATTGTCTGCTGGTTGGGGTGGAGCTGGTAGAGGAATAATTGGAACCCTTGGGGTAACGTTCAATAATTTTTCCTTGCGGAATATGTTGAAGACGGAAACTTGGAGTCCATTACCTCAGGGAGATGGCCAACGACTATCGCTGCGGGCACAGACAAATGGTAAGTTTTTCCAATCCTACAATTTTTCGCTTACAGAGCCATGGTTGGGAGGTAAGAAGCCGAACTCATTTACAGTATCTGCTTTTCATTCACGATCTACAAATGGACAAGATAAAAACACCAGCGCCTTCTCTAAGTTGGCCATTACGGGTACAAGTTTGAGTTTAGGTACACGACTTAAGGTGCCGGATGACTTTTTTGTTTCCTCTACTGCTTTGAGTTATCAGAATATAGCGCTGACAAATTGGCCAGGTTTCCAAATTGAAGATGGTCAGCGACTAAATGATGGAAGTTATCATAACTTAAGTATCAATCAAACGCTTTCCAGAAACTCTATTGACAGTCCGATATTTCCTACTAGTGGAGCCAAGATCACCTTGTCTTTGCAATTTACCCCTCCATATTCGTTGTTTAGAAAAGACAACTTCTATGTATTTGATGATGGGGAGCGGCAAGGTGTGTTAGACCAAATAAACGAGGAACTATTAGCTCAAAATGGCGGAAATGAACCATTAACAATGGAGAATTCTCTTGTGCAGGCGACTATTAGAAACCAAGAGACCGCTAAGAAGTTTAGATTGGCAGAATATCACAAATGGAAGTTTAATGTAGAATGGTATTCCAAATTGTTTGGAAAATTTGTCCTCAAAACATCTGCAAAGATTGGTATGCTTGGAGGATACAGCAGATCTGTAGGAGTTACGCCATTTGAGCGTTTCGAGTTAGGTGGTGACGGTATTGCCAACTTCAATATTGAGGGTAAAGATATTATCTCTTTAAGAGGATATGACGTAGCAGACTTGGCAGCAAATGAGCCTGGCGGTGCTACTATTTATGATAAATTTACGATGGAGCTTCGATATCCTGTGTCCTTGAACCCAAGTGCAACGATCTATTTGTTGGCTTTTGCTGAGGGTGGGAATGCCTGGAAAAGTTTCAAGGACTTCAATCCGTTAGAGTTGCGCCGTTCTGGAGGACTGGGAGTTCGTATTTTCTTACCGATGTTTGGAACATTAGGGTTTGATTACGGATTAGGGTTTGATAAGGAATATGTAGTCTCCAACAAATGGGCAGATTATGGTCGATTTAGCATCATTTTAGGATTTGAACCAGAGTAATTGAGAAGGACTGAATTCCCTGTTTTTCGTTAAAGGTTTGTTAATGATTGGGGAATAGACAATAGATTTTCGATTTCCTCCGCCTTTGTTATTTGTTGAAAATCAGGCGTTTAATTAAATAAAGAATAAAAATTGCTCCCTTTGCTAAAAAACTTGGCAAAGGGATTGCAATAGGACTAAATAAGTTTAACATTTTACATCACAAAAAAACAAGATTACTGATGAAGAATTTGCTCGTTGCTCTTGCTATAACTATGATCTCTGCTGTAACCGTACAGGCACAACGCGTAGCCTATGTAGATATCGAAAAGATAATGGCCAACATTCCTGACTACAAATCAGCACAACAAGAACTAGATCAGACTGCAGCAAAATGGAAGCAAGAAATTTCATTAGAATATGCAAAGATCGAAGAGATGTATAGAAAGTATCAAGCAGAACAAGTTTTGCTTAGTGAATCCTCCAGAGCGACTAGAGAGGAGGAGATTGTAAATCAAGAGAAACAGGTGCGCGAAATGCAGAAATTGAAATTTGGTACCGATGGCGCCTTGTTCAAAAAAAGACAAGAATTAGTTAAACCGATTCAAGATAAAGTATTCGAAGTAATAGAAAAATACGCAACAGAGCGTGGTTATGATTTGATTTTTGACAAATCCAGTGGCGTGAATATTCTTTTTGCTGCTCCAAGATTGGACAAGACTCAGGACATCCTTAAGAAACTAGGATACTAGACTTTCAACAATAGAAACCGTAATCAACTTTCAACCAATAAAAATCAGGTCTGCACAAAGGCATAGGCAAGTTATGTCTAAGTTCAGACCATACCATAACTATTAACCAGACCTTTGGAAGCAAAAATTTACTAATAGAGAGGTTATTTAAAAATTAAACCTTATTTTTGTGTCCCAAATTTAAAAACTAAAAAAATGAAAAGGATAATTCAATTTACACTAATCGCCGTTTTCGCCTTTGCTGGTATGTCTTCTGCGATTGCTCAAAAACTAGGGCACGTCGATGCTCAAACTATCGTATATGAAATGCCAGAGATGAAGCAAGCAATGTCTAGCCTCGAAGCACTTGCAGGACAATACGAAAAACAACTTGTCAGCCAGAAAGAACAATTGGAAGGCAGACTCGTGGAAGCTCAGAAAAAACAAGAACGTGGAGAACTATCTCCTTCAGACATCCAACGAATTCAAGGAGAACTTGCTGCTGAAGAGAAAAAACTAATCGCGTCTGAGCAAGAAGCAAAACAAAATTTATTAAAAAAGGAAGAGGAACTTACCGCTCCGCTTTATGACAAAATCAAAAACGCAATCAAAACTGTCGCTTCTGAAAATGGATATAATAATATCCTTGACACTAGCACACTTCTTTATGCTGATGAAAATGACAACATCACTAGCAAAGTGCGTTCAAAATTAGGCATGTAAGCCGTCCCTTTTTACTTAAAAAAATATTACAATGAAATCAATTATAAAATTTAGCTTCTTGTTTGTTGTTGTTGCTCTTATGTGTGCCAATACTGCAGTTGCTCAGAAAATAGGTCACTTAAGTGCAGATCAAATTGTACTTCAAATGCCTGCATACAAATCGGCTTCTACTCAATTGGAAACCCTGGCAAAACAGCTGGAGACTCAACTGAAAACGGAAGAAGATCAAATCAGAGCTAAGGTAGCTAAGGCAGAACAAAATGCTTCGAACCTTACTCCTGCGGAAATTCAAAAAATAGAAGCAGAACTTCAAACAGATCAGCAAAAGTTGTACACCAATCAAGGTAAATATAAGCAACAACTATTGGAGAAAGAACAAGAACTGACTGCTCCGATTTATGAAAAGATCAAAAGTGCCATCAAATCAGTTGCCCAAGAAAATGGATATAGCTATGTAATGGAAACAAGCATGATGCTTTTTTCTGTAGAGGCTGATGATATCACTAGTCAAGTAAAGAGTAAGCTAGGAATATAAAATTCTTGGTTTTTCAACTATAAAAAGATCGAATGCTTGTTAGCATTCGATCTTTTTTGTTTCCGGATTGTGGATAGATAGCAGAAAGTACTGACATCAATAACTAATATTCACCAAATTGGGACTATTTCTTTTGTTGAATGAAATCGCTTACTGTTTGATAGTCGATGACTCCCATGAGTAGGCCTTCTTCAAAGATGGGAACGATTGGTTGTTGTTTTTGTCGCATTAGGGCATAGACCTCTTTCAATTCACTGTTGGTGTCAAGGGCTGCGATGTCTGTATTCATGATGTCTGCCAGAGGGGTGTCGAGGCCTGTTTTTTTGTTGGCTAGAAGTAGTTTGCTGGTGATTATTCCTTCCAGTGAGTTGTGCTCATCCATGATCAGGAAATTGCGTTCTAATCCTTTGTAAAGCATACTTAGTGCATCTCTCACCGTTTCATGCGTTCGGAAAATTGTATATCGCTTACGCAACAAGTCTTTTACTTTATAGCCTTCCAGTGCTCCCTCCATGCTCACTACTTTGTTTTCTACATTTGCACCGAAAAACACGAAGGTACCAATAAGCATCATTGTCATTTCTCTTTCAAAAAAACCAAACGCGACCATTCCTATTGCCAGCGCCCGCCCAACTAAAGAAGCAATCTGTGTCGCCTTTACATAATCCATTTTATAAGACAGCAATGCTCTAAAAACCCGTCCGCCATCCATCGGAAAAGCTGGAATCATGTTAAATACAACTAGGGAGATATTCATTATTAAAAGTAAAAAAACAAACTTCTTTCCAGTAAATGGTGCTTCAAAAATCTCTAGCAAATCCAAGTTAAAATCCGTTCCAAAACCAACAATAAAAACGACAAACAACACAAGGCCAATTGCTACATTTACCATTGGTCCCATTATCGCAATTACTAATTCCTGAGTGGGCTTTCTCGGCATTTTTTCTAACCGAGCAAGTCCACCAATTGGTAGCAAACTAATATCTTCCGTTTCTATTCCATATTTCCTTGCTGCCATCGAGTGCCCAAGTTCATGCAATAAAACACAGATAAAAACCGCACCTGTTAGCGCTAACAACCAGACTACCCCCGTATACCCCATTTGATTGATCACGCCAATATAAACCACATAGGCAATCAACAACGAAAAAGTCCAGTGCACATAAATCGGTATCCCGCCTATACGGCCCAACATCAAGGACATATTCCTCATGATAATTTAGTTTTTAATAAACTTACTTGCTCCTACTCCATTTTCATTGATGACTTCCAATAAAAAGATTCCTTTTGGCAAACTGGAAACATTCAATTCTATGTTGGAAGTAGTTGGAAGGTTATTTTCTTGTAATAGCACTCTTCCATTGATGTCTGTTATTTTCAGATGAGTTGCTTTTTCATTTTCTGTCCAGCTAACAAACAGACGATCACTAGTTGGATTAGGAAATAGACTTGGTTTTAGCAAATTTTCTACTTGCTTGATTCCCACACCAGAACAACTTTGCTGATAATTGGTCCTCGTATCAGAAACCAGCAAATCATTAAAAACAGTTAGTGAGGCGCTATTCCCTTTAAGGTGTGCATCAAAAAATGGATTTAGAAAGTCAAACAGAATGGTATGCTGATCTTCTCGTGTGAGGCTGCCCATGCAAAGTAACTCGCCGGTAGTACATGCTATATTGCTCTCCGCAAATTTGCAGTGGCTTCCCCCCAGGACTTCGATCATTGTTTTGCAATCGGTACCAAGGGCATCATACATTGGTTGTTGGTGGTCGGCGATACCTGCAACGCAATCATCTTCACCAGCAAAAATTAAGGCTGGGATGGTGATGTTGGCTGCGGCGGCTATTGCGGAAGGTGTTGTTTCAGCTGGTGCCATGGTTGCCATACAGGTGATGTTGGCGTTTGGTGCTGCTAGGAAACTTGCTCCTCCACCCATGGAATGCCCCATTAATGCAGCATTAGGTCCGATTTTTCCTTGAAAAATACTAGGGTTTGCTCCTAGGGCTTGGATTTCTGCTACTGCAAACTGGAGGTCTAAACCGAAGGCTTCATGGTCTGGTAGTCCTGTTTCTGTATCGACGAGTGCGACGATGTACCCGTTTGGAACTAGTTCGTTGACAATATTTAAATAGGCACCAATTCCCATAACAAAGCCATGCCCGACGACAACAACTGGTAGGTTTGTGCCTTGTACGGCGACATCCTGTCCAGCGACGGCGGCTGGATAATGGATTTCGGTAGGGACGGGGCGGTCGGCCCGACTGGCATCTTCAAAGTTGGCGTTGGTGTATCCAATGGCAAAAGGTTGTGCTATACTGAATGTTGTCAATATTGGAAATAAGAGGGCAGTGAAAATTGATTTCATGGGTATTTGTTTGTGTGAGAATGGATGTATTCCTTCATCAAATATAAGGATGAATTTGATTTATGCAAGGAATTGCACACAGGGCTAAAATAAAAAACAGTTGGTAGACTTTATCTATCAACTGTTTTCTGTGAATTGCTTTGGTAGTTAGCAATATCACTAACTAACTATAAATCAGTTAGCCATTTTTTTTGTTTTGGACTTCTACGCGAATATCTTGCGCAAGCGTTTTGAGTTCCTGCATTCCTTTACGTACTCTTGTTCCAGCAGCATTGTTGCCACCGTCGTAAAATTTCTGAAAATCAACTTCTACAGAAGCGATCAAAGCCTTTAATTCTTCTAGTCTGTTCATGTTTAATTTTGATTAAATAAAAAATAGTTTTTAAATGTATACAACTGCCCATATAAGTACATTAAAATACAAAGAATTAGTGTTTTCATATAATTTCACTAAAATAACCTGTACTTATTGTGGTTTTTTTACAAAAAACGTGTTTCAATACCCAAATCTATTGAAAATCGTTTGAAACACCCAGTTTTACTGGTTTTTTTTTAAATTTCTTCTAAATTCTTTCAACACTTAAAAACCAGTTATGTTTAAAAAAAGTATGCTTTTTTGTAAAAAACACGCTTTTTTGCCATTTATACACTTGATTTGGGAGCTTTTTCCTGATGCATAATTGGTCACAAAAATCTACAAAACAACCTGCACGCAACCTCAATCACCTGTAAACCAATGCCAAAATAAAAGACACAAAACTCAATTATTTATAAATTAAATTTATCCCCGCTTTTAGATTTTTTTTTACAGCATGCAGAAAACGCTCCATTATTTTTTGTTTAAAGGTCTTTTCCTGAGTTAAAATAATTGGCCTAATAATTTCATTTTTTTTTGCTGACAAAGCGTTATTCTCTTGTTCGCTTAAACGGCGATTTCCAATTACCCTTTTTTAAAAAAAGAAGCTAACTAGTTTTTTAAAACGACTTCACTTAGAGAAAACGACCTTTATCCATAGAAATGTCATATTAGTCGGAAATAATCCCATAAAGAGGTACACAAATTAAATGACGAATAGAGAAAAACGTATATTCGTAGTCGAATATATCCATTATACAATTTCAAATATTAGTACATCATGAAAAATATTCAGTTCGTTTCCTGGATGCTCTTGTTAACGTTGATTGGTTTTACTTCTTGTAAAAACGCTCCAATCAGTAAGTATACTTATGAAACAGCAGCCAACGACCCTTTAAATGCTAAGATTTATACCCTTGACAATGGGTTGAAAATCTATATGAGTGTCTACAAAGATGAGCCGCGTATTCAGACCTATATCTCTGTAGCCTCTGGGTCAAAACACGATCCCGCACATTGCACTGGGCTTGCTCATTATCTAGAACATATGATGTTTAAAGGTACAGACAAAATAGGCTCTTTGGATTGGGAAAAGGAAAAAGTGATGCTTCAACAAATCTCCGATCTATACGACGAACATAGTAAAGAAAAGGATCCTGCAAAACGAAAGGCGATCTACAAAAAAATTGACGAGGTTTCGAACAATGCGGCTAAACTAGTCGCCGCCAACGAATATGATAAAATGGTCGGTTCGCTGGGAGCAAAAGGCACCAACGCATATACCTCCGTAGAAGAAACCGTTTATGTCAATGATATTCCTTCTAATGAATTGAGAAAGTTCTTGGCCCTTGAGTCCGAACGGTTTAAAATGTTAGTCCTTCGATTGTTCCACACGGAGCTGGAGGCTGTTTACGAAGAGTTTAATATTAGCCAGGATCGGGATGGCCGCAAGGTAAACAAGGCGTTATTCCAATCCTTATTTCCAAACCACACCTACGGTACACAAACCACCATTGGAGAAGGAGAACACTTGAAAAATCCATCGCATGTTGAAATTCATAAGTACTTCAACAAGTTTTATGTACCTAACAATATGGCTGTTATTTTAAGTGGAGATTTCAATCCTGACGACGCAGTAGATATGGTCAAAGAGTATTTTGGCGATATGAAAACAAAAGAAATTCCTGAATGGACGTTTGAAGAACAACCAGAGATCAAAGCACCCATCGTACATGAAATCTTTGGCCAGGAAGAAGAGTTTGTAGACAATGGATGGAGACTGGGTGGAGCGAAAACGGATGATGCCATTAAAATGGAATTGGTCACTAAAATTTTATCCAACGGCCAGGCTGGATTGATCGATTTGAATTTAATTCAAAAACAAAAAATCCTTAAAGGAACAGCCTATGGTTGGAGCTGGGCAGACTACTCTCTTTTTGGTATTGAAGGCAATCCAAGAGAAGGCCAAAAGCTAGAAGAAGTCCGCGACCTGCTACTAGGAGAACTGGAAAATTTGAAAGCCGGAAAATTTGATGAATGGTTGGTGGAAGCCTGTAAGAAAGACATCAAACTTTCACGAATGAAACAGCTGGAATCCAACCGTGGTCGAGCTAGCGAACTAAACGAGGCGTTTGTACGTGGATTGGATTGGGATTTCTACGCTTCAAAATTTGACCGGATGGACAAAATTACGAAAGCCGATTTGGTGGATTTCGCTAAAAAGAATCTAAACGACAACCGCGTACTCATTTACAAGCGCACCGGGACCGACAAGGACGCCATGAAAGTCGAAAAACCAACCATCACTCCAGTAGAACTGAACAGAGAAAAGGAATCGAACTTCCTTGCTGATTTCAACAAAATGGAGTCGGATGTCATCAACCCAGTTTTTGTAGACTATAAAAAAGACATCAAAGAATTGAAACTGGACAATGGTGTTGCTTTAGATTACATAGAAAACCCTTACAATAAGACCTTCAGTTTATACTATGTTTTTGAAATGGGTAAGATGCATGACAAGAAATTGCCCTTGGCGATCAAGTACCTGCCTTACCTTGGTACGGACAAATATTCTGCGGAACAATTGCAACAAGAGTTTTTCAAATTGGGCGTGAGTTTCGATGTCTTTAGTTCTGACGATCGGGCCTATGTGACGCTTAGTGGACTGGAAGAATCTTTGGAGCAGGGTGTTGAGCTATTCGAACATATTCTTGCCAATGTAAAAGCAGACGATACCGCCTTAGCTGGCGTGGTAAAGGATATCATAAAATCTCGTCAGGATTCGAAAAAAGACAAACGCACCATCCTTCGCCAGGCAATGGGCAACTACGCTAAATACGGTCCACTTTCGTCCTTCACCGATATTATCCCTGAAACAGAATTGAAAACAATCAAAGCGCAGGAATTGGTTAGTAAAATAAAAGGGTTGACAGGATACGAGCACCGCGTTTTTTATTACGGTAAAAATTCTGCGTCTTCTGTAAAAGCACTGATAAACAAATACCATAAAGTCCCTGCTGAGCTAAAACCATATCCAGCTAAAACAGAGTACAAGGAGGTCGCGACCACAGAAAACAAAGTATATTATGTCGATTTCCCGATGGTTCAGGCGGAAATTTTGATGCTGTCTAAGGGAGATAAATACGATGCGGAACAGGATATGATGGCGGATCTGTACAACAATTATTTCGGGTTTGGGTTGTCGTCTATCGTCTTTCAGGAGATTCGAGAATCTAAAGGATTGGCCTATTCTGCTTATGCGTACTACTCTTCTCCAGATGAGAAAAAGGAATCTCACTATCTGCAAGCTTACCTCGGCACGCAGGCTGACAAATTGAAGGATGCCGTTCCAGAAATGGAAAACATCCTAACCAACATGCCTGTCGCCGACTCGCAAATAGAAAATGCACGCTCTTCCTTATTGAAAAAAATCGAAAGTGAGCGGATTACTAAAACGGGTATTTATTTCAATTATCTAGCAAACAAAAAACTGGGATACGACTACGACATTAGAAAAGACCTTTATAATAAAATGAAATCAACCACGAAGGAAGACCTCCTTCAGTTTCATGAGAAAAATGTAAAGGACCGTAAATTTACTTATCTGGTGCTTGGCGAAAAAAGCCGAATCAATATGGACTACCTAAAAACGATCGGAAACGTAGAAGAATTGACCATGGAGCAAATTTTTGGTTATAAAGACGAAAACACAAGCATCAAAAATTAGTCGGTTACACAAAATAAACACCACTTCGAAAAGATTAAGAGGTAGGAGCAAAAGCTTCTGCCTCTTTTTTTATTGACACCCTTTTGTTTTCGTTGAAATAATTTGTTTGAAATAATTTGTTTTTATTGTGGCCGTGCCTTATCTTTGTAAGCACAATCCCAAAGAACTTAGTTTAAGTTCTACGGATATTTTTATAGCAAAAAAGTTTGTTATAAGCAGTGTGGTCTGGCGTAACTGGCTTATTGTTATTCACCAGACGGCACTTTAAAATGCGGGTTTTTTAGATTCGCCTCTGAACTTTCTTGCGCGGGTTCAGGGGCATTTTTTTTTGTTAGATGGGAATTGATAATTTTTGTTTGCGAGAAAAAGAGCGTTGCTAAACCAAAAAGAGCTACAATTTTCATTGTGACTCCTTCTAAATTAAGTCGGAGCGGCAGGATTCGACATGTTCTTAAAACAGGTTTCTAAAAAACCTTATTCTCTATGAATTTCGCATGCTGCTACAAAACCTTGATCTATCAGTCTCTTTAAAGCTCCCTGCACAATTCAAGTCCATCTAAATAAGGAGTATTAGCATAATAATGCACATGCATTCCACAGATGCAAGACTCGTGAGTAAGGTAGTCGATTGAAGACTCTAACGAATCTAGTTTTGGAGACTACCTGCCCTCCTAGATCAAATACAGATAGAAAGATTTTACCGAATTGTTTTTTTATAAGAATAGATCCATAAGAGCGTTGCTTTGGCGCATACATAGTAAGATTGGCAGCATCTTGCTTTAGCAAAATTTTCACTTTTGCTTTATCGGTATCGCTCGAACTTGTTTATCCCATATACTTTTTAGTCTTTTAATTCACTTCTTCGTAACTTACACACGAAAACCCAATCATTCATTTTCCAGAATACCTTTATAATTAAACCAATACCAAAAACCGATTATGAAAAACTTAATACTCTTCTTTGCTGTTCTTTTTATGCTTCCTGCTTGTGTTAATACCAGCCAGACAGTAGATGATAATGATTCCTACTCAAAATCTCCTTGTGAAGCAAGTCCTAAAGATCCAACACAAGTAGAATGGATGAATACCATCATCGCAAAAAGAGACGTAACAAAAGTGATTCGATATGACTACAACGACAAACCCGTTTATTTCTTTAAAGTAACCAAGTGCTGCGACTTCCAAAGCTACTTGCAAGATTGTGAAAATAATAGAATTTGTGTCGACGGAGGCATGACCGGAGGAGACTGCCAAGCAATCTTCCGACAATTAACCAACGAGACCACCATCTGGGAAATAGATTCCGCAGCAGAATAATCCAAAAAAGAACTTAAGTTAATCTGAAAATGGCACTTTGGGAACAAGTCCAGGTTTTATGAAAACATTCAAAAACCAAATACCCCCAATAACTTAACAACTACTTTTATGCAAAGTCCTAATCTCGATCCTAGCGACGAAAACTTCACACCAGAAGAAAAACTGATCGAACGAAGCTTGCGGCCACAAGCCCTCGAAGACTTTGCCGGACAACAAAAACTGGTCGAAAACCTCGACATTTTTATACGTGCAGCAAAAGGAAGAGACGAAGCCCTTGATCATGTGCTACTACACGGCCCGCCAGGACTAGGAAAAACAACCCTATCCCACATCATTGCCAATGAACTAGAGGCCGAACTAAAAATGACATCCGGTCCCGTCCTAGAAAAAGCTGGCGATTTGGCTGGGCTACTCACCAATTTAAGCGAAGGCGACGTGTTATTCATAGATGAAATTCATCGCCTGAATAATGTTGTAGAAGAATACCTGTACTCCGCCATGGAGGACTATCGAATCGATATTATGATCGACTCTGGCCCAAATGCAAGAAGTATACAGATATCTCTAGAACCGTTTACCCTAGTTGGCGCAACAACAAGAATGGGGCTCCTCACCGCCCCAATGCGTGCTCGATTTGGAATAAATTGCCACCTGGATTATTACGACATCCAAACCCTCCTTCATATTGTAAAACGATCAGCAAAAATACTAGGAGTAGAGATCAGCAACGACGGAGCAAGAGAAATCGCCCGCCGTAGCAGAGGAACTCCAAGAATCGCCAATGCCCTACTAAGAAGAATCCGAGATTTTGCACAAATAAAAGGAAATGGGACGATCGATCTCGAAATCGCAAAGTTTGGCCTCGCCGCACTCAATGTAGACGAAAGTGGACTGGACGAAATGGACAATCGAATCCTATCTACCATCATCCTGAAATTCAAAGGAGGACCAGTAGGCTTAACGACAATTGCCACCGCTGTCAGTGAAGAAGCTGGGACAATTGAAGAAGTACACGAACCATTCTTGATCCAGGAAGGCTACATCCAGCGCACACCAAGAGGACGAGAAGCAACAGAGCGCGCGTACAGACACCTTGATATCGTACCCCCAGCACAAAGTGGAACGCTTTTCTAGCACCTCTTCACCAAAAATGACACCCGGAAAATTCAAATATGATTGAAAAATCAAACAACAGTCCTCCGAAAACCGTAATTTTGAAGCTGCCTTCAAAATTAATTTGACTTTTACACGTTTAATAAGGTAATTCCGAAACAAAACGACGGTTTTCCGTTTAAAGAATACTAAATGAATCTTTTCTTAAAATATACCTTTTGGGTGTTTTTATTTATAACACTCGCGTTTTCTTCTTGTAGGAAAAATGTGATTACTACAGATATGAATGATAAATTATCATTCTCTGCAGATACCCTAAAGTTTGATACCGTGTTTACAGCAAGGGGCTCTGCTACCAGAGAATTCAAGGTGTACAATCCACACAACAATCCAATCATCATTTCTAAAATCGGCCTAGGAGGAGGAGGCAATTCTCCTTATCGCCTAAATGTAGACGGAGTAGCAGCATCTTCGCATACCGACGTCAGAATAGAAGCAAATGACAGTATTTATGTATTCACCGAAGTGACCATCGATCCTAATATTGGTAATATTCCTTTTATCGTAAAGGATTCAGTTCTTTTTGAAACCAACGGAAATCCGCAACAGGTGAATTTGGAGGCTTTTGGCCAGGATGCAAACTATGTAGGAACGACAGGAGAACTTTCAATACTCACCTGCGGAGGAGGTACTCGTGTTTGGAATGACCCAAAGCCTTATGTGGTACTGGGATTTTTATTAGTAGATAGTTGCGGGTTGATTATTGAAGCAGGTACACGTGTTCACTTTCAAGGGGGAACTGTTTTTGCACAGGGAGGAAGACTGCCAAGTGGTTTACTCTATGTGACTAGCAATGGTTATCTCGACGTCCGCGGACAATTGAACAACCCCGTTCGCTTTCTAACAGACCGAATCGAACCAGAATTTGAAGACGTTCCCGGCCAATGGGGAGGAATTATCCTTGACAAAGGAAGTACAGGCAATGTTTTTGACTATGCAGAAATCAGAAATTCTAATGTCGGCATCCTAGTAGATTCCGCAGCTGATTTAACAATAAGTAATTCAATAATTTACGAAGCAACCAACTCTGGTTTGCTAGGTATCCATTCTCAAATAACAGCCTCCAATTGCCTGATTTATGATGTTGGTCAAAACAATGTACAGCTGGTATATGGGGGAACGCACAAATTTTACAATTGTACGTTTGCCAACTTTGCAACTAATCCATTTATAAGTCATCAGGAAATGGTGGTCCTTGTCAATAACTTTTTTGTAGTAGAATACGAAAACGGCAGCCGCGAAGTTTTTGAGAATGATGCGAACGTCCTTTTTGAAAACTGTATTGTCTATGGTAGTCGTTCGGATGAGGTCGCGCTCTACAAATTGGATGACGCTATGGCAGATTTAAACTTTACGTTTGATCATTGTTTGATAAAGGCGGATACATTAAATACCAGTACTTCTGCCTTCATTAATCCAGTGTTTGATGATCCGTTGTTTGTAGATGAAGGCGATTATGACTATCGGTTGGACACGATGATCTCTCCGGCGATTGATGCTGGTAGAACACCAAGTATCTCACTGCCTGTTGATCTTGATGGAAATTCCCGAGTAGGAGACACCGACATTGGTGCCTATGAATTTCAATTTTAACCATCCCAATTATAACTTCATTTACTTCCGACTGTAGTTCGGTGCTTCGTGTGTTATGTTTACATCATGCGGGTGACTTTCGTGGATGCCAGCCGCTGTCATTCTGATAAACTGGGCTTGCTGAAGATCGGCAATTGTTTTAGCGCCACAATATCCCATACTGGACCGCAGCCCTCCGACATATTGTACCATAACTTCTGCCAAGGTGCCTTTGTAAGGAACACGTCCTTCGATGCCCTCAGGCACTAACTTTTTCACATCGTCTTCTACGTCCTGAAAATATCGGTCTTTCGATCCTTTTTTCATCGCTCCAAGCGATCCCATTCCACGATATGCTTTGAATTTTCGTCCGTTGTAAATGATTGTTTCTCCAGGGGACTCTTCTACGCCAGCAAACAGCGATCCTGCCATTATTGTATTTGCTCCAGCAGCAATTGCTTTTGGAATATCTCCGGTATATCGGATACCACCATCTCCAATAATTGGTACGCCTGAGCCTTTTATTGCTTCGGCAGCCTCAAAGATGGCGTATAACTGAGGCACTCCGACTCCTGCAATGATTCTTGTGGTACAAATACTACCAGGTCCAATTCCTACTTTTACACCGTCCACTCCAGCATCTACTAGTGCTTTTGCTCCTGCCCCAGTAGCAACATTGCCACCAATTATTTCCAGGTTGGGGAACAAAGCCCTTGCTTTCTTTACCGCTTCGATCACGCCCATTGAATGTCCATGCGCGGTATCTATGCATATAACATCCACCCCAACATTGACCAACGCAGAAATTCGATCTTCCATATCACTGGTAACACCAATAGCACCACCAACAACCAATCGCCCATACTTGTCTTTGCAAGCATCAGGATAATCGATCAACTTCATAATGTCCCGGTAGGTAATCAATCCAATCAACTTATTGTTATCGTCCACCACTGGGAGTTTTTCGATCTTGTGCTTTTGAAGGATTTGGCGGGCTTGGTCTAGCGTTGTTCCCTGAGGAGCGGTGATCAGCCTTTCGGTGGTCATGATTTCTGTAATTGGTTTGTTTAGCTCTGTTTCAAACCGTAGGTCTCTGTTTGTGAGAATTCCTACTAAAAATCCACCTTTATTTACGATTGGAATACCTCCAATTTTATGTCTTTTCATGATGTTCAGCGCATCACCTAGCAGTGCGTCTGGTGCTAGTGTAACCGGATCAAGGATCATCCCACTTTCAGATCGTTTTACCTGACGAACTTGTTCTGCTTGCTCCGCAATACTCATATTTTTATGAATAATGCCCAGTCCACCTTGGCGTGCAATCGCAATTGCCAAACGGAAATCAGTCACCGTATCCATTGCAGCAGACACGATTGGGACATTGATTCTTATGTTTCTGGTAAGTTGTGTTGAGGTATCAACTTCACGAGGAAGGACTTGAGAATAGGCAGGGATCAATAGGACGTCATCGAATGTCAGCCCTTCTCCTACAAACTTATCGGTGTGTGTTTTTATTCGCTCCATGCGCAAAGGTAAGATTTATCTTAGATATACAAATCTTTTTTTACCTGTTTGTTGTAATAGTTGCGAATTCTAATCTATCCTCTAAACAAGATTCCAATTTGAATATCCGAAGAGGGTTTTACTCTCAAAAAATGTGTTTTCAACATAGCTAAGTGCTCTGTATTTCAGGCGTTCGTGCTTGAATAACTCGCGGTCTAGCGTGTGGGTATTTCCTTGGTTGAGCTGGTCGGTCCAACTCATTTCTGTTCTCCAGGTGTCTAGTACTTTTGGATGGGAGTCTTCAAATCTTGGTAGTCGGCCGAGCGCTCCATAGTCAAAAGTGGTGCTTCTTTTCTCAAAGGTATTTTGTGCCTTAGATTTCCCCCACCAAAGCGCAAACTGTTCTTTCTTTTTTGCTTGCATAATACCAGGAGGGCGCACCCATCCATAATGGTGAATGTGGGCCTGTAGCTTTTTAACATTCAACTTATTATTGTTTGCCAATCGGAAAGACTGGGCGTCTTTGTGCGAGCGAATCCCCATCTTGTTTCTAACCAGCCGAATCTCCTGACGATACCAGGCGTGGGAGTTTAGCACATGGTCATAGTCTCCCCAAAAATGATGGTAGTTGAATAAAAATCCATGAATGGAAGGGTCGTTCAAATATTTTTGACAAACATGCAAAATCTCCTCCTCGTCTTTTTCGTGTGCTACTTCATCTGCTTGCAAATAATAGCACCAATCCCCCGTACATTGATCAAGCGCAAAATTTGTTTCTTCACGGAGCACTAAGCCACTTTTAAATTTTTCAGCGTCCCATTCTCGATCAAAAATTTTTATTTTATTAGAGTTAATCGATTCAATGATTTCTCGTGTTCGGTCGGTAGGATCGCCGACACCCAATGCCACCACAAATTCGTCGACAAACGGCAAAATTGAAAGGATCGATTCCTTAATAGGAAAATAATACTTTTCGGCATTTCTAACGATGGTAAACCCACTAATTTTCATTGTCTGCTAGGTTTCTGGGGGATCTTCGATTTCTTCCTCTACCTTTTTGGGAGGAATGATAGCGTCGTAAATAGCATCATGTATTCGAAGTCGGATGTCCTTTTTGTTTAACTTCCAATTGTTCATGCGGGGGTAAGTTCGATTAGAAATAAAGATAAAAATCAAATCGTTGTCAGGGTCCGCCCAAACACCAACGCCAGTAAATCCGGTATGTCCGAAAGTGTTGTCAGAAGATTTTACTGCGATATTAGGATCTTTTGCTCTATTGGATTCTTTCATATCAAAACCAACCGCTCTTCGTGTGGAGCCTTTGTGTCTTGTGGTAAACTGCTTGATCGTTTCTGGTTTGAGGTAATTAATACCTCCATATTTACCATCGTTGAGCAGCATTTGCATGACAATCGCCAAATCATTTGAGTTTCCAAACAAGCCAGCATGACCGCTCACACCACCAAGCATGGCTGCTCCCATATCGTGCACATGCCCAACCAAAATCTGATGTCGAAAGTAAGTATCTTTTTCAGAAGGGACAATCCTCGATTTTGGAAATTTATCCAAGGGCAAATAAGTAAGTGTTTGCAATCCTAAAGGCGCATAAAACTCCTCATTTATATAGCTTTGGATTGGCTTTTCTGCATTGATCTCTATCATTCTTTTAAGCATGTAAAAGCCTAAATCTGAATAGCGATAGTTTTTGTTTTTTCGAAGATCAGATCGATAAATTCTATTCCAAATAGTGTCTCTATACCCTGAATCGATATACAGATTGTTTGCTACTTGGACAGAAAACTTGTCTTTTTTTGAGGTGCTATAAATTGATTTTTTAGGTCGTTTATATTTTCTTGTAATGGTTTCTTCATAAAAAGGAATCCAGGATTTGAGGCCTGCGTGATGGGCCATGATGTCCTTGATCAGCATGTTTTCTTTATTGGTCCCTTTTGCCTTTTTGAAATATTGACCAAGTGGTTTAGTGACGTCTAGTTTGTTTTGCTCTTGCAACTTCATGACGGAAAGTGTGGTTGCTGCAATTTTTGTGACGGAGGCCAAGTCGTAGATATCGCTATTCTTCACCTTTGTCCTTGGGAGGTAGGAGTGATGGCCAAAGCTTTTTTGATAGATCACTTTACCATTTTTGGCGACTAGGATTTGGCAACCTGGAGTTGCTTTTATGCGAACGGCTTCCTTTGCAATTTTGTCTACTTCTTTCAATTTTTCGGCGTCCATTCCTGCAAACTCTGGCGTGGTGTAAATCAACCGGTGGAGGTTTTTGGTGTCTACTCCATCTCCAAACTTACTACGTGGGCCAGCGGTGACCGGAAGTCTGCCGTTGGTAGCAATCGCTCCGAAAAGAGCTTGTGCAGCTTTAGCTTGGGTGGTTTCATCATCATTGTAGGCAACCATTGCATAATCCAATTCTTCAAAATACTTTAGGCTGTACGGTGTTCCCAAAACAACCAAAATTACTTTCGTCTCCTTGTTTAATTTATTGATAAAATTGCGTGCAGACGTCGATATTCCATAGTTTTTGGAGGATCTTGAACTCATGTCATGCAAACTAACAATGACGGTACTTTTTTTCTTTAGTTTTTTGATCAATGCGGCGCTATTGCTTACGTCCTTACCGAAATTTGAAAATTCAAATTTTGCATATTTTCCCAGGTGTTCTTGGAAAGTTGTCATTTTTGAAGCGCCAATAGCCACCGAAGCAAAAGACATCGAATCCAACCGAACAAATGGCAACAGACCTCCTGGATTTCGGACTACGGTAATCGAATTTTCTATCAACTTTTCATTCAGCTTTCTCGACTCCAACGAATTCAGATCCGCCACTAAGTTTTCCGTCTCTACCGGCATTAGCTCGTCCAATTTAAGACGATGTTTAGCCCGCAATATTTTTTTGACCTTTAGGTCCAGATCTTCCTGGCGGAGTTCTCCATTTTCTATTGCTTTTGCAACTGCTTTTACTGTCCCGGCAACACTTTGTGGCAATAACAAAACATCATTCCCTGCTTTCAGCGCCTGTACTTCTGCCCGTCCGTTATTGTAAAATTTAGAAACGCCTTTCATATCAAGACCATCGGTAAACAACAACCCTGAATAGCCAAATTTCTCCTTCAGCAATCCTGTTACAATCTTAGGAGAAAGAGAGGACGCAAGGTTTGCTGTGCTGTCCAACGATGGTATAGAAAGGTGGCCCATCATCATGCTTTGAATGCCGTTTTGTGCTAGTATTTTGAATGGGTAAAACTCCACACTGTCCAAACGCGCATAGTCATGCGGTATAACCGGGAGGTCAAAATGAGAATCGACGTTTGTATCCCCGTGGCCAGGGAAGTGCTTTGCGCAAGCCATTACCCCGTGATCCTGCATTCCTCGAGCATACATATAACTTTTGGCAGTTACGTTGTATCGATCTTCTCCAAAAGAGCGAGTATTGATGACCGGATTGTCTGGATTATTGTTGATGTCAACGACAGGCGCAAAATTGAGATGGACCCCCAGTCTCCGGCAATGCCTGGCTACTTCCTTCCCCATTTCATAGATCAACTTGTTGTTTTTTATCGCTCCAAGCGTGAGTTGCTTTGGAAAGCTGATCGTGTGGCCCTTCAATCTCATCCCTAATCCCCATTCTGCGTCCATTGCTATCATCAGGGGGATTTTTGCTTTAGACTGAAATTTATTGGTCAACTCTGCTTGTTTGTCAGGATGGCCTTGGAAAAAGATGACTCCGCCGACGTGGTATTTTTCGATGTACTCATTGATGACTCTTTCGTGCCCAGCATCTTTGTTGGAATAGGCTCTGACCATCATCAATTGGCCGATTTTCTCTTCCTGTGTCATGCTTTGATACAAGGAGTCGACCCATACTTGCTGGATGGCCGTACGGATGTTTGCTTTCTGGTCCTCTTCAGAAGTTTTGTCAAACTTTACAGGAACATTAAACAAGGTAAGAATAAGCGCCAGGATCCCTGGAGCCCTCCAACTCTTTGGAAATTTATTTAATATTTTTGAAATTGTATTCACGATTTTATCCGGTTTCCTCATCAACTATCACTAAAAATCAGGCCGTTTTACTGGCCAAGGGTTGGATCCATTTGTATTGCCTTCTGTCTAAGTTCTCCTGCTTTCTGTTTATTCCCCAATTGATCATAAAACGCACCTAAGTTAAAATATAGATTGGCATTATCAGGTTGTTTTGTGATTAGTTCATTAAATAGTTTGATCGCGTCATTCAGTTTTCCTGTAGATGCGTAACAAAGTCCCATCAAACGGTAGGTTTCGTCATTTTCTGTGTCAATTTCCTGCGATTTTTTTAGCATGCCGAGAGCGTCGTCAAACCTGCCCATTCGTTCTCCATAAAATTTCCCCCACTCACGATAGGTGGTGGCCATTTGTTTTTTTACTGGTTCTTGCTCTCTGGTTACTGTAAGCAGCCGTTCAAAATTTTTGATAGATTTTTGGAAGTAGGTAAGCGCGGTACTGTATCTGGCTTGTTGGTTTTTACTGCCGATATTGATGGCTGCATCTTTGTAAGTGATCCCCATATTGTTGAGTGCTTCCTTCGAATTTTCTTTGTAGGAAAGCGACTTTTCATAGAAGCCAAATGCCTTATCGTAATTTTGTAAATAGTTATTCGCGTTCCCTAGTTGTAGGTAGACGTTGGCATAGGTTGGATGAAGTCTTGCCGCCTCATTTAAGTGTTCGACCGATGTCGCGACGGTTTGTTTGAAGTCGTTGTTGATTTTTTCTTCCTGTGCTTTTCGTTGTGGAGATTTGGCTTTTGGTAGTTTTTTTAGGGCGGCATTTTTTACTTTCAGCGCCTCTGCAACGATCTCTCCGCCTACTGCATTTCTAAGTTTTGCGCTGTTCTTTGAGGTTTTGATGTCTGTGGTAAATAATTTGTAATTGCTTTCCCAGGCTTGATTTCGGTGGATGGTTTTTGCGCCAAACAACAAACAAACCACCCCCAAGACAGCTAACGGTATTTTTAGCTCTTGCAAGCTCAATGTTTCTTTTTTACTGAGCATCTTTCCGAGTTGGTAAAGCAGCACGCCCACTACAAATGCAAATCCGACAGACGGCATGTACATAAACCGCTCAGACATGTTTGTCCCAATTGCAAACACGATGTTAGAAACAATGGAAAGGGTAATTATAAAAAATGAAATTCCGAATGCGATATAATTTTTCTTTCTAAGGTTTAATAAGGCAAAAACCACCATTCCAAGATACAACAATACAGAAAGTAGCACCTGCCAGCTCCCCCAGGACATTTTAGGTATATGATGAGGGTAATAGTCATGAGTCAAGACAATTGGTACAAAAAGTAGCTGAACATATTTGCCCAATGTGAAAATAATCGTTGCCATTTTAGTACCTAAGCTCATTCCAACAAAAGGATTATTCATCAACTCCTGTGCCTCACTTCCCATATCAAATCCAAGTATTGACGTTCGAATAGCCAAAAACAAAATGGTACTCGCTACTATTGGACTCATCAATTTTATTATCTCCCCAGTACCAGATTTCGTAAAGTAAAACAAGACTAAAGGAATAACCGCCAGGAAAGTAATTGTGTTCTCCTTGGCAAGCAAACCAAGGAAAAACAATACACCAGCCCCTATCAAATGTGTAGTTTTTCCCTCATGAAAGGCCCTCAACAAATAATAGGTTGCCCCCAGACTACCCAGAAGTGCAAGGATTTCATCCCGACCTTTTATGTTAGCCACCGCTTCAGTATGGATAGGATGCGCGATAAATATAAGCGTAGCCGAAAGCCCCAAAAACCAAGGAAAAATATCTTCTTTCTTTTCTTCGGGATTCAACATTTTCATAAACAGCAAATACAACAATATTCCAGTAAAGCCATAGAGTAGGATGTTCACAAAATGCCCGATAAATGGAGATTCGCCAAAGAGTTGATACTCAAATGCAAACATAACCAAAGACAATGGACGATATCGTCCTCCTGCTACCAAATCCTTCTGTTGCCCGAAAAATCCAAAAAATGTATCTTTCGACAAGATACCTGGAATCCCTTTCAGCCCTTGCTTTGTAAAGTCATTATCATAAATAACAATGGCATCATCCTGCGTGAAGCCATGAAACAGGGTGTTGGCATAGAGCAAAAAGCCAACCATAAAAATGATGATTAGGTGCATTTTTTTATTAAAAAGAAAGGATCGATTGTTTGCCTGATTCGTTTTGCTGGCAACTCTTTTTTGTTTTTTCTTTACTTTTTTTTGCTTAGCCACTTGATTCTTGGTTTGTAACGAAAGTATTTAATTTTTGCAGAAAATTAGAATAAAATGAATGTCAATATGATTTTTCCGCTTTTCTGTCTGTTTAATGAGGTGCTTTAAGACGAAATTCCATAAAAAAAGCGACTACCTTTTTCAAGATAGTCGCTTCACAAATTATGTTATCAAATTCTTCCGAAAATCGGATTATTTGGTCACGATTAGTTGTTTTGTTGCAGTTTGTCCGTCTACTCTTACACGAACAAAGTAAGTACCTGCAGCATATTTTGTAAGATCTAGGTTATATTGTTTAGACAATACCTTGGTATCACCTTCTTCAAAAATCACCTGACCTAATACATTTACTACTTGTACATTCAAATCAACTGGAGTTGAGAATCCTAATGTTAATTCAGAAACCGAACTAGTAGGGTTCGGAGATAAATTAAATTCACTCAGATTTGTAATCTCATTGGTACCACTTACTCCAGAAGCGATTGTTCCACAGATATCTTCAAGACATCCGTTTGCATCAGTAATGGTTACACAGTAAACTCCAGGAGCAAGTCCTGCAATATCTTCTGTAGTTTCACCATTATTCCAAACGTAAGTATAAGGAGCAGTTCCTCCACTTACCATTAAGTCAATAGACCCGTCACTTGCGCCCAATGTTCCTTCACCAACAGTTAATACTGTAGACTGAATTGGACTAGGACCAGAAAGTGGTAATGGTCCGCCTGTTACTACACAACCATTAGCATCGGTTATAGTACCTCCGTAGTTGCCTGCTACCAAACCAGAGATATCTTCTGTAGTCGCACCATTTGACCATATGTAAGTATATGGAGCTGTCCCTCCTGTTGTTGTGATACTTAGGAATCCATCAGCGCCACCAGCACATGAAGGTCCACTAAATCCATCTGCAGTGAAACCTAGAGCTGCTGGTTCAGTTATAACAACCGGTCCTGCAGCTAAAGTACATCCATTAGCATCAGTAATAGTTCCTGTATAGGATCCTGGAGCCAATCCAGCAACATCTTCAGTAGATGCACCGTTTGACCAACTATACGTATAAGGTGCTGTTCCACCTGTTGGTGTAATACTGATGCTACCATCAGAATCACCGTTACAAGAAGCATTCACAACTGCATCTACCGCAAGAGTAATAGCCGTTGGTTCAGTCACCATAACAGGTCCAGCTACTAATGTACAACCATTGACATCTGTAATTGTTCCAGTATAACTACCCGCAGTAAGTCCAGTAAGATCTTCAGTTGTTGCTCCATTTGACCAACTATAAGTATATGGAGCAACACCATTTGTTGTAGTGATCATGATAGCTCCTGAAGAATCACCATTACAAGCAATTGCTGTAACAGCATCCACTGCAGCAGAAACAGGGTTTAACGATTCAGAGACATTCAATACAAAATCTCCAGAATTTGCTAAGTATCCTTCCACTGCAATTGTGTAGGTTGCGTTAGGCATAACAGCTTCTACAATTTCTGATTGCGTAGAGCAAGCATCATCGTTAGAAGCAATCATAGTTCCTGTAGCATCAAACAATCTTAAGAAAGTGTCATAGCTCGATCCACATAATGAAACGGTTACTGAGTCTGTACATGGTCCTGTTGTAAATTGATAGAACGCATCTGGCGAAGCATTTCCTAGTGAATTAGTAAAACAAGCAGCAGTTGTTGAAGTATCAACAAATGGCAGTGCTGGAATCATAATCGGATCTGCAAGGCTATCACCTACAAATGGAGAACAAAGTGTAGTAAAGGTAAATGGTCCTGCACATGCAGAAACTGGAGCAACATAAGAACCAATTGGGAAAGGAGTTGGTGATGTTGCATTTGTTGTTTGCCCATCAAAAACGTCTCTTCCACTAAAAGTCCAGTCACCAACTGCAAACGTACCACTATTCGTGGTCAGAGAGTTTCTGTATATCCAACCATCAGTATACTCCCAAGGAGTTCCTGTTCCATCCACATTTGGATCACCTGCTACGTCGATAACTGCTCCATTTTCAAATAGAACAACGGCATCGTCACCATTTATCAATGTAGAAGGAATGTCAATGTAATCCGCATCAAAGCCAAAGAAGTTATTAAACTCCGCAGAATCCCTTGCAACATATAAAAAGGTTCCTTGAGGGACTGCGACTCCTGCTGGGAAAGTAAATTCTGGCGCAGTAGGGCCACCTGCAAAATTAACAGACTCTAATCCGTAAATACCTAAATCAGGAATATCATTTACTGCATACAACTCAACAGATTTCGGGTTACCTACAGGTAGAGGGCCATCCGTCAAACCAGTAATAATAAGGTCTGCGATTGGTCCACCACAATCATTTTGTACATAGTAATCATAAGTTGTTTGCTCAGCCAAACCTGTTAATGCATGAGGGTTTGTTGTTGTTGCAACTCCGGTACCAGTTCCTTTTGCAAAACCAGTAACACCATATTCAACATTCCAGGCAGTACCCATACTCATCCAACTTAGATCAGCAGAGCTGTCAGTAATATTTGCTGCAGTTAATGCGGTAGGAGCAGGACATGGAGGTGGAGGAGCACAAGTTACCATTGCTTCCCAACCTTCTCGTACTGCAGAGCCATCCGATGTAAAGACAAACGTCAAACATCCAGACACATCTGTAGAGGTAATGGTCATCCCTTGAAGGTCACCAGACCCTGTTGGTGTTGCATCATCTCTATCCCAGCACCAAACAGCGCCACCCGTAGGGGCGTTGATCGGAGTGTCAGTATCGTCATCTCCATCATAAATAGATAATCCATCCCAACAACCAGTTCCACTATTTTCAGTGCTGAAAAAAGTAAAGGTTACTGAAACTACTTCTCCTACTATATCTGGACAAATTGTTACTGAGTCGGTTTCATTACTAGAATAATCTCCAGCAGGTCCTCCTGAATCTGTATAGTTTCCTCCACAACCAAGTAACGTAGTAAAGGTATATGGACCTACACATGCTGAAACTGGAGGTATATATACTCCAACAGGGAATGGTGTAGGTGAGGTTGCATTGGTCATTTGACCATCAAACACGTTAATGCCACTAAACGTCCAATCTCCGATGACAAACATGCCATCATTGTTGGTAGCAGAAGCTCTAGACATCCATCCATCCAGATAGTCCCAAGCAGTTCCTGTTCCATCCATATTTGGATCTCCAGCGACATCGATGATGGCACCACTTTCGTATAAAACAATGGCGTCATCTCCATTAACTCCTGTAGATGGTCCGTCAATATAGTCTGCATCAAAACCAAAAAACTCATTGAATCTTGCTGAATCACCTGTAATATAAATAAACGTTCCAGCAGCTACAGTTACGCCAGCAGGGAAAGTGTATTCTGGAGCATTTGCTCCTCCTCCGTTATTTGCAGACTCTAGTCCGTAAATACCTAAATCAGGTACATCGTTTACAGCATAAAGCTCAACAATTTTCGGTTGGCCTCCTGTAAGTGGGCCATCTCCAACTCCTGTGATAACAAGGTCAGCAATTGGTCCACCACAATCCGTTTGTACATAATAATCATACGTTGTACCTGGAGTTAATCCAGTAAGTGCATGTGGGTTTGTAGTTGTTGAAACGCCAGTTCCAGTTCCTTTTGCAAAACCAGAAACGCCATATTCTACATTCCATAATGTTTCTGTTGAAGTCCAACTTAGGTCAGCAGATGTTTCTGTAATGTTTGTTGCCGTTAATGCTGAAGGTGCAGGACAAGGAGGAGCTTCTTTAAAAGCAACATCATCAATAGCGAGATCATCGTAGAAATCTGTTCCATTAGTTTCATCAACCACAAATGTTGCCATTACAGGGCCGGTGATTGTTAAGCTGGATAAAGGTATTGTAACCTGTAACCATCCACCTGTATTCGTATTGCTTGTATATACATTTGGAACCCAAGCAGCTCCATCCCATACATTAACAGAAAAGTCTACGTTGGTATTTCCTTCGTTATCACTTAAAACCCAAAAACATAAGACTGGATTTGCAAGACTAGTAACATCTACCAAAGGAGTTTGTAGAGTTGTTCCAATCCCTTGAGGAGGATTACTGTCGTCTACATAGGCAAAGTAACCACTTCCTGTGGTGTGATCTCCTGTTGCTCCAGCATTTCCGACATGACCACCACTTGTTGCAAATATCCAGGTTTCTCCATTCCCGAAGTTTCTCCAGCACGTTGGTACAGCGCCCGCTGCAGCTTCAAAGTCTTCAAAGTATGGTGCCATTAGAGCAGCACATTGTGTTACAAATGTTACTGGTCCTATTGCATTCCCCAAACCAGGGTTACAGTCAGAAACTACGTAATAATCATAACCAGTTGCTGGCATTAATCCCGTAAGTTGATAAGTGGTCGTTGTAAGACCATTAACCATTGTACCTGAACCAGGAGTAAAACCAATTGGTCCGTATTCAAGGTTCCACAATGATTCTGATCCTCCACCTGTCCAGCTCAATAGTGCCTCTGTATCAAGAACGTTTGTTACAGTAAGGTTTGTGACATTGGTACATGCGGGAGGCATGCGTATTTGGAAATTATCCACAAAGAAGTCATTGTCTTCTGGATCATCTACGGTACCTTCCCATCCCCAAAAAGCAAATTGAGTTGTACCAGTATAGGCAGCAAGTGGGAATATGATTTGATCTCCTGTATTAGAAATCGGAGTAGAGGCATTCCAGGTCATCATATTGACCCAGGTAGCACCTCCATCTGTTGACACCAACAATTGAACTTCATCATCAGAACCCAATGTAGTAGGATTCGTATTGTTAAATTCTGTAAGTGCAATGTCGAAAACCAATTCCCATGGTCCAGGAACAGATAAATCGAACTGTGGAGAAAGTAACCAATCTTCCGTTCCAAGATTATATAAATTAATTCTTGCGGCTCCTGTCGTTCCAACACTTCCAAATCCATCAGCAATCCATTCTCCAGTACCAATAGCCATTGGTCCTATAGTAGGATCTCCTGAATTAGCTTCATCCCAGCATGCAGGGGCAAATGTTGTAAAGTCTTCGAGGTAAGCAGGTGTGAATGCCATACAAGGAGTCGTGAAGCTAGATGGCCCAGCCCATGCACTTAATCCATTTGCACCACAATCTGCCTGCACATAAAAGTCATATGCAGTAACTGGTGTCAATCCTGTTAAATTGTAAGGGCTCGGTGCTGCAACAGCAACAGTCGTTCCTGCTCCTTGAGCAAAACCCGCTAGCCCATATTCAATGTTCCACATACTTGCTGTTCCATTTTCAGTCCAGTTAAGGTCTGCAGAAGTGCCTGTAATGTTTGTAGCCATTAAACCTGATGGAGTAGGACAAGTTGGAGCTTCTTTAAACTCAATATCGTCGATTGCAACATCGTCATAAAAATCTCCAGCGACAACTTCATCGCCTACAAATGTAGCCATTACTGGCCCGACATATCCAGTTAGTGGAATAACAACTTCAGCCCAACCTCCTGTATTTGTATTACTTGTGAAGACATTAGGAACCCACATGGTCCCATCCCAAATATTAACGGAAAAGTCGACATTGGAGAAACCTTCGTTGTCACTAAGTAACCAAAATGAAAGAACAGGATTAGCAAGGCCACTAATATCTACTAGTGGTGTTTGTAAAGTTGTTCCTAGGTTGTCCGGTGTACTGTCTTCGATGTTTGCAAAGTAGCCAGAACCCGTAGTATGATCACCAGTCGCCCCAGCATTTCCAACGTGTCCGTCAAAAGTATTGAATTCCCAGGTCTCGTTTCCAAAGTTTCTCCAGCATGTTGGTACAGAACCAGCGGCCGCTTCAAAATCTTCAAGTATTGGTGCAGTAAGAGGTGGACATTGGGTGACTACAGTAATTGGTCCAGTAACAATACTTGTACCACTTGCGCCACAATCTGCTTGAACGTAAAAATCATATCCAGTAGATGCAGTAAGGCCAGAAACCATGAGTGGATTTGTGCTTGCTGCAACGGTTGTTCCCATGCCGGGAGTAAATCCTGAAGGACCATATTCCACATTCCACATGGTGCTTGTTCCATTTTCAGTCCAACCTATCTGTGCAGCAATATCAGTCACATTTGTTGCAACTAGCATTGTTGGCTCTGGACATAAAGGTTGAGTAACAGCGGAAGCTGGTCCATGCTGTGCACTCAAGCCATCTACACCACAATCAGAATTAACATAAAAATCATATCCTGTAGAAGGTGTCAACCCAGTAACTGTAAAGGGGTTTGTTCCTGCAGCAACTGTTGTTCCGGTCCCAGGAGTGAATCCTGCTGGTCCATATTCAATGTCCCACATAGTCGCAATTCCATTTTCAGTCCATCCAAGAGAGACAGTAGTTGGAGTAATTCCTGTCGTCATTAGCATACTTGGATCAACACAAGGTGGAAGTTCATCAATAGTGATGTCGTCAACGCCAATGTCCGTTGTGAATGCAGTACCTGTTGTTCCTTTAAATCTTAAAGAAAGGGTAGTCGCTCCTGCGTAAGCAGGTAGAGCAACTATTTGTTCAATCCAGGCATTTCCCTGGTCACCAGAAAGAGACCAAACGGGGGCATAAGTGACTCCATCAGTAGAGGCTTCTACTTCTAAAGTTCCCATATCTGCGCCCCACATGTGATACCAAAATGTAAGAGTAGGAGTAGTCAATGTAGAAACGTCTAGAACAGGGCCATACATATAACTAACCATACTGAAACAAGAAGATCCTTCAAGGAACACATAATTGCCAGTTCCTGAGGTGTGATCCGCAGATGGACCAGTGTTACCGCTTCCTGTTGAGGAGCTTCTTGCTGTCCACATATTAGTATTTAGTGTAACAGGGTCGTTTATCCAACAATCTGTTAGGTTGTCTGTAGTAATACAAGCAAAAACGCCTGCATTATTAGGAACCAATACATCAAAATTTTCGGTATACGGGAAGGTTGAAACAACTGGAGTTGTACATGCCAAAGAAGACTCCATGATTGTCATAGAATTTCCAGTACCACCTAAATCTCCTGTTGTGGTGAAATTTGCATTGACTGCATTGCCAATGTAGTAGAATGTTACATCTCCAGAACCAGCAGCGGGAGCGACCCATTGCATGTTGAACGTGTTTGAGGTGCTAAATCCACCTCCTTGCTCAACATAAGTTCTTCCAGCGACATTTGATGCGGTTGCAGATTGTACGTTCGCACCTAGGTTTTGCCAGGTTCCAGTATTTGTATTAGCAACATCAAGTGCTGTCATTTGGAATCCGTAGCCGCCTGGGGTTCCAGTCGAAGTAGAAACAGAAAATACAACATCGTATGCTGTATTTGGACTATAATTGGAAACAGGAATGGAGGTTCCTGCTTCATAGATATCAAGTGTTTCTATTATGGTTCCAAAAGTTGTGCTACCTGAATTATGACAGTTCATACAAACGGTCCCAGATTCTCCTGGAGCACCTGTATTGCCGTCGTTGGCAGCTAAGGCTCGTCCACCAGAACTACTCATAAGTAGTAATGCAAGCAGACTAAATCCTATACAGAAGTAAAGGAATTTGAATTTCATAAGTAAGTGTTTTTGTTAAAAAGTTTGTTTAAAAATTGACAATCATCAATTTAGGGTAAGATGATTAGGTTTTTATGCAGTAGTAAATTGTCCAATATCACAGTGAATTAATCAATGAACGGGTATAATATTATCTCGTAAGTGCAGTAATTGGTATTTGTTTTTATTTAATGTAACAAAAGTTCTATACGGTACTTTTTGTAATTTGTTTCTTCAAATAATTTCTTTTTATTGCTTTTATTTATATTAATAACACAATTAGATACTTGTAACAAAAAACATACCTAGTGTGTGATTTACTATGTCACGTTTTGGTAAAAATTCAAAACATAGGCGTTGGGTAGTTTCTAAATATTGAGGGGTTTCCATTCAAAAACTTCTTTTTGAAGTATATATGCCTTTTAGCTAAACATTATATGTGATAGTTAGAGAATTTTTAAAATTAGTTTTCCTTTTTTATTGCCATTGAATAACCGTAGAAATGTATCATGGAAATTTTCAATTCCTTCAACAATTTGTTCTTTGGACTTTATTTCCCCATTTGCGATCCATCCACCAATTTCGACTGCAGCCTGGCCAAATTGACTGACGTAGTCTAAAATGACAAAGCCCTCCATTCTTGATCGGCTTACTAATAACGATAAATAATTGGAAGGGCCCTCCACATTTGTTGTCGAATTGTACTGAGAAATTGCTCCACAAATCACCACTCGGGCTCTTTTGTTTAATCGTGTCAATGCAGCATTTAGAATTTCTCCACCAACATTATCAAAATAAATATCGATTCCCTCTTTGCAAGTACTTTTTATTGCGTCTTTAATATCTTCGTTTTTGTAGTCGATCACCTCATCGTACCCTAATTCCTCTTTTAAATACTGACACTTTTCAGGTCCCCCAGCAATTCCGACGACTCTGCATCCTTTTATTTTTGCAATTTGTCCAACAATACTACCCACTGCTCCTGCAGCACCAGAAACAAGAACCGTTTCTCCAGCTTTTGGTTTTCCAACATCCAAGAGGCCAAAGTAAGCTGTAAATCCAGGCATTCCTAACGTTCCTATGAAAGTAGGAAGTGGAGCTAGTTTCGGATCAACTTTGAACCAGCCTTCTCCATTGGAGGTGGTAAAGGATTGCACTCCTCCCCAGCCAGAATAATAATCTCCAACCTTAATTTTTGAGTTATTAGACGCGATCACCTCTCCGATTGTACCGGCTCTCATAACTTCTCCAATACCTACCGGGGGAATATATGATCGTACATCGTTCATCCAGCCTCTCATTGCTGGATCCAGTGACACATATAAGATTTTGAATAGAACTTCTCCTTCTTTTGGGCCAGGAATTGGGGATTCCACTAGTTCCCAGGTATCTGAGGAGGGTAGACCTTCAGGTCTTTTACGGAGGAGAAGTTGTTTGTTCATTGGCTTTGTAGGTGCTTATATTACACGAAGTTAATATAATACCTTTATACGGCCAAAACACCGTTAAATTTTTATGGTTGTAATTCGCTTACCTCCAATAAAATGGGATGTTTATTCTTTCAAAAAAAACAAATAACAACCGAATTACGCTTTTTTGATTTTGGATTAATTTATAACAGAAAAAAACCATTCCTAGTTAAATAGGAACAGTTTCTTTTCACGTTTATCGTTTCTTGATTTTTAGCTTTCGTCTTTTTTGTTTTCTTCTTGCTTGTCTTTTACCTTTTTGTCAATCTCGTCAACATCGGTGGTGTCATAATCTCCAAACAGATTGGTCATCTTATCTCTGGATTGATCAATAACTGTTTTATCAATATGCGCCGTCAGAGCCAGTAAGCCAAAGGTAAGTACAGAAAGGTCGTCCGTATACCCAATTAAAGGAATGAGAAAATCAGGAACCAGGTCAAACGGAAGTATAAAATATCCAATTGCTCCTGTAATTATTTTTTTTGCCCAGCCAGGTGTATCTTTTTTCTTGTATGCATAATAAAGCAACAGAACGGGATATATGGTTTTCATCCCAACTTTCTTGGCGACAGCATTAAGTTTTTCTATCAGCTTCGTTTCAGAAAACTCTTTACGGTATTGCTCAAATCTATCTTTCATAATATAATTGCCTAGTTTATCAATTATAACGTTGTTTAGGTGCATTCTGGTTCACTAAAACATTCGTTATTTTTTTGAAGTATTAGAAACTTCATTATTAAGGTATCAATTACTCTACCATTTTTCAAAAAATATCGACAAACTTGTTCTTTTTTATGTTATTCAGGGGCAAGTTTAACGACCAATCCATCCAGATCGTCTGACAATTTAATCTGGCAGCCTAGACGGCTATTGTCTTCTACAAAAAAGGCCTGATCTAACATATCTTCTTCCGCGTCATTTGCTTCTGGCAATTCGTGTTTGCTTTGAATATAGCAGTGGCAGGTCGAGCATAAGGCCATTCCGCCGCAAGTGCCTTGCACAGGCAGTTCACTAGCCTTGCAAATTTCCATGAGATTAAGACTCATATCGGTTGGCGCTTCTATCTCATGCGGGTTGTTTTCCCTGTCTATTACTGTTATCTTGATCATATTGTGTTAGCTCTCAAAGCCGGTTACCCCTTGTACTGTGGTATACTTTAATGTTAATTTTTTATCCGGATTTAACTGTTTCCAAGCGGATTGAACCATCAAAGTTGCTTCATGAAATCCACAGAGAATCAGTTTTAATTTTCCCGGGTACGTGTTAATATCACCTATGGCAAAAATGCCTGGAATATTTGTTCTGTAATCAAAAGTATCTACTTCGATCGCATTTTTGTCAATGTTCAAACCCCATTCTGCAATTGGGCCTAGCTTCGGAGAAAGTCCAAAAAGAGGAACAAAGTGATCTGTTTTCTGTGTTTTTTCTCCTTCCGTCTTTGTTTTAATAACCACGTTTTCCAACTTTCCGTTCCCTCCAAGGCCAACGACCTGCGCTTCGGTGATTAATGTGATTTTTTTAGCTTCCGCTAATTGCATTACTTTTTCTACAGAATCCGGTGCGCCTCTAAACTGTTTCCTTCTGTGCACGAGCATAACCTCTTCAGCAATTTCCTCCAAGAAAATTGTCCAATCCAATGCGGAGTCCCCTCCCCCAGCAATAACTACTTTTTTGTCTCTATAAAACTCTGGATCTTTTATGATGTATTCCACGCCTTTTCTTTCGAAGTCTGCAATATTTACAATGGGCGGTTTTCTAGGTTCGAAGCAGCCAAGGCCTCCCGCAATCGCAATAACAGGTGCTATATGCTCCGTCCCTAAATTAGTTGTCACTTTGAACCTTCCGTCCTCCAATTTTTCAATCGTTTCGGTACGTTCGCCTAGAGTAAATCCTGGTTTGAATGGGGCCGCTTGTTCCAACAGATTTTTCACCAAATCTCCAGCGAGGATATCGGGAAGTCCCGGAATATCATAAATAGGTTTTTTGGGATAAATTTCTGTGAGTTGGCCTCCTGGTTGAGGTAAGGTGTCAATTAAGTGGCAGCGCAATTGTACTAATCCTGCCTCAAAGACAGTAAACAATCCACAAGGTCCCGCACCAATTATGAGAATATCAGTTTCGATCATTCGTTTTCAAAATTTGTGCAAAATTCGGAAAATTAACCGTAGATAGCAAGTCTCACGGTATTTATATTTATTGCTTGGTTGGTCTTTTGGGAATTGATCGCTCAGTGTGGTGACATTGAGTGCAATTAAGTGTTAAGACCTTAGGGACAAATCGTGAATTGTCTCTACGATTTTCTTTTGATGGCTCGTTTTGCAGCGGCGACAATGTCCGATGCGCTTAGGCCATATTTCGCTAATAGATCTGCTGGTTTTCCGCTTTCACCAAATGAATCGTTAACTGCTACTAATTCCATTGGGGTGGGTTGGTGTCGTCCAAGGACTTGCGCAACACTGTCCCCGAGGCCTCCGTTCATTTGATGTTCTTCAGCAGTGACCACACATCCCGTTTTCTTGGCAGAAGCAATGATTGCAGCTTCGTCTAGTGGTTTGATCGTGTGAATATTGATCAATTCGCAGCTGATTCCTTCCGCAGCGAGTTCCTTTGCAGCTTCGACAGATGTCCAAACTAAATGCCCCGTAGAGAAAATCGTGACGTCCGTTCCTTCGCTCAACAACAGCGCTTTTCCAATTTCGAATTTTTGGTTTTCAGGTGTGAATACTGGCCAACCTGGGCGACCAAATCGCAGATAAACAGGACCATCGTGATCAGCAATCGCTATGGTTGCCGCTTTTGTTTGGTTGTAATCACAAGGATTGATGACCGTCATTCCTGGCAACATTTTCATCATTCCAACATCTTCCAGTATCTGATGCGTGGCACCATCTTCTCCTAGAGTAAGACCAGCATGTGAAGCACAGATTTTTACATTCTTATGTGAGTAGGCAATAGACTGGCGGATTTGATCATAAACTCTGCCCGTTGAAAAGTTAGCAAACGTGCCTGTGAAGGGTATTTTGCCTCCAATGGCTAAACCTGCGGCGATACCCATCATATTTGCCTCCGCAATGCCTACTTGTATGAATCGATCAGGATTATCATCAATAAATGCTTGCATTTTTAGAGATCCAACGAGATCTGCACATAAGGCAACTACCTCTGGATTCGTTTTGCCTAGTTGGTGAAGACCTGCTCCAAATCCATCTCTTGTTGATTTTTTTCCTGTGCTTACTATATTTTCTAACATGTTGTGGTGTCCTTGATTGGTGATGAAAATTTGGATTTCCTAATAGTCTCCTAGGGTTTCTTTTAATTGATCTAGTGCGCGTTGTGCAAGCTCATCATTGGGTGGCTTTCCATGCCATTTATGTGTGCCTTGCATGTAGTCTACTCCGTAGCCCATCTCGGTTTTCATTAGAATGACGATAGGTTTGCCATTTCCTGTTTTTGTTTTAGCTTCTGCGAGGGTGTCAATTACATCTTTGACGTTGTTGCCATTCATGTGCATTACTTCCCAATCAAAAGCCAACCATTTGGCTTCTAAATCGCCCAGCGACATAACCTCTTTGGTTGGACCATCGATTTGTTGACGATTCCAATCTACGGTGACTATTAGATTGTCTACTTTGTGGTGTGGGGCAAACATTGCTGCTTCCCAAATTTGTCCTTCTTGCAATTCTCCATCTCCAGTTAATGCATAAACTATTTTTGGATCGCCATTCATTTTTTTGGAAAGAGCCGCTCCTATTGCAACAGACAATCCCTGACCAAGTGATCCTGACGCGACTCGAATACCAGGAAGTCCTTCATGCGTTGCGGGATGCCCCTGCAGTCGGGAGTCAATGTGTCTAAATGTGGCCAGTTCTGAAACTTCAAAATATCCGCTTCGTGCCAATACCGAGTACCATACCGGTGAAATATGACCATTCGAAAGAAAAAACATGTCTTCATTTTTTCCATCCATATTAAATGAATTGTTGTGGTCCATTACTTCAAAATACAATGCCGTGAAAAACTCTGTGCACCCTAAAGACCCTCCAGGGTGACCGCTTTGACAGGCATGAACCATTCTAATAATGTCTCGCCTAACCTGCGATGTAATTTGTTCAAGTTTTTCAATATTTGCCATTCGTATTTCTTTTATTTATAATGATTTGGCAAAGGTAAGGAAATGGTTTGGCGGATGGAAATTGATTTTTTAGGATTGGGGATTAGTGTTAGTAAGTCTACAACTACCGCTGAATTATGCAGTTTTAAAATTACTACACTTTAAAATCTAATAGAAAATCCTTGATGGAAGACCGAAACTTATCGCCCTCATTAAAATGAAAATTTACTTCAATAGGCAAAACAAAAACGGGTAATTTATTTTCAAGGAGATACTCCCGATGCAAGTCAAGCCTTACGGCATCTTTTTCTGTAGTAATGATGACCTTTTTGTTGCTAGAGATATCTGTGAATCTGCCCTTGATACGCCCGACATCAGAGTTACTAAAAAAGTGGTGATCGGCAAACTCCATATTATGAATTGCATTGCAGACCGTCTCCAAATAATCTACCAAATACTCAGGTTTAGCAATCCCAGAAACCAATAGGACATCCAGATCTTCAGAAAGTGCAAAGCGTTGACTTCCGTTGAATAGATAATAAGGGTGGCCATACCGATAGTAAGAAAAGAAAATTTCTTGATGGTCAAGTAGGTTGACTTCCTCAATAAATTCTGCTCGATCTTGTTCTGTAAAAATGACGGGGCACTTACTCGCTACAATTATGTCTGCTCTTTTATAACTGCTTCGCAGGTCGCGCAATCTCCCGGATGGCAGTGGGTAGTCCCTCATGAAGGGATAGGCGTATTCTGTCAGTAGAATATTCATGCCTGCCTCTAAGGCCTGGTGTTGAAAAGCGTCGTCCAGTAAGACTGCTTGGAGTCTGGGTTGGTGCATTAGCATTTTGGGGATGGCGAACGTTCGATCTTCTGAAACCGCCACCATAACATCCCTGTATTTTCTCTTGAACTGTATGGGCTCGTCTCCAACTTCTGCAGCATTATTGCCTGCCTCGACTACCAAAAATCCAGGTATCTTTCTTTTATAGCCGCGGCTTAAGGTCGCCACTTTTATGTATTGCCTTAAATACCGTATTAAAAACTCAACATGTGGCGTTTTGCCCGCTCCCCCAATAGTGAGGTTGCCAATACAAATCGTAGGAATATCAAATTTTGTGCTTTGCAGCAATCCATATTTGTAGGCAAGATTATTTATGTAGACACCAATTCCGTAAAGGATGGATAAAGGTGCTAATATTATTTTGAGAATGGTCTCCCGCAAATCTTCACTAATTTAATGTAGCAATAAAATTAAACAACTTTTTAGTAGTATTGCTTATTAAACACAGATTTGTCATTAGAGTTTAACTTTGGGCCAAGAACACGATGCAATAAAAAAGCGCCTCCTGAGTACAGAAGGCGCTGATATATTTACGTTATGTTATGTGTCCGTTACAACTTTACTAGCTTGGCTGTTTCAGCGTCAACAGAAATTTGATACACGCCTGCAGGCATATCTTTTAAATTTACATCTAGTGTGTTTGCACCTTTAGTAAGTTCCCATTGTTGATTAAGTACTTGACGGCCGGCAACATCAATCACATTGACTCTTGCTGTTCTGTCATTTGTTGCAGTGTAAGTGATTTGAGTGATGCTACTTGTTGGGTTAGGAGCCAACTGTAAACCAGCAGATACTTCTGGAGTGATCTCCTCGCTTAGATCGTTCCATAATTCTGAAATTTGTCCTTCTGTCAAAACAACAGGAGAAGAAATTTGAGTGGCAGGATCTAGCGTGAAAACTTTAGTAGAAAGTCCTGAAGTGTTAATCTTCCAGTTCATTTTTACATCATCAACAGAACCAACAAGACCGCTAACGCTAAATCTTCCAAGTTTGTGAGTGGATGCTTGTCCGTCGATTCTTGCTACTCTTTGTTCCAATGTTGCAAGATCGCCAGGAGAAAGTCCGTTTAGGTTGATAACCAGCATGCCATCTACAATAGTGGTAGTTGTTGCATCAAAATATGCTTTTTGAACATTCAACTGAGTGCTCATGTCATTAGGGTTCAGCAAGTTGGAAGAAACTAACTGTGTAAATCCTTTTTGGAATCCTGCATTTTGAGCAGCAACTTTTGAGAATTGTGGATTTTCAAAAAGATCATTATTTATAGTTAGCACAAAATCTGCATTTCCTAAAAACAAATCTCCATCTGTTTCGGCAGTAGTGTGTAGGTACAAATCAAACTCGAGTAGGTCATTGGTCTTCGAAAGATTCTCTACTGTAACGGTTGCTTCGACACTTGCGAAAGCTATTGCAGAGAAAAAAAGACACGCTAGAAAAGTGATTACGGTTCTCATTTTTTTTCTTTTTTAATTGTTCATTATTTAATACTAATATACGATTTTAACCCTAAAAAAACAGGGGATTTCAAAATATAAACAGATATTTATTTTACACCTGTTTAATAATTATCAACTGTTGCACAATGAAGTACAGCTTTGTTATTACTATATACTTAAAGGGGGGAGAAACGTTACCTTTTGGTTAGCACTTTTTTCAGAATTCTATATTTATTCAAAAAAATAAAACAAATATCCGTTTGTGCGCATGTTCAATAAGCTCATTTGAAATTGCTTATAATCAAATGTACCGCTTTTATCATGAAAAACAAAAACCGAATATACGAAATGGCCTATCTGCTTTACGAAGCGTAACAAACAAAATTGTTGGTGATAACATTGCAGCAATTTGGGTCATTATTTATTATATTTCTATCTTCACAAGCAACATAAAGCGCAAATAACTGCTTAAAATAAATCATTGAATGCCAACAATTAAGACAGTAAACGGAAATACACCACAAACCAGAGAAGACACTTTTTTAGCCGACAATTGTACGTTGATTGGAGATATTCAAATGGGAGCGAATTGCAGCGTTTGGTTCAATACCGTTGTCCGTGCTGATGTAAATGCCATACGAATTGGGGATAATGTGAATATACAAGATGGTGCCGTTATTCATTGTACGTATCAAAAGGCAGCGACTACGATCGGCAATAATGTTTCGATTGGCCACAATGCGATTGTACATGGGTGTACGATTAAGGATAATGTTTTGGTGGGAATGGGTGCTATTGTGATGGATAATGCAGTCCTTGAGTCAAACTGCTTAATTGCTGCGGGGGCTGTCGTTTTGGAAAATACAATTGTGGAGTCTGGGTGCATTTATGCCGGAGTACCAGCCAAAAAAGTAAAAACACTTGATCCAGAGCAACTAAAAAACCTCGTAGAGAAAACCGCAAAAAACTACATTCACTATTCCTCTTGGTTTAAGTAGCCTGATTTATAAGTATTGACTTCCCTTTTTCTCTCGAATCTCTTTTGTTATGCTTTTGATTTCCTGTTCTTTTGATTTTGGAAAAACAAGCAGGACGTCTTCTTCATCGACAATGATATAGTCTTCTAAGTCTTTCAGTACTACTAGCTTTTCTTTCGGTACTCTTATCAAACAATTGCTGGTATTGTAGGTCATCACATTTTCGCCTGTTATTACGTTTTGATGGTGGTCTTTTTCTGCTTCTATGTGAAGTGAATTCCAGGTTCCAAGGTCGGACCATCCAAATTCTGCTGGTATGGTGAAAACATTTTCTGCGGATTCCATGATCGCAAAATCTATCGATATTTTGGGTGTTGTTGGATATACCTTGTCAATGATCCTTTGTTCGTTTTCCGTATTCAATTGGTCATGAATCCCTTCGAAGATATCAAAAATCTCTCTGGCGTGTTTTCGAAATGCGGCAATAATATTATTAACATTCCAAATAAAAATCCCTGCATTCCATAGATACTCTCCACTCTCTACAAATTGTTTTGCGTTGGAGAGGTCAGGTTTTTCGGTAAACTTTTTTACTTTATGAATGCCGTTTTCTCCTTGTGCTTCAAAATTTATGTAGCCGTAGCCAGTGTCCGGTCTTGATGGCTGAATACCAAGAGTAACCAAAACATCATTAACAGAAGTGAAATCAATCGCTTTTTCGAGATAACCAACAAATTCGTCTTCTTTTAAAATAACATGATCTGAAGGCGCTACGATGAAATTGGCGTTAGGGTTGATTTCTCTTAATTTGAAGGCGGTATATGCAACACACGGTCCTGTATTGTTCCTCGATGGTTCGCATAGTATTTGATCGTATCCAATCTCTGGCAAATGTTCTTTTACTAGGTCACGATACATTTTATTCGTTACAATGTAAATATTCTCCTTAGGACACAACTTTAAAAATCGTTCGAAAGTCAGCCTGATCAACGATTTACCGACGCCTAGAATATCTAGAAATTGTTTTGGTCTTGATTCTCTACTTCCAGGCCAAAATCTACTGCCTACCCCTCCTGCCATGATGGCAACATATGTATTACTCATAGTGATTGTATTAATCTGCGAAATTATGAATTTTTAATGAGAAGTTGGTGGTCGATTGAGATAATATCAATTGCCCTTGTTTGTCCTATTTAAGCAGTGGGGAAGGAAATCAAATTACAGGTTGTCTAAAAAGTCAACTGTTTCTTTGAAGCTGCTCAAAATGACTCCATTTTTAGGCAATTTGTATGGCTGTTTAAGCATTTGGTAACCTGAAAAAATAACTTTACTTTTTACAAAAATTTTAGTGAGTTTATTCACAAAACATTGACAGGTTTCCTTAAACACATTATTATTGACCATTGTATAGAGAAAATCTGGCTGATGAACCAATAAAACTGTTTTGAGATCATCGCAGGAAACATCGCAACCAAGATAGATGACTTTGTGCTTTCTCGCCCGAAGTAAATAATGCAGGTATAAAAGGCTTAACTCCTGAGTTTCTCCCTCTGGCATAAAGATCAAAAATGTTTTTCCATCTTCTTTATAATTGCCGCAAAGTTTGTCAATTTCTGCCTGGATTTTTCTCCTGATCAGACAAGAGATAAACTGTTCGTGTAGTGGCGTAACCGATCCTGTAAGCCATAAAACATTGAGTTTATCAAGAAAAGGGTTGATCACCTCATTCATAGTATGTTCAAAGCCCAGCTGCTGGATATTTGTCGCGACAATTCGATTAAACATATACTCATCCATGTCGATCATTGACAAGGTCAGCGCGTCTAGTTGATTGCCATGTTCAAAATTGACCACAGACAATGCAGAAACCTGCTTTGCCATTTCCTTTTCGGTCATTTTTGCAATTTTGGAAATTTTAACTCCGTTTTTGTTGAGCAACGCAACATTAAGTAAACACTTCAGGTGTTCGTCTGAATAATACCGGATGTTCGTCTCCGTTCGGCTAGGCGTCACAATGTTATATCGTTGTTCCCATACCCGAAGTGTATGTGCTTTGATGCCAGAAAGCTGCTCAAGATCTTTTATGGAATAAATTGCCAAAAATGTCGCGTTTTTAGTATTCGTATTAAAAATAGACCGTAGCTGAATCTATCTTTAGCAGTCTAAACAGCTTTTTATTGAAAAAAGTTGATAATTTCTAAAAATTTTGTTGAAAGATTTATCTTTTTTCAATAAGTCTGCCGCTGCGATTATAAAAATAACAATTTCTAGAGACTTTTGGCTTTTAAGGACTTAAAAGGATGATTTTGATTAAAAAACAGCCTTTGCAATTTCTACAAATGTTTTTACATCACCCATTGTATAATAGTGTAAAACGGGTGCTCCTGCCTCCTTTAGCTCTTTAGACTGTTGAATGGTCCATTCGATTCCAACCTGCCTTGCTGCTTTGTCAGAGGTGCACTTACTCAATTCATCTACCAGGTCTTCTGGAAAATTGACATGAAAAATCCGTGGAATTGAAGTAAGCTGTCTCATATTTGTGATGGGTTTGAGGCCCGGAATAATTGGTACTGTGATGCCAATTTCCCTACATGATTTCACAAATTTCAGGTATTTTTTGTTGTCCCAGAACATTTGAGTTACAATATAGTCTGCTCCAGCATCAATTTTGTCTTTCAGAAATTTTAAATCGATCTTCGGGTTCGGTGCTTCGAAGTGTTTTTCCGGGTAGCCCGCAACTCCGATACAGAAATCTGTTTTTAATCCATTGACAATATTCGAATCAAGGTATAGTCCCTTGTTCATGTTATCTATATGTTCAACAAGGTCAATGGCATAATTGTGCCCACCGTCCTGTGGTACAAATTTGGATTCAAATTTTCTGGCATCTCCCCTTAATGCAAGGACATTATTAATCCCTAAAAAATTTAAGTCAATCAGCGCATTTTCCGTTTCTTCCTTGGTAAATCCTCCACAGATTAAATGTGGAACAGCGTCTACCCCGTATTTATTCATTATTGCAGTACAAATCCCTACAGTGCCTGGTCGCTTTCTGATCGATGTTTTTTCGTAGTAGCCGCTGGGTCTTTTTTTATAAATGTATTCTTCTCTATGATAGGTTACATCAATGAATGGGGGCTTGAATTCCATCAATGGATCAAGCATATCGAAGATCATTTGGATGCTGCCTCCTTTCAATGGTGGCAATATTTCAAAGGAGACTTGTGCTTTGCCTTTGGAGTTTTTAATATATTCTGTTACTTTCATTCTGCTCTTTTAAGTTCGGCGCAAAGGTAATAAGTAATTGGAGAAAAAAATCATTAACATGCGGTCTTTTATTCTAATCATTGTAGTGCTATCTCCAATGGGTTTGTTTGCACAACTAGTTTTTGACCCTGTCGACAAGTTTAGTTCTCCTGTTGGCAAAGAACAAATCGTAACTGAAAGAAAGGATGGAGATGGTTGGTACAATGCAAATGATTTCAAACAAGGCAATCACCTCGGAGAAGACTGGAATGCAGAGACAGGGGGCAATTCGGATTGTGGGAATACTATTTATGCTGTCGCGAATGGTATCGTAGTTTTTTCGAAAGATGTCGGTGGTGGATGGGGGGAAGTGGTCATCATCCGTCATGAACTGGCCTCTGGCGAATGGATAGAAACACAGTATGCCCATCTGTTGGAAAACTTAGCCACTTGTGGTATGAAAGTCACCAGAAAACAACCAATCGGAACAATTGGGGATGGTGCCCCTCCTTGTGGGGATAGTAGCCCGTACTATGCACATTTGCATTTTGAGATGCGTCTTAGTTATTGTGCGGACTGGGGGCAAGTTGGCCCAGGGTATTCTGCAGAAGATGAAGGGTGGACAGATCCTTCGGAGTTTATGGGTGATTACAATGCAAAATCAGGTAATTGATTTTAGTAACCCTGTCCCCGCCACGGGGATAGCAGCGAATGATGATTCGTCTTACGAGATCGTTCTGAAATTTTTAATATTTGGGTTTATACTTGGAAGCTTGCATTAGTTTTTGGGCGTCTTTTTGTTGCAGCAACCCTAATATTGTTTGCTCTGGATTTCGGCGCATATATTCCTTCACCATTTTATAACCAATCCATGAAGCAGAGTTTCCTGGAGCTTCTTTAGGCATGCCTGGCGAGTTTGGACTTGGTCTGATATAGTTACTTATTTCTTTCCCTTTGGAGGAATACAAGAATTCCTTTTCTAAAAACAAACTCCAGATTTGAAATTCGTTGTCCTCTAGCCATTGGAGATGTTTGGAGCTAAATTCCTGGATTACGGTATCCTGTTGATAGGGTAAAAGTTGTTCCAACAGGTATCTTTTTTTGCCGTTATTTACCATGATATCTAACATTCTATTGCCTGATGGTTCACCAATGATGTCTGTTATTAAAGGCATCAATGTTCTTGCGACTAGGTGGTCTTTGTTGAATGTTCTTGTGAGATAGCTGGAGAAGTTATCATTCCCTGGATTGTATTGCAGGTAGGGGAAATCGCTCCCAAGATAAAACTCCAATCCTACAGCCAAAGAGTTTTCATTGTAAATAAAACCACCATAGCTAAACTCAGAAAAAAATGTGGTGATCTCTGGTGTAGGAGTTTCAGGAAAGTGATACTTCAAAAATTTAAATGCTTGTTCGAATTCTGCTTCAAATTCAGCAAAATCACCATAGACAATCTGACAAGTGTCCTGCAATTTTAGCAAGGGTGGGTGCGTCAGAAATCCACGAATATATTTTTCAGGGCCTTCCGGCGCGATCCTTGGATCGTTGGTACCTAGGACTCTGTTAAAAAAAAGAACACTGAATTCAGGATACTTTTTAGCAATGTCGGTAAGGCCTTCTGCAACATTATTCGTATCAACCTTAAATAAATCTTGTTCAAATCTATTCACTTTTAGGTCGATATCTATATTTGAAACATCGGGAATATTCTTACCTTTGTCCCATTCACAGCCAGCTATTATTAATATAACTAATATCAAAAGGGGTGTGATGGATGAATGTTGGCGCGCTTTAGAAATTAAGAAATTCATATAGTACCTTATTTTTCGGCGTTGCAAAGATAAATTTTGTAATTCAAAACTTTCAAAACATGAGAAAAATTGTAGCTATTGCATTTATTTTAACACTTGGACTGAACAGTTATGCACAAGTTAGTGATATGTTCCGCTTAGGACTAAGTGCAAATCCGTTCGTTTCCTTTTTAGGTAGCAATGACCCCTTGATCACCCCTGCGGGTGCAAATGTAGGTTTCCACCTTGGTTTCGATGCCGAGTTGTTTTTCGGTCCGGCTGCTATTGATGAAAAAAACTACGCTATTACTACTGGCTTTGGAATCGTATTCAACAATGGAGGAGCATTGACACACACCGACGGCGGATTACTGTGGCAAAGTAAAGATTTGCGAACCCCATTGATCGATGCAACAGGTACTATTGTTCCTCTTCCTGATGGGGCTAAGCTTGGATATAAAATGCAAATGTTAAGAGTTCCCCTAGGAATAAAAATGAGAACCAACGAAATTGGTTACTTCAGATATTTCGGACACGTTCCTTTTCATTTAGACATTAGAACGCAGGCTCGCGGAACCGTAGAAAGCAGCACCATTAATACAGACAATCCTCAAAACATCAATGGAGATGCAGGATTACTAAATTTGTCTTGGGGTATTGGCGGAGGAGCAGAATACAGTTTATCTACAGGAACGTCCTTAGTGGCTGGGTTATTTTACCACAATGGTTTTCTGGATGTAACAAACAACAAAGGAACGCAAAATAGTACTCAAGGAGTAACGGCAGAAGATTCCAAGACGATTATCAATGCATTGACCCTAAAAATTGGAATCCTGTTCTAATTTAGGAATTGACAATAACAACTTATTTTTATAAAAGACGTTCTTTTTTTGAACGTCTTTTTTTGTTTAGACGTTAAAGAGATGTACCTTAGTTTTAAATTCAAACTAAGTCTTTATTTTGATACTTTTCAATCCCTTTTTATGAAAATTACCATCGCACAATTAAATTACCATATTGGCAATTTTGAAGGCAATCTGAAAAATATGCTTGGTGCTATCGAACAAGCAAAAAAAGAAAAATCAGACCTCATCGTATTTAGCGAACTAAGTACTTGTGGCTACCCACCAAGGGATTTTTTGGAGTTTGAAGACTTCATTATCCAAAGCAATCAATGTATTGACGCACTAGCAAAAGCATCGAAAGATATTGCAATAGCAGTAGGCGCTCCTAGTGTCAACCCTGTAATCGAAGGAAAAGATTTGCACAATTCAGGTTACTTTTTAGCAGATGGTAAAGTCCTGCAAGTGGCGCATAAAGCGCTTCTTCCTACCTACGATATTTTTGATGAATACCGATATTTCGAACCCGGCAATGAGTTTAATGTAGTTGAATACAAAGGCAAACGTATCGCCCTTACCATCTGTGAAGACATTTGGAATGTAGGAAATGACAACCCGCTATACACCGTTTGTCCGATGGATGAATTGATGCCCCAAAATCCTGATTTTATTATCAATCTTAGCGCCTCGCCTTTTAGCTATAAACAAGCAGACTCCAGGCTACATGTTATCAAAGCGAATATTGACAAATATGGCATCCCGATGTTTTATGTCAATCATAGTGGATCGCAAACAGAAGTCATTTTTGACGGTGGTTCAGTGGTGATGTCGCCCGATGGAAAAGTGTTTGATGAGTTGCCTTATTTTGAAGAATGTATTCGCTCCTACGAATTGGCGGACGTTTTGAAAGGTGGCATTCACAGAGTACAACCTAAGGAGAAAATTGCTCTAATCCATGATGCACTTGTCCTGGGAGTGAAGGACTATTTTGGTAAACTGGGACTTAAAAAAGCGATTCTGGGACTTTCTGGAGGAATTGATTCAGCAGTGGTTGCCGTCATTGCACAGCGTGCTTTGGGGGCTGAAAATGTGCGCGTTCTATTGATGCCTTCTCAGTTTTCTTCTGATCACTCCATCAATGATGCACGAACACTTGCTCAGAATTTGAATATTCAATACGATGTCATTCAGATTGAATCTGTTTATGATTCTTATATAGGTGTCCTTGCGCCTCATTTTGCAGGCACCTCTTTCAACGTCACTGAAGAAAATATACAAGCGCGGGTACGGGGAATGTTGTTGATGGCCATGTCGAATAAGTTTGGCAATATTTTGCTTAACACTTCCAACAAAAGTGAGGCTTCCGTTGGTTATGGTACGCTGTATGGTGATATGGCTGGTGGCCTGTCCGTCATCATGGATCTTTACAAAATGGAAGTTTACGAGTTGGCGAAGTATATGAATAAAGACGGAGAAGTTATTCCAGTAAATACCATCACCAAACCACCATCTGCCGAACTTCGACCGGATCAAGTAGATTCTGACAGTTTGCCTCCTTATGAAATTCTTGATGAAATTCTCTTCCAATATATCGAGAAAAGACAAGGACCAAAAGAGATCATCGCCTTGGGATATGATGAAAAATTGGTGAAGCGAATATTACGGCTAGTGAATATCAACGAGTTCAAAAGGTATCAAACTGCTCCTGCATTAAGAGTATCTCCAAAGGCGTTTGGAATGGGAAGACGGATGCCTATTGTTGGTAAATACTTGAGCTAGGAACACTGGCTTTAGCACCTTTTTCTGCTTCTAATGCAGCGTTGATATACTATCTGTAGTCATGTAACAATCTTTGATAAACTCCAGATGACAGTCGTTTTCTGCTGCTGCTATTTTCGGGTGATTTGCTAATACCTGATAGGTCTCGTTATTGTAGGTTGGGTTTTCTGTTGGTGATACATTACGAAAGTATAATTCCAAATATCCATTAAGTCCAGAAATATTGTAGTAGGCTTTCATTATACAATTGCAGTAGTCTGTAGACAAATCGGGGGAAACATGTTTCAATTTATTTAATAATCTGCCTTCATATTGATCGATTTGGTCCTTGGTCGGTCTGGAGAATAGCAGATTGTTTTTTAATGGATCCTGAAAATAATATTCCACTAAGAACTGATCCCCCACCAATGCAGGAAAACCATTCTCCGTAAGGATGGTTCCATCTGACAAGACGGGTAGGTCGATATGGCGAATAAAGTCTTGTTTTTTGTGCTGGAAAGTGTAAGCGGCATTATAGCTTTCCCCTTTGTATTGATGGTCTTTCACCACGATTGTTGCTGTGGTAATTCCTCGTTTTTGGAGTGTTCGATAATGTTTAATCCCAACTCCTCCACCAACAAGGAATAGGATAATTCCCAAAGCAAGCAGTGCCATTTTTAAGGTATGATTGTACTTTTTTTCTTTAAATTCCTTCCTTCGTTTGTTTAGTGGGGTATCGACGTCGTCGAGGACATCAAACTGATATTGAAATTTATTTTTTTTCTTGGTAATACTGATTTTACAAAACTCCTCGTCAATGAAAAAGGTATAGTCTGCCTTTTCAAAAACATCGTAATCAATAAGCAGGACTTTCCCTTCAAGAAATATGATTAGATTGCCACTTTCCACTCCGTGTTTTAGATTTACACGACTAGTTTTCCGCTGGTTGCCCACAAATGTCCAGTTGGCGCTATTCATTCATAAAGTTGGTAAGATGAAGTTATAAGATACTCATTTTTTGCCCGATTTGCAGCATAGAAACAATTCATATTCGAGTGAATCACGACCAAACGACGTCCATGATTTATGGAAATAAATTTTATTTAATAGATTTCAGATCGCTACTATTTTGCCCTAAACCTATTTTCATCTATTAATAGAACATGTATTTGACTGAAAAGTTACAAAAACAATGGCGATGATTGTTAAAAAACCATATCTTACCGCGTATGCAAACCGCACCTCACAAAGCACTATACAACCAAATTCTCGCTGTGGTCCTTTCTTTAGGGATTGGCTGTATATTTTTGTCTGTGGTGTGGCGGCTTAAAGGGATCAGCCCTAACATCTTTTATATTTTGGTCGCCATTGCTCTTCTGGCTACCTACAATTTTTATCAAATATTTACGACCAAATACCGCAAACGGGCAGCGGTGCTGAAGGAACAGTTTCCTAAGCACTGGCGGATTATTTTATTGGAGAATGTTACTTATTATAATACCTTAAACGAAGAAGAAAAGGCTCGCTTTGAGCGGAATATTCAGGTATTTCTGTCCGAAGTCCGGATCACAGGAATCAAAACGACGGTAGATGATACCGTCAAAATACTTGTCGCTTCTAGTGCAATTATACCCATCTTCGGTTTTCCAGAATGGGAATATGACAACCTAGGGGAAGTGTTAATCTATCCAGGGTCGTTTGATGATCAGTTTAATCACGAAGGCGGCAATCGCAGAATACTAGGAATGGTCGGCAATGGTCCGCTCGACCGAATCATGATTTTCTCTAAACCTGCGCTCATTTCTGGTTTTGTCAATAATAAGGACAATCGCAATGTTGGAATCCATGAGTTTGCTCATCTGGTCGACTCCAAGGATGGATATTTTGACGGCATTCCGGCCACCATTCCTCCAGATTGTGTGGAACCGTGGTTGGACTTGATGTACAAGGAAATTGAGCGGATCAAACAAGGCGACTCCAGTCTCAATCCTTATGGGGCCACCAACAAAGTTGAGTTTTTTGCTGTCGCAACAGAATATTTTTTCGAATATCCATTTAATATGGAAAAGGAAAATCCTGCTTTGTACGATATGTTGGAAATCATTTTTAATCAAGATACTACGCATCGATTTTCTGTCGCTATGCGATCGTTGATTGGATTGTCAGGAAAAAAATTGGGCCGAAATTCTAAATGCCCTTGTAAAAGTGGTAAAAAATATAAGCATTGCTGCTTGAAAGGGTAATCGCATCCATCATCAACATAAACATTCAATTCTATGAAGTTAGGCGTCATTGATCTTGGAACGAATACTTTCCATTTGCTAATTGTTGAAATTGGAGAAGGGCAATCTTTCAAGGAGATTTTCCGAAAAAGGATGTTTATTCAATTGGCGGAGGGTGGAATCGAGAAAATTGGGCCTGCTCCTTTTAATCGCGCCTTGGCTGCCATGATGTTTTTCCAGGAAAAATTGGAAGAACATCAAGTTACAAAAGTCAAAGCACTAGGGACAGCTGCTCTTAGAACCGCTTCCAATGGCCCAGCATTAGTTGAACAAGTCCTCGAACAAACAGGCATCGCCATCGAATTGATCGACGGCAACGAAGAAGCCCGCCTGATCTGTGAAGGTGTCCGCCTTGCAGTCCCCATCACCTCAAAACCAGTGCTGATTATGGATATTGGTGGTGGGAGTGTTGAATTTATTATTGCCAATGATCAGACTCAATTTTGGGCACAGAGTTTCCCGATTGGTGTTGCGGTACTCTACAAAACCTTTCATAAATCTAACCCCATATCAGCAAAGGAGATCCAAGAGGTGGACTCTTTTTTGAAAACAATGCTTCAACCACTTTCTGCAGAGTTGGACAATTACGACGTCGGGCAACTCGTAGGAGCCTCCGGTACTTTTGATGTATTGGAAGAGATTTTGGTCACTGAAAAACCAACTCCCTATTTTGCTCCTATTCCTGCTACTCAATTTCTTCCTGTCTACGATCGGTTTCTCAGCACCACCCTAGAAGAACGGTTTGCGGACTCCGACATACCTGATCAACGGGCGGAGCTAATCATTGTGGCATTAATATTAATAAAGTTTGTCTTGGAGCTTTCCTCTGTATCCTCCATTTGGGTATCGGCTTTTGCTATGAAAGAAGGTGTTTTGGCAGATTTGCAAAAGCAATAGTTGTATGTCTGACTTTTGATGGTCCTGCTTTCGGTCTACTATTTGCCTATTTTTTTATTTTTTGTGAAAACTGACCCAACCCTTTTCTTTTGACATCCGTTTTTACCAACGACAAGATTAAGGAAAATTATTGTCAATAAAATTTAGACGCATCCTGAACTAATTTTAAGCTTAAAACGTAAGCTATACAGGCGTTTCGATGCAGGAACCTCGAAAATGTTTGTATTTAGTTAGTTCTACAGTTTAACTATTAGTTCAGGAGAGTCTTCATTTTTTCCCCACCATTCTGATTCTAAAAATTTTTATTTCAATTTTTTTTAATGAAAAATTCCACTGCTGGATATTTTTTAATGGGCGTTTTATGTCTCTTGCTATTTTTTTGTCACCAAACGAAAGCACAAGAAGTAAAAGTCTACAAGGACGGCATTCAAAAAGGGCTTCAAACAACAAACGGCAAAAGAATAACTGAACCCATCTATACAGATATCTATCTGGTAAAACCCTATCAGTATGCTGCGGCCAAATTAGGAGAAAAATGGGGGTGCATTGATTTGCAAGGCCACCCAATAACAGAATTTAAATACGATAGAACTCCACACCTCAATCGTGGCCGATCTCAACGCACAGAAAAACTATTGAGCCTAGAACAACACCCCCACGCAATCCCCAACTGGCAGAAGGAAAGAAATAAAACAAAATGGCAACGAGTTAGAACAGGTACCTTTTGTGGTTCACATGTTTCGCTTGAACATACTTTGGGGTCCTACCAAGAAACAGGTGGTTTTTCTATTGTTTCAGCTAACTCTAAATTTGGAGCGCTAAATGCCTATGGAAAAGAAATCATTCCTCCTGAATATGAACAATTATCTTCTTTTAACTATGGTTTAAGCATTGGGAGAAAGAACCTAAAATATGGAATCATTAATACCAAAAATGAGATGGTTCTCCCTTTTGTTTATGATAGAGTCAGATTTGTTGGTGATTCATTAATTGTGGTACAGAAAAATGATCAAGTCCAATTGCTGGGTCTAGATCTAGCGTTATTGACAGAAGTGCCCATTGATCAAGCCTTTGCAGCAACACGCGAAATTGTAGTCGTCTCAAAAGGAGAAAAACAGGGTCTTTTCAATTTTAAAACCCAAAAATGGGTGCTGGACATTAAATATGATTTCATCCGCCAGAACAATCAATTGGAAGATCCATTTTTTGCCTCTATCAATCAAAAGGGAGGAATGTATTCCCATGATGGAGAAGAGATCATTCAACCCTTGTATTCATATATTTGCCAAACCGGTGATCACTATTTGGTTTCTGATGGCATAAAATATGGTCTACTGAATGCGGAAGGGAAAACGATCTTCCCTATAGAGTATTTTAGCATAAATAAAACGATTTGCGATTACTACCTAGTTCAAAAGGACCGAGAATCACTTAGTGCTATTGCAAATCCAAATGGGGAACTCCTTACGGACTATAGTTATTCCTCCATCACTGGGTGCAATGATAAATTCATCGCTGTTAGTAAAGATAGTCTCTATGGACTATTGGACCATCTTGGCAATGTAATTCATTCTCCTGATCACTGGGAAAGACCAATTGTGATGTATGAAGGCACCAATATTATTCGAACTAAAAAAAATAAAGCGTTTGGTGGGTACTACCTAGGAACCCGCGAGCTGCTAAAAAATAATTTTGATCAAATATATCCCAGCCCACCGGGTTATTTTGTTAAAAAAAATAAACTTCAAGGATATATCTTAAAAGATGGGACTCCATTTTTAGAGGTGAAATATCAAGTCATCTATAAGAAAGGGGATTGGTTTGTAGCAAGAACGCCATTGGTAAATGGAAAAACGAAGGAAACTTTTATCTCCTTAGTACACGGAAAACAGGCTTATACTATCATTCAGAATTCGATAGATTCTTATCAACTAGTAGGCACAGACAACAAGCCAATTATTAAGTCCGCAGAGCATATTTCCAAGTATAAAATAGATTCCAATAAAATTTTCTTTGTCATAAAACAAAATGGAAAAACAGGATTAATCGACGAAAAAGGGAAGATTGTTGTACCAATTAATTATGATAAACTTGACCGAGATAGTAAAACGAAAAGGCTGCCAAACACCTACTTTGTAAAACAAGGAAAGAATTATGTTATTCTTAGAGAAAAGAAGAAAATCGTTTTAAAGGGTATTTCAAAAATCAAAGATGTTTGTTTCCTTTCTTCTACGTCTACTGAGCAATATTACTTAAAAGTAGAGGTCGAAGAACAGGTAGGCTTCCTTGATCAAAATGGAAAAGAAGTTCTTCCCTGCAAATATGATGGCGCACATTACTTATCACATCAAAAGGGATTTCTTTTTACGGTTTACAAGGATGGATTGGTGGGGGTAGTTGATGGTAAACAACACGAATTGTTAGCCCCACTTTATCAACAAGTTATTCCTTTTACAGACAGAGAGACGAAAAAATTGCTTGGGTTTACTGTTACAAAGGATGGAAAAATTGGCGTATTCAACAAAGATGGAAAACAGATGGTCCCTTTTAAGTTTGATGAATTAAGACACTACACTCATTCGGACAAGTATGGACCAATTTTTACTGGATCAATCGACGGCTTTGAGAATTTCTATCGATTGGATGGGGCTATATTTGAATTGTAGCGACTAACAATCTTCAAGAATATATACGTTTTTACTTCCCGGCAACTTCTGGCAATAATTTCCCAAACTTTCCTAAACTTAGGAAACCCTCTTCCATTATTTGCTTTCGGATCAACTTGAATGCATCTTTGAAATGATTACACAATTAGATTCAAAGATGAATATTATGGTTTCTCAATTTAGATTTTTTTCGAGCAATGAGGTTTTAAATACTATATTTGCTAATAAGAAAATTTTGACTCCAGACATGCGTTTACTAGAAGTAATTGATGATAGATTAGCGGCTGAATTCATTCATTTGCCAAGAATTATATATAAAAACTATGCTGCTTGGATTCAACCATTGGATAAAGATATTAAGGAAGTATTCGACCCAAATCAAAATAAATTTTTCGCTCGAGGCGAATGCATCCGTTGGATATTACAAACCGACAAGGGACAAACCATAGGCAGAATTGCCGCCTTCTACGACAAAAAAGCCATCGAGGAAGAAGACCATCAGCCAACAGGGGGCATCGGTTTTTTTGAGTGTATCAACGATCAGCAAGCCGCTAATATCTTATTCAATGCTAGCAAAAAGTGGCTCATTCAACGTAAGTTGGAAGCAATGGATGGTCCAATTAACTTTGGTCTACGCAACCGTTGGTGGGGATTATTATCAGAAGGCTACCACCTAGAACCTAATTATCTAAACAATTACAATCCGCCCTATTACCATGACCTGTTCACCAACTATGGATTCAAAAATTATTATGAACAGCTCACTTTCGGCAGAAACATTGATGATCCATTGCCAGAAATTGTCGAGTGGAAGGCTAAGCGGCTGCTCAAAAATCCAAACTACACCTTTCGCCACATCGAAAAAAAGAACCTCGACAAATACATTGAAGACTTCCAAACTATCTATAATCAAGCGTGGGAAGAAATCCCGGGAGCACAAGCACTAACAAAAGAAGAAGCGAAAGCAGAAATCGAACCGTTACTTCCGATCCTCGATGAAAAAATTATTTGGTTTGGGTACCACGGAGAGACGCCTGCTTGTTTTTTCATAATGATCCCTGAAGTCAACCAAATCTTCAAATACGTCAATGGCAAAATGAACCTTCTAGGAAAGCTCAAATTCCTATACCACTTAAAACGAGGGAGTTGTCGAAAAATACAAGGCGTTATTTTTGGTGTAGCGCCTGCCTTTCAGAAAAAAGGTCTCGAGGCCGCCTTATTGTATTCAATGAAACAAACTGTTCAGGTAGAACACAGAGTGTATGACAACATGGAGCTAAATTGGATTGCAGACTTTAATCCAAGAATGATCCATCTACTAGAACAAGTTGGAACTAAATTGGTCAAAAAGCACATCACCTACCGCAAACTATTTGATGAGTCAAAACCCTTTAGCAGAGCGCCAATTGTCTCTCCTAGGAATTGACCATCCTGCGATAGCGCCGGCCTCCTCCAAACAAGAACAAGGGAATAAGCAAGAGAAGTCCCCACCAAATGGATATTCGATCTGAAGTAGCGTAAAGCCCCTCTTCTCCCCCATTTAATACCAACCCCGCCCAATAAAAAGGGTTTGCAGAAATTGGGTCCGCATTTAACAGATAGTCTTGTTTTGCAGATTGTAGCGAAGCGCTTTTATTTTTTCTTTGCGTCAAATGCTTATAGAAAGACTGTATTATTGTAGAGGTAGATTGATCTTCGAGTTTCCATAGACTCCTAATAGTACTTGAGGCTCCTGCATACATAAAGCTATATGCTAGACTTTGAATTCCTTCTCCATCTTGATAATTGCCCAGGCCTGTTTCGCAGGCGCTTAGTACGACCAGCGAAGCATTGGAGGAAAGTTGTTGAATTTCGTAGCTATAGAGCAAATTATCCTCTTCTTCTCCCTCAGTATCTCCTAATAATCTGGCACAAAAAAACCGATTAATACTTTGCGTATTAATCGGTCCATAAAAACGAATATCTTTCTAACGCTAAGCGCCTTCTAATGCAGCAGCTCCACCAACGATCTCCGAAATCTCATTGGTAATTGCTTCCTGACGGGCCTTGTTGTAGTTGATTCTTAATTCTTTGAGCAGGTCGTCGGCATTTTCAGTCGCTTTGTCCATGGCCGTCATCCGTGCTCCGTGTTCCGAAGCGTGAGTATCCAACAAAAACTTGTGGAACTGCATTTTCAGAATAGAGGGGAACATTTCTTCTAGTAACTCCTCCTTGGTTGGCTCCATAACAAAGTCAACGCTTCTTGTTTTTTCTGAAACCTCCTCTACTTCTACTTTTGCTACTGGCAAAAACTGTTCAACTTTATAATATTGAACGCCTGCATTTTTAAACTCTCCGTAGGCAACATCAATCGCATCAATTGCACCAGAATCAAATTGATCCATGACATATTGTGCTACTTTTTCTGTGTTGTCAAACGACAAATCTGCAAACAAATTCACGTGGTCCTCGATAATGTTTAGTTTCGGGTACCTTTTCTTTACAAACTCGAATCCACGTTTGCCGACGAAAATCATAGACAGATTGCCTGCTTCATATTGGCTCTTGTACTTTCCGTCAATTAGCTTGACCGCTTCCTTGATGATGTAGGAATTAAATGCGCCACACAAACCACGATTGGAAGTAACCAACACGATCATTGGATGAACAACTTCTCTGCTTTTAGCATAAGAAATATCGATGCTTCCCCCCATGTTTGAAACAATGTTAGACAACATTGAGTTCATTTTTTTAGAATACGGACGCATCGAAACGATGGCCATTTGAGCACGACGCAACTTCGCTGCAGAAACCATTTTCATAGCTTTCGTAATCTGCTGCGTAGAGATAACCGACTTAATCCGATCCCGTACTTCTTTTAAATTTGCTCCCATTGTTTATGGTATTGAATAGTTGGGCCGAGTAGTTGACACGCGGCCCGTTACTAATTTTTATCTGTATTGAGATATAATCCCTGCTGCAACTTCCTCTACTACCTTAACCGCTTCAGGATCTAGTTTTCCTGATTTGAATGTTTTAAGAACATCAGGATGTCCTTTTTCCATTTCAGTTAGGAAAATCTCTTCAAATTCACCGATTTTTTCAACTGGTACACCACCTAGTTTACCTTTCGATCCTAAGTAGATAATAGCAATTTGTTTTTCTACAGTTAGTGGAGAATATTGTGCTTGTTTTAGGATTTCAACATTACGTTTTCCTTTTTCAAGAACAGCCATTGTCGATGGATCCAAATCAGAACCGAATTTTGCAAACGCCTCCAACTCTCTATATTGAGCTTGATCCAGTTTCAACGTACCAGACACTTTTTTCATTGCCTTAACCTGCGCATTACCTCCTACACGTGATACTGAAAGTCCTACGTTAATTGCAGGTTTTACACCAGCATTAAACAAGTTAGACTCCAAGAATATCTGTCCGTCTGTAATCGAAATTACGTTGGTTGGAATATAAGCAGAAACATCACCCGCTTGTGTTTCGATAATCGGAAGAGCGGTTAGAGAACCACCACCTTTTACCAATCCAGCTTTTTTAAGTGATTCTGGCAAATCGTTCATATCGTTTGCGATTTCATCATTTTTGATAATTTTCGCAGCACGCTCCAACAAACGAGAGTGAAGGTAGAATACATCACCAGGATAAGCCTCACGCCCTGGAGGACGACGCAATAACAGCGAAACCTCACGGTAAGAAACTGCTTGCTTTGACAAATCATCATAAACGATCAATGCTGGACGACCTGTGTCTCTGAAGAACTCTCCAATTGCTGCTCCGGCAAACGGAGAGTAAAACTGAAGAGGTGCAGGATCTGCTGCTGATGCAGCAACGATCACCGTATAATCTAAGGCTCCGTTTTCTTCCAACGTTTTTGCTACTTGAGCAACGGTAGAAGATTTTTGACCTGTTGCTACGTAAACGCAAAAAACAGGCTCGCCATTTTTATAAAATTCTTTTTGGTTGATAATGGTATCAATCGCAATCGCAGTTTTACCTGTTTGACGGTCACCAATGATCAACTCCCGCTGACCTCTACCGATAGGGATCATCGCATCGATGGCTTTAATTCCTGTTTGTAGTGGTTCGTTTACTGGTTGTCTATAGATTACACCAGGTGCTTTACGCTCCAAAGGCATTTCGTACAAATCGCCAGTAATAGGGCCTTTACCATCGATAGGCAATCCTAGTGCGTTTACTACACGTCCTAGCATTCCTTCACCAACGTTCAGCGAGGCAATTTTTCCAGTTCTTCTTACTTTAGCCCCTTCTTTGATTTCCTCTGCAGGTCCTAGTAATACTACTCCTACATTGTCTTCTTCCAGGTTAAGAACGATGGCTTGAACATCATTGTCAAATTGAACCAACTCTCCAGATCGAGCGTTGTTCAGCCCATAAACACGGGCGATACCATCTCCTACTTGTAATACTGTTCCTACTTCTTCCAGCGAAGTTGCGGTGTCGAAGCCTGAAATTTGCTGTTTTAATATTGCCGATATTTCATCGGGTTTTACATCAACCATTTCTATAAGTTTTTGATATACTCGTTTTTACTAAATTCTTTTTTCAAAAGCTCCAGTTTGTGTGCGACACTGGAATCATATAGTTTGTTGTCGAACTCAAGGATGTAACCACCGATTAAGGCAGGGTTTATCTTTGTTGTCAACTCAATATTTTTGTCTGTGCTTGAGCTACTGTTTAGTTCGCCCATGATTTTGTCGATTACCGATTGTCCTACTTCAGTCGCTGTTGTCAAAGTCACGGAAGTGATTTTGTTGTGCACTTTATACTGAGCGGTAAACTCTCTTGCGATGCTGTCTAGCTGAACTTCTCTACCTTTTTTGATAATCAGATCAAAGTAAGACTCCGTAAGTTTGCTGATTTTTCCTTTAAAGATCGCGTCAAAGACGTTTTGTTTTTTATCACGAGTGATAATCGGGCTTTTCAGCATTCGGACAAAATCCTTATTTTCTGACACTTTGTTGAAAAAGGTCATGTCTGCATTCACGGTATCCAGCTCTCCTTTTTCAATGGCGAGCTCGAGTAGTGATTTGGCGTATCTGGATGCGATTCTTTCGACTGACATACTTTATAATATATAAGGTTTGGAAATTAGGTGAACTAAAAGTCCTCCAATTAGCCGATTTTAATTTCGTCCATCAATTGTTTGACGTAGGACTCGTGCTCTGGACTGCCTTTCAAGTCTCTTTTGATCACTTTTTCGGCAATATCGAGTGCCATCATACCAGATTGGTTTTTGACGTCGATGAGCATTTCCATTTTACGGTTGTTAATTTCTTGAAGCGCGCTTTCTACTTTTTTGGTGTATTCTGCTTGAGCGCGTCCTTTGGCTTCTGCGATGATTTCCTCTTGCATCACTTTAGCTTCTTTTAGCATTTTGGCGCGTTCTTCACGAGCTTCTACTAAAAGTTCTTCGTTTTTTGCTTTGAGGTTGGACATTTCTTCCCGTGCACGATCTGCAGATTTAAGCGCGGAGTC
>CALLWB010000042.1 GCA_938016265.1 uncultured Saprospiraceae bacterium
CATAATTGTAAGGAGGGGTTCCTTCTGTGGCGACTACTGAAGCACTTCCATCATTTCCTCCTGTACAAGAAACATTAATATCTATGGTTAATGTTCCAGCTAATTGGGTGGGTTCGGTTAGTATAATGCTTCCTGTTTCTACACAGCCATTGCTGTCTGTTATGGTATAGCTATTTGAACCAGCTACGAGACCTGTTGCAGTTGCTGTAGCTTCTCCGCTTGTCCAGTCATAGGTGTAGGGTGGCACTCCGCCTGTAATTGTCGCTGTTGCACTTCCATCATTGCCTCCATTACAGCTTACATTATTTACCAACTGAACCGATGTATTGATCACTGGTTCACCGATTGTGATTCCTGTTGTTGTTGTACAGCCTAGATTGTCTGTTACTGTTACATTGTATGTTCCAGCTGGGACATTCATTAAAATATCTGTTGTTTGGCTATTACTCCATTGGTAGCTATAGGGTATTGTTCCACCAGTTCCTGTTACTGTGGCTGTTCCGTCTGAATAGCCTGGGCAAGTTGCATCTACAGAGGCAGATATTTGTGCATTTAGTGCTGGCACTTCCGTTACCATGACACTTGTTGTAGCGGTACAACTTAGTGCATCAACCACTGTAATATCATAGGTTCCAGCGGACAAGCCTGATATAGAATAAGTTCCTGCGTTTGCTTGCGTTGAACTTCCTAAAACAGGGCCTGACCAATTATACGTGTAAGGTGCGGTTCCATCACTGATTATTCCAGTTACTATTCCGTCTGCGCCACCGGCACAAGAGACTAACTGACTATTTGTCGAATTTATAGTGAGCAACAATGGCTCAGTAATTATTACTGGTAAAAAGCTTCTACACATATTTGCGTCAGTAATAGTTATTACATACGTCCCTTCAGCTAAGCCTGTTGCAGTATCAGTAGTTTCTCCAGTATCCCATACATAATTATAAGGAGCTGTACCACCAGTAGCTGAAACAGTTGCAGAACCATCACTTCCCCCGGTGCAACTAACATTTGTAGTTGCATTGGTAATTCCGGTCAGAGGATCTGGTTGACCAACCATCACACTACCAGTTTGACTACAATTATTTGCATCAGAAACGGTAACGATGTATGTACCAGCTGCAAGTGCAAATACCGTTTGATGAGTAGAACCATTACTCCAGAGGAAATCAAAATTTGGGGATCCTCCTTGAACATTTACGGAAACAACACCGTCCATTCCACCAGGGCAACTTACATCCTCAACTGGCACGGTACCTATACTTAAAACTACTGGTTCTAAAATAACAACTTCAATACTCTTATCACACATGTTTGCATCCGTTACGGTAGCGAAATGAGATCCTGGAGATAAATTATTTTCTGTCATTCCAGTATTTCCAGAAGGCCATGAATAAGTATAAGGTGGTGTTCCATCTGAAACACTAAGAGTTGCAGAACCGTCATCATCACCAAAGCAAGTGATGTCTGTAGTCGTAGCATTGATTATTATTTCTGTTGGCTGAGTAAGAGATATCGTGGAGAATGCAACACACCCCTGGTCATCGATTACGGTCACTCCGTAAGTTCCTTGTCCAAGTGAAGTTGCAATTGCATCTGTTTGTCCGTTTGACCATGCATAGGTATAAGGCATTGTGCCTCCACTTACGCTTACCAATCCTTCCCCATCTATTCCTTGATAACAACTTACCATATTTGTTATAGAAGCTGCTGCGATTAATTCATCTGGTTCTGTAATTGTACCAGATTGTACCAATTCACAATTTTGAGCATCTGTCACGGTAACGGATATTGGTCCAGCTAATAACTGAAGGGCGCTAGTGGTTGTAGAACCATTGCTCCATTGGTAACTGTAAGGAATTGTACCACCAGAGATACTGATGGATGCTTCTCCATCATTTCCTCCATTACAAGACACATTGGAAACAATTGTAAAATCATCCATTAAAGCAACTGGCTCTGTAATATTTACTAACCCAATTTCTATACAACCATTTGTATCTGTTACGGTCACCCCGTTTGAACCAGCAGAAAGATTGTTTGCTAGCGCCAAGGTTTCACCACTTGTCCATATATAAGAGTATGGAGCTTCACCTCCAGATATTGTAGCGGTTGCACTTCCATCACTTCCACTATTGCAGCTTACATTGTCAATAACATTTGTGGTAAGCGTTATTGTTGGTTCGGATAACGTGACTGAATTTGTAAATGTACAACCACTAGCATCAGTTGTTGTTATTGTATAAGTACCTGCAACCAGGTTAAACACGGAACTTGAGGTCGTTCCTTCGCTCCACAAATAAGTATAAGGTGTTGTTCCACCTGTTGCATTTACAATTGCTGCACCATCAGAAGAGCCAGGACAATTTGCATTCCCGAACGTAGGTATTGTTGCCATCAATTGTGATGGCTCTAGAACCTCTATTCCGGTAATCAGTTCACAATCATTATCATCGACTATTGTTATTGTATAAAAACCAGCAGCAAGGCCTGTCAAATTATATAAACCCGGCGCCGCAAGTGTCCCAGTACCAGAAGATGGTCCAGACCAAGAATAAGAGTATGGCGGTGTTCCATCAGAAATAGTTCCTGCAATCGCTCCATCACTTTCTCCATTACAAGAAACTAACTTATCATTGAGTAAAGTAGCCAGAATTGGCAATGGTTCGTTAATAGGGATGGTTAAAACTTCTGTACATCCATTTGCGTCATTTATTGTAACGAAGTATGCTCCTGCGATTAGATTAGTTGCACTATTCGTTGTATTTCCATTATTCCATTGGTAGGTGTATGGCATTGTTCCTCCTGTAGAGGTAATCATAATAATCCCATCACTACCTTGATTACAAGATACATCTTGTGAATTTGAAATTACGTTTGTAAACAACGGAGGTTCGATAATTGTAACACTGGAGGTTACAACACAACCATTATCATCAGTAATCGTTACAATATGAATTCCTCCTGGCAAACTAGTTGCCGTTGAAGATTGTTCTCCATTATCCCATTCGATTTCGTAAGGTGGAGTCCCTCCTGAGGTATTTGTTGTAGCACTACCGTTATTATTCCCATTACAATCAATGTCCGAGTTTACCATTGATATTGTAAGCAATTCGGCGGGTTCGACGAACAAAACCACATCTGTTGCGAGACAACCATTGTCATCTGTAACAGAAATGTTATAACTCCCTGCTCCAAGTCCCGAAATTAAGGTCACCCCAGCATTCGCTTGAGTTCCACTTCCAGAGGTAGGACCAGACCAACTGTATTGATATGGAGTAGCTCCTCCTGTTATTAGAATACTGAAGTCTCCATTTAGATTAGCAAAACAATCTATTTCATTTATTATATTCGATGTTAAAGTTAACTGAGTTGGTGCGGCAATATTGACAGACGAAATCAATTCACAATTATGATCGTCTACTAAGGTCACAAAGTGATCACCTGCTGACAATCCAGTTGCCGTAGCCGTATTCTCTCCATTGTCCCAAGTATATGTGTATGGGGTTGTTCCTCCGCTAGCTGAGATCGAAGCGGATCCATCACTTTCTCCCACACAAGATGGAATTTGGATAACAGACATCGTCGAAAGTAAAGGAGCGGGTTCAGTTAAAACAACTAGTGCAGTTTGTAAACACAATGCTCCACCACCTGAGGATATAGACACAAAGTAGGACCCTGCAGCCAAACCAGTAACTGCAGCATCGGTATCAGTTATACCACCACTCCAATCAAAGGTATATGGTGGGAATCCTCCCGAAACAAAAACTTCGATTGATCCATCTAAAGATGCATTACACATCGGGTCGCTTGTATCAATATTCACAATCGAAATAGGAGTAATTGCACCAATTGCTACAGCAGTAACATTAATACATCCTTGACTATCTGTAATTGTAACTGTATTCGCCCCTTGACAGAGATTGGTTGGGTTGGCTACTGTTGCCCCATTTGACCAAATAAAGCTGTAAGGAGGTGTTCCTCCAGAAACTGATACGGCAGACGTACCATCACAACCTCCACAAATGGCGGGGGTGTTTAGTGTTTCTGCAGTAATGATTTCAGCGGGTTGGGATATACTTACTTGACTTGTAGCGATGCAATTATTTGCGTCTGTTACAACGATATTATAAGTTCCTTGAATTAATCCTGTAACTGTTGTTGTTCCTGCCCCTGCAAGAGTGGTACTACCAGAAACTGGTCCGAGCCAATCTAAAGTATAGCCAACTGTTCCTCCGCCAACTAATACATCGAAAGACCCTGTAGATGCTCCGAAACAGTCTACATCTTGAGTTGTGGTTACACTAGTGGATAACATAGATGGTTCGCCGATTATTACCGAGGTGGTAGCGACACAACCATTTCTATCGGTTATAGTTAATACATGTGTTCCAGGCGAAAGTAAATTGGCGTTGGGAGTAAAACTTCCATTATCCCAAAGATAGTCATAAGGCGGTGTTCCACCAGAGGCAGAACCAGAAGCACTACCATTATCATCACCAAAACAGGTTATATCTTGCGTTGTTGTTGCACTAGGAATTAAAGGAGGTGTAACGTTAATTATCACCTCATCTGTTTGTACGCATCCATTTGCATCAGTTACTACGATTATATGAGTACCTATATTAAGGTTCGTAACATTTGCTATTGTTTCTCCATTATCCCAAAGATATTGATAAGGTGGCACCCCTCCGAAAGCGAAGGTATTTGCTGCACCGTTTACTTCACCAAAACAAGTTGGATTTGATACGTGTAAAGCAAAAACATTTAACGCAGAAGGCTGCGAAATATTTGTACCAGAAGCAGCTGTGCATCCATTCGAATCAGTTATCGTAACTGTATGGCTTCCTGTGGCTAGACCGATAGCAGTCATGGTTACTTCCCCATTATCCCACATATATGAATATGGAGGTGTACCACCAATTGCATTTGCAGTAGCACTTCCATCACTGCCTCCATTACAAGACACATTTTGAAGGATGCTTACTGAAGCAAAAACAGGAGATCCAGGAGGAATATTGAAAGAGTTTACTGATTCACAGCCATTTCCATCAACTACTGATACAGTGTGTATGCCTGCATCAAGATTGACTGCAGTTGCATTCGTTTCTCCATTATCCCATTCAAAGGAGTAAGCTGGAGTCCCACCTACTACATTCACTGTAGCCGACCCGTCTGATCCACCTGGACAAGAAACTCCTTGTAAAAGTTGAGGATTAAGAGCAAGTCCTGGGGGTTGGGTAACTACATTGGTTCCAATTTTAAAACATCCATTATCATCCGTTACTGTAAAACTGTAGCTTCCAGCAGTTAGGCCTGAAATATCTTGAGTGGTTGCCCCATTGCTCCAAACATAGGAATAAGGTTGAGTTCCTCCTTGCACTGTGGATACAATACTTCCATTTGCTTCACCAAAACAAACGACGGGGAAACTATTTGAAAGTGGGGTAAGATTTGGTGGTTCTAGAATAAGAAGGAAATTAACGACCTCGCATCCTGAGTCATCTGTAACCGTTACAAAGTGGGGACCAGAAGGTAAATTTGATGCTATTTGCGTATTTTCTCCATTTGTCCACATGTAGGAATATGGTGTATTTCCTCCTGTGGCCAGGACAGACGCCATACCATCATTTCCACCAAAACATTGAATATTTTGAATAACCGTTACATTTGCTCCCAATTGAAGAGGATCTACAAGAGTAAATAGTTCTACTTCTGTACAATTGTTTGCATCAGTAACCGTGACTGAATAGTTTCCAGCTCCGAGGTTATTAATTGTACCACCGCCTCCTCCGATATTCCAATTATATAGGTAGGGAGGTGTTCCTCCACTAGGTATGACAGTTATAGAACCATCTGCTGCGCCAGTACAAGAAATCAACCCTACAGTTGAGGCGAGCGACAAATCAGTTGGAGGAGTAATTGTTGTTGTTTCTGTTGCCTCACAGCCGTTTGCATCTTCTATGGTTACGGTGTAGGTTCCTCCTGGAAGGTTAGAGATTGTAGGGCCTGACATTCCATTACTCCATGTAAAAGTATATGGCAAGACTCCTCCGTTTCCTGTTGCGGTAATGCTTCCGTCATTTCCAGTAAGACAAGGGTCCGATTGATCAGGAGAGATAGTAACGTTGACACTATATACTGGTATGGTAACCGTTCCTACCGTTTGGCATCCAAGATTGTCTGTTGCGGTAATGGAATAAGTTGTTGTTTGGTTTATTGTCACAATTGGATTGTAGCAATTTGAGCAGGATAACCCTGTAGCTGGAGACCATATATAAGATAAGGTGTCTGACAATTCAACTAGTGTTTGCTGTCCGATACAAACACCGGAAACGATTGGATTAAGTACGGGTGGTGGATTTTCCAGAACAGATACGTTTGCTGTATCTATTGAACAGCCACCTGAGTTTAGGTCTTCAACGACCAATGAATAATTTCCTGCGGCGGGAGGGACGTAGGTATTAGAAATACTAACAAGGGCCCCGGTAGCATTTGCTCCGGTGTACCATGCATATCCATAAGAACCGACATTGGGTGTTACAGAGGACGTCAAAGTTTCTGTCCCTCCTGGGCATATAGTAATCGGATCAGGTATAATATCTACAGTAATTGGATCTGCAAAATCAGATACAATAATAGTATAGGTTTCAGTCGTTATACCTGTCAATGGACAGGCATCATCTTGTTCTGTAACGGTAAAGAAATGAACTCCAATATCAGTAGGCTGTGGATTCCAGCAAAACGTAGCATTTGGAGTTAAGGTATTATTATTTGTTATGGTGAATGTACCAGATGGGATACCATTGTTCCAACTCATGTTTACATTGTTGAAATCAGGGTCATAGCCGTCTATGGAAAGGCAGAAGCTTCCCCCAGCACAAACAAAGTAAGTATAACTACCAGTGGAAGTCCCATTTTCTATAAACTCAGTAGCAACTGGCGGAGTATTATTACAATTTAGTACTACGAATTGCATGTCCCGGACTGTTTCTCCGATTTTCACCCCATTTCTAAATTCTTCTACAAGCACACATAAAACACCAATTTGAGCGATACTTGGAGTAAATGCGATTGCTCCGGTCAATGTATCAAGTGTGACCCCTGTAGTAGTGGTAAGAGGGACCGTGCTACTATATCCCGGGTCGTAGTTTACGGTATTGTTGTCCCCTTCAAAGCAATCTACCAGGCTGAACACCAGCATATCTCCATCGGCATCTGTTACCCCGTGATTGTAAGCTACGGGCTGACCAACACAAACGTATGGGGTAGGGATATTATTAAAGACGGGTGAATTGTTGCAGGGCAGTTGTGTATTATCAAGGATTGCTTCTATGTACATTTCCTGGTTTCCGGGATCATCCAGCGTGGTAATCGCATTATTCCTACAACATAAGATCCAACTTATTTCATAATTATTACATGGATTATTAAGTGTTACTACTTCTTCGTAAATAATTTCCTGAACACCTGGTAGGAATCCACCATTACAAGAACTGTTTGACAATTGGGAGGGGCAAAGAGGAGACACTTCCGTTGGACCAGTAACTAAATCAAGATCAAGGTTGATCGTTGTACCACATCCAGTGATTTGAACGGGTTGATCGTTAGCGACGTTAATCCCTGCGCAATCTCTATAAAGTTTTAGACGAATTAGGTATTGATTTCCACCGAGACATTCAAAGGTAATATCCGCTCCCATGGCATGAGTTGCCTTAGATTCTTTTATACCTAGTATCGAAACCAATAACACGACAAAAAACAAGATTTTAAGTAATCTGTTTTGCATTACATTTAGTTTTAGGGTATGTTGAGGTAAGTAGTTAGTCCTCAAACACACCAAAATTTTGCATAAAGTGCTTAAAAAAGATATTAATACTAATTATTACTTGTTATTCACTAATATCTTTGGAAATAGCAATTTAAATATTATTTAACGTTTGGTTTGATAATGGAAAAGCAAAAAGTATGCCTAATAAGTTATGTCACAAAATTAATAATTTTAGGAAAAAAAGTAAAGTTTCTTAGTTAATTTATTTAAAAAATAACAATTCCTTTTTTATTAGTTCATATGAAATCCATCCATAACATCAGGACACAAAAATCAGTATATTCCCCTAGCCAAAAAATGAAGTTGAGCAATAGCAAATGTTTCGGCTAACTCAATAAATATGAAGTTGTTATATTGCAGTATGAAATACATGAATTCTCCTCCTCATTTTTTTTTGATAACCGCCTTATTCTTTGGGATTATCTATGTATTTATTGTTCCTCCATTTCAAGTTCCTGACGAGGCGAGTCATTTTTTTCGTACCTGTCATATCGCTGAAGGAAATTTAATGGGTACCAAAACAAAAGATAACCGTTTGGGTGGAAATTTAAACGAAAGTTTGCAGATTGTGCATTTTCCATTCAAAGAACTTCGTCATGATCAAAAAAAACGAATAAAGTTATCTAACATAACAGATTTATTGTCCGTCCATGAAGAAAATCACCCTTCCCTTTTTGTTGATTTCCCAAATACTTCGTACTACTCGCCAACAGCCTATATACCGCAAGTCTTTACTGCAGTAATTTCAAAATTGTTTGTAAAAAGACCGATAATATTATTCTATCTCATCCGGCTTTTTTCTTATTTGTTTTGGGTAGTTTTGATTTATTCAGCGATCAAGGCATTTCCAATTCATCAATGGACAATTACCTTTCTGGTATTGTTGCCCTCATCAATTTTCGTACATGCTTCACTTAGTGCCGACATTATTACAGATGCACTTTCTGTCCTATTAGTTGCGCATATATTAAGATTTATTTTTATTGAAGACGTAATTCCTAGTTTTAAAGGGACTTTGGGCTTATTTTTTATTACCAGTATAATTCTTTTAAACAAAGTTGTTTATTTTCCACTGATCGGATTGTGCATTCTGATACCTATTTCAAAATTCAAGAATCTAGCTCAAAAAATCGGATGGTTGTCTTTGTTGTTTGTTCCCTGTCTCCTTTTATTTGTCTTCTGGTATATCCAAACCAAAAGCTATTTTATTTCATACGACGATTATCACCCATTGTTTAGAAAAGGCCTACAAATTAATGAAGGCGTCCACCCGTCCAACCAGTTAAGTCATATGATCCAGCAACCAATTCGCTTTTTTCAAACAATGGTTATATCTTTTTGGGAAAGCAAACTAGCCACTATAGCGCATTATATTGGCAAATTTGGGTGGGAAAAAAACTATTTGCCCACTCCTCTAATTTTTGGACTTTTACTTTCTGTAGGATCAACGGCGGTTTTTGAAAAAAGTCCTTATCAATTCTCCTGGTTTCACAGAGTTATTTTTGTTGGAATAGGACTTATTATGATGCTTGGACTTGCGATGGTGATGTACCTGCAATGGTGTCCAGTAGGAGCTGACCGAATTACAAACCTTTCCGGCAGGTATTTTATTCCGATTTTTCCACTATTCTTCCTTGCTTTGAAGAATGACCGCTTCCATTTTAGGAAAGCAACATGGATAATTGGAAGTGGTCGCTTGCTGATTGTAGCAGCGCTGAGCTGGTCGATCTACTGTGTACTGATCAGGTATTGGTGGTAGAGAAGGCTACCTCCAGTTTTTGTTGATTGATTGTAAGATCACACTTCCAATGCCGTTGGTCGTCACTTCGCTGTTTGACATAACGACTACCGCGGTGTGATTTTCTTTTACAAATCCGATGTATACTCTAAAGCCATCTGTAACGCCACTATGGGCATAAACATTATGGTAATTTTTCCTTGGATTAAAGATGTGCCATCCTCTGGCCATTTTCACTCTTGCTATTTTGGTAACTGCCTGTTCTTGCAGGGTCGCTTCCATTATTTTTCCGTAATCCAAATGCGAATCTCCTAAACAAACAGCCAACAGCTTGAGTAGGTCATTTGCAGTAGATTTATAACCAATAGCACTGCCAAACACTTGAAAATTCCAAGGAGTTATCGGCTTGCCTATCAATGAATATCCCTGCGCCATTCTTTTTCTATCTTCTTCGGACAATTGAATTTTAGTATCCTTCATGTCTAACGGCGTCAGCAATTTTTCTTGCAGCAGACTGTTGAACGACTGTCCAGTCGCTTTCTCCATCACTACAGCTAGCAGTGCATAGCCGACGTGTGAATATTGGTATTCCTCCTCTACTAAATTGAAATCAAATTTCTTCAAAAACTCAAGGAGGTCATTTTCTGTGTAATTGGCGTATGGATCTTTGAAGTCGGATTCTTTCTGGCCAAAATTGTAAGGTAATTTTGGGAGTCCTGCTGTATGAGACACCAGATTCTCTAATGTTATTTTTTTCTCGTTTCTTTCCAAGGACATTCCTGGTAGGTACTTGTCTACCGGATCTTCGTAAGACAAAGTGCCATCATTCACTAAAATACTAAGTAAAGAAGCTGTCAGTACTTTGGTCACTGAGCCAATTTCCCAAATAGTTTCACCATTCGGTTTCAGTTTATTGCCGGATGCTGTTTCTTCATAACCAAGAAGATAGGTGGAGTCTTTGTCGATAATTCCCACCAACATCCCTGGCACTTTAGACATATCAACTTCAGAGTAAATCAGTCGCTTCATCATCCTTTCCAGCGATTTATTCTGCGCAAGCAGTGTATTCATTGAAAAAATAGTCAAGCTTATTATTCCGATAATTCTAATCATAATTACTGAATGGTTGGATGAAGGTCGTTTTATTATAATAGACTATTACAAATTAGATACCAGTTTGTCGGACTGATGTTTCCTCCCTTCAGGATTTGGCAGGTTTCTACTTGAGTTATTAATCGATCTTTTTGCCTTGTAGGGCGGTTTGGATATTTGCATCCATTACTCGGTGTGCTAGCGGATGGGTGTAGGTATTTAACTCATCCATTGCTTTATTAATCAGGTCTTTGTCTGTTCCTTTTGCAGATTCTCGTAACGCGTTGGTCAATTCTATTGTTGTTGTCCGTTCTTCTTCAGAGAGAAGGGCTTTGTTTTGTTCTACAAATTTATCTGAACTAAGGATAATGTTGTTTGCTTCATTTTTTGCTTCCATCAATACGCGCACTGCCATGTCTTCTTCTGCATGTTGAATAGACTCTAGGAGCATCTTCCCCATTTCTTCTTCTGATATTCCGTAGGTGGATCTCATTTGGATGGACTGCTCAACGCCAGATCTTAGTTCTTTGGCTTTTACTTTTAGAATGCCGTCTGCATCCAATATAAACTGTATTTCTATCTTCGGCATTCCTGCAGCCATCGGGGGTATTCCAGCAAGGATAAACTCTCCTAGTTTACGGTTGTCTTTCACTAAATCCCGTTCCCCCTGGAAGACGGCTACTTTGAGGTTTTTCTGACCATCAACAGAAGTGGTGTATTGCCTTCCTGCCTTAGAAGGTACTTTGGAGTTTCTTGGAATTATGACGTCCATCAGTCCGCCCATCGTTTCAATACCAAGTGACAAGGGAGTGATATCGATAAGCAGAATATCTTTATTGTTTCCAGCAAGAATATCTGCTTGTATGGCGGCTCCAAGTGCGACTACTTCATCAGGATTCAACGAATTGTTTACAGATTTCCCGAAGAAGTCGGATACCATTTGTTGCACAAGCGGCACTCTCGTAGATCCGCCTACCATTATTACCTGATCGATTTGAGCGGGTTCTATTTTTGCATCCGTCCTTGCATTTTTGCAGGCTTTTAGTGTTTTGTCGATTAGTGGGCGTATTAATTGTTCGAAGGTCTCCCTTGTCAATTCGAGGGATAAATCGCCTAATTTACTTTGAAACTTGTCCTTAGTAGACAATGTTTTCTTTGCCTGTTCTGCCTCTAGGCGAATGGCTTGACTCCTTGATTTGTCCGTTTTGAGCAGGCTTTTGTCCAAACCGTAATGGTCTATCCAATAATCTACAATCACCCTGTCAAAGTCATCCCCACCAAGGAACGTATCGCCATTAGTGGCCAACACTTCAAAAATTCCTTGCTGAATTTGGAGGATGGAAATATCGAAGGTCCCACCGCCTAAATCATAAACAGCTACAATTTGTGTGTCTTCAGGATCAATGCCGATGCCATAAGCCAGGCTTGCTGCAGTAGGCTCATTTACGATTCTTAGAACATCCAGGCCTGCTAGTTTTCCAGCGTCTCTAGTGGCTTGCCGCTGGGCGTCATTGAAGTAGGCAGGCACCGTGATGACTGCCTTTCTAACGGTAGCGCCCAACTCTGCCTCGATTCTTGACTTTAGTTGGCTCAGGATCTTGGCAGAAAGCTCGATTGGGGTATAGAATTTATCGTCTACTCTTATTTTTACAAGGCTGTCAGTGTCTTCGTCGATGACTTTGTATCCGAAGTATTGTTCCAGATCAGCGACATCCTTAAACGATTTGCCCATCAGTCGTTTTATGGAATAGATGGTGTTTTCCGGCTGTTGCACTAGGAATTGTTTTGCTTCATTCCCAACAACGACTTCCTCCTTTTGTCCGAAGTGAATAATTGAAGCAACGAGGGTATTCTTACCATTTTCATCTTTTACCGCGTGCGGGGTCCCGTCCTTCATATAGGCGACCAGGCTATTGGTGGTGCCGAGATCGATTCCTACAATTATGTTGCTGTCTTTTTCAATCGTTCCTTTAGAAAGGTTTATTGCAATTTTTGCCACTGGTCTATGTTTGATTTATAAGAATGAATGCAAAATTAACAATAAGGTTCAAAGTCTGTTTACAAATCCAGTTAAAAACAAACTCCTGCCCTCAACAAAAGTTAAGTGCAGGAGTTATTGTTACTATTACGAGTAAAAGGGTTATTATCTAATTGTTAGTTAAATTTTAGAATGCGGCGGATGTCTGCTTCAGATTTGACCACCTGATCCATTGTTTTCATGACGAAGGTGTGTTCTTTTTTGTCTTCCAGGCCTTTGAATCCTTTGGGATCGAAAACAGCCAGTTTGCCTTCTTTAGTGACTAGCCACAGTAAGTTTTCGGATCGGATATCGTACCATAATTTATCCTTACCACTGATGTAAAAAGTCATAATGGTATTGGTATTTTTATCTACATGGAAAACTGCATTTCCTTTATAGGACTGTTGATTTTCGTCTACAAAATTGCTGACTAGGATATGTTCGTAGGACGGTAGTGGTATGTCGCAATTCCAGGTACCGAATCGGCTGACTGCAAATTGATTTTTGATGTTTTGTTGCATCATGACTTCTACTGCTTCCCGATCATTGCCTTTTGCTTGTAGATCTTTTATTTTTGCTTGTACTTGTTGCTTTTTGGCTTTGAGTTCTTTTTTTCTTTCTGCGATTGCTCTCGTTCTTTCTTGTTTCTTTTTGGCGATGGCTTGTTGTCTAGCTAAGAATTCTGCTTGATAGACTTTGTCCTTTTCAGCGAATTCTGCCTGTGCTTTACGGAGATCCTCCCCTTTAAGGACTGGGCTTACGGAAAGCTCTACTACTTCATTTTCAGATAGGAGCGTCATTTGATAATCGAGTTTGGATATTTTTTTCAATTCGACATCGTCCCAATCTACTTTGTACCAGCGTTTTTGGAAGGTCGGGTTGTTTGTTCCTACTTTCCACAATACTTTATCATAGGCGGCTATTTCAGGGAATTCCGATTTATCAACTTCAAAGTTGAAGATGTAGTCTGATTCTTTTGCTTCTTCTGGTCTTCTGGGCTTGGGTGGTGCAGGGATTTCTGCTTCCAGTTGGTTTACAATCGCTGTTTCTCTGGCTTCCAGCTTATTGATTGCTATGTTGATTTGTTTGATTTCTGTTTTTGTCTTTTCTAGGGGGCTGACGGTTGGTTGTTTCTCGATTTTGTCTTTACAGACGTAGCTCCAGTTTTCCTGTTTTTCGTCAAGAAAATAGATGTTGTAGTCCAACTCTTTGCCTGCGGCGACATTCGACATCAACTCAATATCGATGGTAGATTGCGGTTTGATGTTTAGCGGTGTGCCATTTTGATTGGCTTGAATTTCCATCATTCCTGAGGACTCCAGTTGATATCGGGTTCCTGCAGAATCGTAATGCATAGGTATTCCCGAAAGGAAAAAATCCACAAAATCATGAAACTCCCGATAATTCAACTCGACTTCCCCAGTGATTTCTTTACCGTCTTTATCTACGAATACTGCTGGTGGGACAATGACCTTGGACCCGTTGCCGTATTCGAACGTCCCGCCTTTATTGGCGTCCACTTTGAACGAGGCAAATTGCGCTTGGATGTCCTTGATAGGTGGGTTGACATAATTGTGCACCGTCATAGGATCAGCTTGTTGATTTTCTAGCCAATGCGGGTTGAAGAATAGCAGTGCTACTGCTGCAGCACCTACCAACAAAGCACCGATGCTGTATTGCCAAAAGTTGCCGGAAACTATTTTTCCTGTTGGTGTGGGGTCAGGGACGGCGCCCATCTTCCCGAGCAGCCCATCAAAATCCATGTGTTTCTGAATATCAGAAGCGGAGGGTTGTGGCTGGTCAATTTTTATATTGTAATTTTTCTTTTCCATATTGATAAGTAAATAGAGTCGTTAATAATTGGTTTCTGCTATCCGGCTTGCTTGATCATGATTTTCCTAAGCTTAGCAAGTGCCCGATATGTTTTTACCTTGGCGTTACTTTCTGTCACGCCTGTGATTTCTGCAATTTCTTTGAAAGAGCGGCGTTCAAAAAACCTCAATTCGACTAGTGTCAAATCGCTTTCTGAGAGGTATTCAAGCGCTGCAATCATGCTTTCTAGTTGAATGCCCTTTGGCATATCTTCGATCTCCTCCGCCATTTCTCCGACCTGAGTCGTTTCTAGGCTGATGACTCTTTGTTTTTGGTGGTCTCTGTAGTATTGTGTTACCTCATTGCTGGCAATACGAAAGAGCCAGGAAGAAAACGGAACTCCTTTAAACTGGTATTTTTCTAGTTTTTGGAGTGCTTTTAAGAATACTTGCGAGGTGATATCAGCGGACAAAAACTCGTCACTGGTCCGACGGAATACAAATCGAAATATTTTTTCGTAGTATCGATTGTAGATTGGTCGGAATTTAGCCGGGTTGAGTTTTGCCGCTTGTATCTCTTTCCACTCGGCCTCTATGGCTTCTGAAGATATTTTTTTGGATACATTCATTCCAGCGGTTGCTTTGATCGTTGATTGAGAAATGGACAGCATTATAGATTTTTTTTGACTTTTTACATAATAAAGGGTGGTTTGTTAACTTTTATTTATTTTCAATTTTTGAATCTTTCTGCTTGTATAACGGTGGTCAGTTAAAAAGATACAGGTCGAGTGGAAAATATTTTGAATGGGTGAATGCAAGAATGAGGGTAAATGCGTGGATTTTCTAAATGCAAAGGCGAAGGCGCATTTTTTTTATATAGCTCAGGCTGTATCACTGTAGGAGTGATTTAAAAAGTAGAGTGCAGAGGAAGTTTACTTCAGGAAATAAACAGACGCCAGAAATACCAGCCCGCCGAAAAACAGACCGCCGAGGACGTCAGATAGGAAATGTTTCTTTAGAAAGATACGGGATAATCCGACAATTGGAATAACCAAGAGGAACAGCACCTTGAAGACGAGCAAATCGGCATGCCAAAATAAGGTGAGGTATACTACGGTGATGCGGGAAGAGTGCAAACTGGGAAAACTTCCAGCGTCAATCTTTTCGATAGCATTCGAGTATTCCTGTCCAGTGGGGCGCGGCTTGTGAAAAAACAGTTTTATCAAGGACCCAACTATCTCATTGATCAGCAACGCCAACAACAAATAATAATACGGTTTTCCAGGACCCAAAAAACAGAACGGAACAAAAACAAGAATCAGAGGATTGGCCAACGACGTCAAATCGCGCATCCAATCTGCTAGTTTGTACTTCCAAAATGATTCTCCTTTCTTCATTTGACTAGCTCGCTCCGTGAATGTTTTTGATTAGTCTCCAGTTATTTCTGAAAAAGATATACCCAGAAAAGAGGGTGAGTCCCAGGGTTACGATAAGTGCTACATACAAAATCCAGGTGAATACCTCCATAAAGTATTGAGGGTAATGACGCTGAAGCATAAATACGATATATGCAAAACCAATGGTCCCCATTTGCATAAAGGTTTTGATCTTGCCACTTTGTACCGCTGCGACAACCGTCCCTTTTTCAAGAAAAATAAATCGATAAATGGTAATGACGACCTCACGGATAATAATTGGAACAATCCACCAAAATGAAAATAGACCGAGGTAGGCAAAAACGGAAAAGGCGACAATGACATAAGTCTTATCTGCTATAGGATCAAGGATTTTACCGAGTTTGGTCACTAAATTGTAGCGCCTTGCGTACCAACCATCAAACCAATCGGTAAATACTGCAAAGATACAAACGATCCCCGCAACAACTTGTACCCAAAAACCGCCTGTGATCAGAAAAAAAGGCGCAGTTAAAGAAACAATAATCCTTAAGAAGGACAATATGTTAGGTACGTTCATAAGTTCTTATTCAAAAAGGTTAGCCTCTATATTTTAGACTCTTAACCAAACACAAAGATACATTTTTGTTCTTTGTTTAACTCGCACTAAGCATTAAATCTACGCCATATTTTAAACTTATATAACAATTTATTGCCGCCTTCGAATAAACTTTGTGCTGAAAGTCTAAACATAATACGTTTATTTAGATAAATTGTTTTATGAATTAATGAGATTAACATCTGAAAATAATGATTCTTTTTCTCAGATGAAATATGCTGCGTTGATATGAATTACTAAGAAACTTTGTCCGCGTATCTAATATTTTTGACAATAATGCGGGATCGGGTTTGCAAGCTAACGAGTTTTTCCTTGATTTCTTCCTGTTTTCCGGGAATATCTTCAGCGAGTTTGCCCAATACATTCATCTCTAATTCTTTGATGACCTCCTTCAGTTTATTGGTGGTTTGCGGGATCATCACATGAATCGTCTCATGGTTTCTATTGATAAATGGATTTTTGGTAAAGGGCAATTGGCGGAATCTCCAGGTAAAAATGCCAAGGATATCGATCGATTCGATTAATGTCTTCAGGTCACGGTTGAGGCGCATGTCGCTTTTATGGACATTGCCCACCAGCTTCAATAATTTGTCTACACTCTGCTTGAGTTCAACAAATTGTGCTTCCATTTGCTGGGCCTGACCTTCGTCGATTTTCTTTTCTCCTGCTGTTGCTTCTTTCTTTGAAATTTTTGGTGGGTCAAACCGCTTAATGCTTTTGATCTTGCCTTCTCCTTTTTTGTAGGCGGCAGGCCGGATAACATCGGAATCTTCATCAGTAGCGACTGGTTTTTCCTGTGGGAATACTTCCCCTACATCGTACTGTTCTATCTGGTTAGCAATCCCAAGATCACTTTGTATTTCGTTGATCGCATTTAGACTAAATCTGGAATTGGTATTTACAAAAGGAGATAGCTCGTGGTTTCGTTTGATTTCTCCTAGTATTTCTTTTGGATAAATTTCAGGGTCACTGGTTTCTATATAATGTCGATAACATAGAAACATTAGATTTTCTGGCCGGTGGATAATTGTTTCTTCTGCTTCAGGGTCGAAGCGACCGCCCGCAGAGGGATCATCCTCAATCAGCACCAGTTTTGCAATAAACTGGTTTTTCCGATTAAGAATCGGATGATTACAACCAGGAAATGCGCATTGATTTCCGCAGTTTTCCAGTAATCCTCTTATGGTTTCAATTTTAGGCCCCTTCCCTGTTAGCATATGCTTAGATTGGAATATATGTGTGTTATCTTCTAATATCGTTATTATTTCTTAGAATTAGAAATAAATGAGGAAGCATTGCAAAAATAGGTGTCCAATCTAGTCAAATTACTTAAGGTGGTAGAGCGTAGTTGCTCTTAATCTATCTTCGATAATTTCCTTTTAAAACTGTAGGATAGAATGGTCTGCGCCATACCATCTACCGGAAGCCGGCCAAGTTCTAGCAACTACTTTCTACCTCAATTGTGATTGGAGGATTGGTCATTTTATATTTGTGGTTGAGGACACTGGCATTTATGAAGGTGGTGTGTTTATTTTTGGTAATGCCGTAGGCTTCGTGGATGTGTCCAAACAGGTGGTAGGTGGGGCGTTTTTCATTGATAACTTCTAGTAAATCTTTGCAACCTACTTGTTCTCCGCTGATTATGGTATCACCGTGATGGAGGGGTGGGCCGTGGGTGATGAGGATGTCTGTTTTATCTGGTATCTGCTCCCAGTATTGGCGAATTTTGGGCCCTCGGTCTCTGTTGAACGCCCAATCAAAAAAGCGGGGTGAAATTGGGGATCCCCAAAAACGGATGCCTTCAATTTCTACTGCGGAATTTTCCAAATAAATAACGTTCTCCGGTATCATCTCCTTCACCAATATTGGGTAGTCTTCAAAGAAAAAATCATGATTCCCAGCAATAAAAATCTTGTACTGAAAAGGCTGAACCTCAAACCAAGAAAGAAATTGGCGGACTTCATACTCCGTTCCACGTCTAGAAATATCTCCCGCATGAATCAGCATATCGCCCGATGGGAGTTCTAACTGATCATGCAGTCCGTGTGTATCAGATATGCAAACAATATTCATTGTTGGTTAATGGTGAGGTATTGTATTTGGCTGTCTTAGTATGAATCCATCACCTCCGAATTACTGCCTCTCTTCTTGAAAATGCCCGTAAATCCAAAGAAACTACCGACGATACCTCCTAGTATATGGGCAAATTGGGAAACGTGGTCGCTATTCATACTTTGCAATACCTCTTTTCCTACAAACAGACAGGCTACTAGGATAAAAGTTAATGGAATTTGGCCTTCTTTTACGTTGGTGAAGGAGACGAGCATGATTAACATGAAGACAATACCACTAGCCCCCCACAATCCGGTATTGAACAAAAACATGTTCAGAAAAGCAGTCACTAGTGCGGTGATAAGGATCATGATGAAGAGATTTCGACTTCCATATTTCTCTTCTATAATTGGGCCCAATAGCAGGATGAAGGTCATGTTTCCAAGCAAATGATCCAAACTGGAATGCCCTGCGATGTAGGAGAAAATTGTTAAATATTGTAAGGGGTTTTCTGCTTGAAAGGTAGGGCCTAAAGAGACCAACGGTGTCAAAGCATCGAGCATAAATGAGTTTGCAAAAAATACCGCCGTACAAATCAACGCGTAAGTAAGTACAATCGGCGAGTTATAACGAATTCCAAATGCCATAATTGAATAGTTTTCTTCTTTAAATGAATCTTACTTCTGCAAAGTAATTGGTTTTCTATTAAAACGCACATTTTTTAGAGGAACTAACATAATTTTATGATAATTAACCTAACTCGACCCTCTAATACATAAATTTCTAATCCATACTTTTGCAATTAATCATCAATCCATTCATTATGAAATTATTTTTAACTACCCTATCCCTCCTCCTACTGTTTTTCCATTCCTCAAACGGTCAGAATCTAATTAACTTGACGCCAATTGCCACTGGATTCGACCGTCCGGTAGATATCTCCAATGCAGGAGATGACCGATTGTTTATCACCGAGCAAGATGGAGTGATTAAAATTATCAATGCATCAGGTACTGTTAATCAAACCCCCTTTCTTGATATTGATGCTCAGGTAAACTCAGGAGGCAATGAACGTGGGTTACTAGGACTGACCTTTCATCCAGACTACGCCAACAACGGTTATTTTTATGTCAACTATATTGATTTGGGTGGAGATACGAAGGTGTCCAGATTCTCTGTGAGCACGACCGATCCAGACATTGCTGATCCCAATAGTGAGTTAAACCTGCTTGCAATCAACCAGCCCTTTTCTAATCATAATGCTGGTGACTTGGAATTTGGGCCAGATGGTTATTTGTACATCGGTAGTGGGGATGGTGGTTCAGGCGGTGATCCGGGCAATCGCTCGCAAAATCGCCAAACTTTACTAGGAAAAATGCTTCGAATTGATGTGGACAATGGCTCTCCGTACTCCATTCCGTTAGACAATCCATTTGTTGGTGATGCCACTACCCTTGATGAAATTTGGGCAATAGGATTGAGAAATCCATGGCGATTTAGTTTTGATGGGGCCACAGGAGATTTATACATTGCAGATGTGGGGCAAGACGATTGGGAAGAAATCGATTTTCAAGCTGCGAATAGCACTGGTGGTGAAAATTACGGCTGGCGCTGCTACGAAGGTAACGCAACGTTTAATACCTCCAACTGCCCACCCGCTTCTGAAATGACTTTTCCAATTCATGAGTATGTCAATAGTTTTTCATCGGGTTGCTCAATCACAGGAGGCTATGTTTATCGGGGGACTGACTATCCAGGATTGCAAGGCAAGTATATCTATGCGGACTTCTGTACTGGGAATTTCTGGTGGTTGGAGAATGCAGGTGGCGCATGGACAAACACCCCAATTGGCACTTTTACCAGTATGAACTTTGCTACTTTCGGGGAGGATATTGATGGGGAATTGTATGTTGCTGGCTTAAGCGATGGAATGGTTTATCGGATTAGCGATCTGCTCTCTGATATTGAGGAAACTGCTTGGCTCCATCATTTTGAAGTCTCTCCTAATCCATTTACCAATCAATTGCAGTTGGATTGGTCCTTGAAGGGGGCCTCTTTGTTGCATTTTCAGCTGGTTGATGTTGCAGGACGAACGGTTTGGGAATCTATTGATTTTAAAGGGTCTTCCTTAGGGATTGATGTCTCCGATTTAGGTAGCGGGATTTATTTTTTGCATGCTTCTGGTGCCGAAGGAACATTGATTCGGAAGGTGATAAAAGAATAATTAGCACTTGGATCTGTTGCATAAAAAAACCTGAAGTAGATCGACAAATCCACTTCAGGTTAGATTAATTGTAATTGCTGTAAGGGAAGGATTCGAACCTTCAAGGGGCAGTTAGCTAACGTTGTTTGAATATTTGAAATATTCAAACGACACCGTTTATTCCAGTATTCCCCACCCTCGAGACAAGAGGGCATGTCTGCCAGTTTCATCACCTTACATTGTTTAATCCAATTCATTAATTGGATATACCGTTCGCTGTTAGGGAAGGATTCGAACCTCCAAGGGGTAGTTAGCTAACGTTGTTTGAATATTTCAAATATTCAAACGACACAGTTTATTCCGATACTCCCCACCCTCGAGACAAGAGGGCGTGTCTGCCAATTTCACCACCTAACATTATTTTTCAATTGTTATTGAAGTCACTTCCTTTTTAGCGACATGTCAAATTTACAACAAAATGCTTCGTAAATGCAAATTTATTAATGAATTAAATAAATTATTACGAAATCGTTAATTAATCTAGCTTATTTGTAAAATATGTCAAAATCTGGCTACTTGGCTGCGCGTAGTTTATGAAATCAGAAATTGGGATAATTAATAATTGTGTTTTTTATGAGGATCGCTTGGAAAAATTTGGCGAAAGCCTGCCCTCCGAAGCACAGCAGGCAGGCCAACTTGGTAACAACACATTTATGAATGCGCTAAAACAATTTCCGCCGTTACGGTTCCAAAAAAAAACCTGAAGTAGATCCTCTATCTACTTCAGGTTAAACAATTTAACTTATGCTGTAAGGGAAGGATTCGAACCTTCAAAAGGCGGTTAGTTATAGTACAGGTGTGCACGCGGTGGTCAACCCCTATTATACTACATTTATTCCGTGATCCCTACCCCCGAGACAAGAGGGCATGTCTGCCAGTTTCATCACCTTACAATGTGCGCCTTGCGGCTGAGCCAATGCGTTTATTGGCTTTACTTATCTTTGTAGTTATACAGGTTTACAATTCGTGAATTGTATCTACCTTGCTGTTAGGGAAGGAATCGAACCTCCAAAGGGCAGTTAGCTAACGTTGTTTGAATATTTGAAATATTCAAACGACACAGTTTATTCCGGTACTCCCTACCCTCGAGACAAGAGGGCGTGTCTGCCAATTTCACCACCTAACAGTATTGTTCAATAATTATTATATTGAAGTCACTTTCTTTATAGCGACATGTCAAATTTACAACAAAATCTTTCTAAATTGCAAATTTAGCAATGAATAAAATAAAATTTTACAAAAATGATAATTATATCAGCAAAAATCAATGATTATTAAAATCTAAGGGTCAATTTACCTTGATAATTGCGAATAAACCAATTGTCATTTTTATAATGTAGAATGATTCAACTTACTTTTAGAAATAATGCCAGCACCTTCCAACATTTTGAACAGTTTACGGACTTTTGGAGAACAAAGTTTCCCTATTCTCAATAAAAACATTCCATCCTATCAACTCCCCCGACTTGACTTGAGTATTCACAACGACGATCTGAATAAAGTTCTTGATAGGGAATATGACAATTTATTATCCTATAGCCTAGCACTAGAACAGTATATTGATTTGAGTATTTCTGCTAGGAAAGTCCCTGGCATTGGAGGCTATCTAGAACATAGACATCTTTATCAGAAAAGCCCCCACTTTCTGCCTGGTCAATTGGATGAGCGGACCATACATTTAGGTATCGACATATGGGATAGTGAGAATACGCCTATCTATTCAGTATTAGAAGGCACCATTCATAGTATAAACTACAACAATAAGGTATTGGATTATGGGGGCACTATCATTACTAGACATCAATCAGAAGACAACATCTTTCATTGCCTATATGGTCATTTGAGTAAGTCGTCTTTGAAAAACAAGGAGAAAGGTCAATTGATCGACCAAGGAGCACAGCTAGGGACATTAGGAAACCGAAAAGAAAACGGGGGCTGGCCCTCACATCTCCATTTTCAAATCATTCTGGATATGGAGGGCTGGGAAGGAGATTATCCAGGGGTTGCTGCTTTTTCGAATATCCACCATTATCAAAAAAACTGTCCCGACCCTACTGTTTTATTAAAATCGGTATAATTCAATTATTATGAGAATACTTTTCCTTCTTTTTTTTGCTAGTTTTCTGACACCCAGAAACTGCTCGATGCCTGCCTCAGATAGCAATTGCGAAGTGGCGCAGGAAAAGAGAATTTCCGGGCTAAACTTTACGGCCCCTTCCAATCCTTTCCCCAAGGATCCAATGCCTGCAGTACAAGAGATCAATGCAGAATGGATTGCTGTAATACCATACGGATATTCCAAAAAGGGAGAAAGCAACGTCTCTTTCAATACCGGTTGGCAATGGTGGGGAGAAAAGGTAGTGGGGATCAAAGAAACGATCCGGCTCGCAAAAGCATCAAATATAAAGGTCATGGTAAAACCGCAGGTATATATACCCGGAGGCTGGGTGGGCCAAATGGACTTTAGTAATGAAGAAGACTGGTTGCAATGGGAAAAAACCTACTCCGACTTCATCTTGACTTTTGCTAAGGTTGCTGCCGAACAGAACGCAGAATTATTTTGTGTGGGGACTGAGTATGAAATTGCTGCTCAAAAACGAGCTCCTTTCTGGCGTGCCCTTATCAAAGAAGTGAGAAAACTATACCCAGGAAAACTAGTGTACGCTGCCAATTGGGATGGTTTTGAGAAGGTGCCTTTTTGGAAGGACCTGGATTATGTAGGTATCGACGCCTATTTTCCATTGAGCAAGGAAAAAACACCGACGATCAAAACGCTGAAAGAAGCATGGAAAGGCCCAGTTGAAAAAATTGAAAAATTTTACTGCACGATTGAAAAACCGATTCTATTTACGGAGTTTGGCTATTTGAGTGTGGATGGTTGTGCTTTTAATACATGGGAATTGGAGAAGGGAATTCGGAGTCACCCGATCAATGAGCAGGCCCAGGCGAATGCGCTGGAAGCGTTGTTTCAGGTGTTTGATGATCAAGCCTGGTGGGGTGGCGGTTTTTTATGGAAATGGTTTCCTAATCACGACGGTCATGAGGGGTATCCGACAAGAGACTATACGCCTCAGGGGAAGCTGGCGGCTAAGACAGTAAAATCTTGGTATGGGAAGTTTAATGCGGGTATCAAGTAGTGAATAGAAAGAAGCAAGCAGAAAGACTCGTCAATGCTTCGCCATAACTATGGGTACCAAATGAGACATAGGGTTTTGCCTAGACACAACCAAGTGCAGACTTAAAAAAACAAGCGTTTCCATCTAAAAATCAATAATTTATATTTAAACATTGTCAATTATTAATGGTATTCTTTTGAAAAGTAAAATTATGCACTTAGTTTTGCGCATTGTTTACCTATAAAACTAAGAAATATGAACACGTTAAAAACCATAGCATTACTTTTTACATTGTTGTGCTTTGTAGCTGCTTGCAAGAAAGCAGGTCCTTCTGCTGCAGATGAGGCAAAAAAATTCTGCGATTGCTCTAGCTCCGCAGTAGAAATGGTAAAAAAGATGGATGGCGCTTCTCCAGATGAAAAAGAAAAAATGATCAAAGAAGCACAAGCTGCTACCAGCGAAGCGCTAAAATGCCTGACTTCTCAAGCGTCTGTAAAACGAACCCTTACTGCTGATAAATTAGCCGCTTGGGAAACTAGCTACAAAGCAGCTGTCAAGTCTACTTGCCCTGAAGCTGTAAAAGCGTTGAAACTGAATTACTAGAAATAGGAAAATAAGGTATTAGACTTTAGTTAGTGAACTAAGCCTACTTCTTAAAAATTATTAAAAATCCCCGTTGGAATTTCCATACGGGGATTTTTTTGTCTGCTGAATCTGCATTGAATCTCTTGCTTCTTGTATTCATTTTTTGTGTCGTCTTTTTTTAATTGGCAATCTTTCGCAACAATGTGCAAATCCTACCGTATCCAACCAAAAGAAAAAGATACCCCATGAAAAAAATGCTACTCGTAAGCGTACCGATTATTGTAGTTGCTATCCTGACACTTGGCTTTATCCCTCATCAGACAACAGAAGATATTTCTTATTCAGCAGAAGACTTTTTAGCGATCAAGGTTCAAAAATATTGCGAATGTGTAGGCAATATGCAATACTTACATGCCAAGCTAAAAGATGCGCAAAACAACAATAAAATTGCCACCTCGCAAGATTTAAAGCACGAACTGCTGGCAAATGCGCAAAACATGGGTAATTGTCGAAAAAGCGCTAAGGAAGAAACCAGAGCATACAGAAAATTCATCAACAATCTCTCTGAAGAAGCCTATATTGCATTTGACGAGGAATATTCTGAACGAATAATGCAAAGTTGTCCAGCCACAGCAATGGAAATGGGGTTTAAATTCTAGAGTTCAAGAAATTGGTTGTTAAGATAATGGTTTATAGGTCGTTCAAAACCCTGCGGGATCGTGGAGGAACCTAGGTTTTAAACGGATGGCGCGGGGTCCACTCTTCTTCGTTGTTGAGGTAGTCGAATACGTTTTTCACAAACTTATTATGGATCGAACTTTTGTGCTTTAGATAGCAGTACATCTCCTTTGCTTCTGCTCCTACCGAACTCTTTATTTCAAGAGCGGTTCTTGCGAAAACTACTTTCTTGTACTGTTTTTCAATCCCATATCTAATGATTTCGAATAGAATGTTGTGATAAATTTTGTGCGACCGATTTAGTAGTGGATCGAACCCTAAAAAATGGGCTTCTATCTCCGCTCCATCATCGATAGTGGTGTGAAAAGCAACCAGTTTTTCTTCCAAAAAATGACCATACAACCGATAGTTGTCTCCTAGATTTTCTTTCAATCCAGTGAAGTAGGATTCATGTAAGGTAACGGCATTAAACCCTGAGTTTTTGGCAATATTTGTATAGAGGTCGTAAATTTCTTTTTCGTAAGCCTTGATTTCTTCCAGAGAAAATTCTCTTTGCACAATAGACTTTGCTTTTTTGATGACGCTTTTTGCTTTCACTCTATATTTAGAGCTCATGTCTGCCAGATAATCGGCAAACGTCCCCCACCCTTCTCTGACATCCAGTACCATATTAGGTTGAACGGTAAATTGGTTAAAGCCATTGCTGTTTAATATGGGAGCGATCTCTTCTTTAGTAGAATCGTAAAAATCTTTGTAGAAGGTAAACGAAATATTTTCTCCATTTTTGGACAATTGATTCCTTGCTACCTCAATACCTTCCAGCAATATTTTCATGGCGGAGGATGAATTGGCGATAGCTGGATCAAAATAAAATCCGTGTTCTCCAGTCAGCAACACATTACCACAAAGTAGGACTGTAAAGTCAACCCGTTTTGCAAAGGATTTTTTTAAGGAACGCCCGATGGCTTTAAAAACGCATCTAGGATCGACCACTTCCTCACTAAGATTGTTAATGCTGCTATTTGCATTGAAATGGAGAATCTGACAAACGGCAACGCCTATAAGTTGTTCATTTAAAGAAAACCCTAAATAGCAAAAACGCATTCCTTTTGGTGGATTTTGCTCTAGCGAACGGAGAAATGGAGTTCTTAGAAACCGATTACCCTCAGGTACTAATTCATCCCAGTCGTCGGCTACTTGACGAATAGAATCATACAATTTAAAATTAAGCAGTTCTGGACTTTGTTTATTGTCCGTTGCTCTTTTCCCATTGACCCCATTTGCCGTCAGCAATTGAATGGATTTGGAAACGTCAGTTAATGTAAAATTGTAAATCATCAATTCTATACGCCGTTTTTATTTGGTAGTAGTTGCACGTTTTAAAACGTGTTTTTTTTAATATTGTTCTATTACCAGTATTAATATCATCAAATTTAAACTAAATACGCCTTTCAAAACGAGTCTTGAAGACTATTTAACAATTCTTTATCATAATTACAATTACCTCAAAAATAGAACATTTCTTCGTTCCATGCTGCCCAAACGATCAAGTTTTTAAAATAAGATCATTTTTTTCAGTTAATTGTCAGAGGACTGACTCGTTTTCTTTTGGTTGACTAACCATCTGTTGATTTCTCTATATGCAGATCGCTTGTCTTGCCAGTGAATTCTTCCTGCCACTTCTTCTCCTTTGTAGGAGGTCAACCAGTATTCAATGATGAGTTTTGCTTTAACAAACTCCTTGCTAAAGGTGGCAAAGTCATGTACTTTGAAGGTTTGCAACGCTGGATCTTTAGGAATGGCAATTACTTTCGCATCCAATTCTCCGGTGTCTTCCATACGAAACAGAGCAATTGGCAGCACCTCCATTACAGTGCCCTGTGGTTGGCTTTCTGACAATACCAGAACGTCAAGTGCATCTCCATCTCCCCCCAAAGCAGGATCCATATAGGTAGAAGGAATAAAACCATAATTGCCAGGATATGGGAGAAAATTGACAATACCCTCCTTTCCCCCTTTTTGGTCGAGCAAAAATTCCCCTGTTCCCTTATCATATTTATACTGATGACTCGTTCCGGCGGGGATCTCAATAACTGCTCGAATTGCCGTTGTATCTGAATAAGTAGAAAGCTCCATTAATGTTGCCTCACTCGATTGTTTGCAACCTTGCAGAAGACTAAAAACAATAAGGGCAACCATCCATTTTTTGTACATAGCTCTAGGTCTTATTTCTTCTTCTTTTTTTCCTTTCTATCAATAAACACTGCAGATGCTTGTTGATTACTAAACATCAATACATCCTGAATATTCACATTTGGCGAACGAGAAGCAACAAAATAAACAGTCTCTGCTACTTCATCAGGCGTCAGTGGAATAAATCCTTGATATTGATCGTTTGCTTTTTTTGAATCCCCGTCAAATTTGACTAGAGAAAACTCAGAACCCACATGGCCTGGAGAGACAGAACTCACTTTAATATTGTACTGCATTAAATCCATTCGAATTGCTTTGGTCAATGCTTCCACTGCATGTTTTGTAGCACAATAGACAGCGCTTTTCGGGTAAACTTCTTTTCCGGCTACTGATCCAATATTGATGATGTGACCTGAGCCTCGTGCCACCATTTGGGGAGCGATCGTCCGTGTCATATATAGCAGTCCTTTTATATTGGTATCAATCATTGTTTCCCAATGGTCAACGGACGCCTCATGGAAAGAATCCAGCCCTTTTGCAAGGCCGGCATTATTGATCAGGATGTCTATTCGGTTAGGTTTGCGCTCCAGTTTGGACATGAACTTAATAACGGCTGTTATGTCCTGTACATCAAAAGCAAGCGTCATCACCTTGACCTTATATTTTGCCTCTAGTTTCTTTTCAATTTCTTTAAGGCGTTTTTTTCTTCTACCAGTTAGTATCAAATTATAGCCTTCTTTAGCAAAGCGCTGTGCAATAGCCAATCCGATGCCTGCTGTTGCTCCAGTGATTAGCACATGCATATCTTTAGGCTTCCTATTTTTTTTCATTTTCCGAACCGCATGTTTCAACTTTTTAGATTTACCAGATGAAGATTTGGAGCCTTTTCTCTGATTATCTGCAACAGGAGTTCCTTTCCTTTGCTTTTTGTTATCGGGTTTGGAAACTTTTTCTTTTGCTTCTTTCTGTTTTTTTGATTCCGCGGACTTTTTGGGAGGAGCAAACAAATCATCATTTTGCTTTGTCTTTAGTATCGGATTTGCGATACAAGCAGATTCATAAGCCTTAGAAGCAGCCTTCTGTTTTCCTAGTGTATAGTAGATTTTTGCTAGTTCGAAGCAGGCATATTGGTGAATTTTATCCACCTTTTTCACTTTTTTAAATTTCTTGATTGCTTCCTTTTCATCTCCAAGCTCCATGAGTAATTGACCATATTGGTAAAATACTTCAGGATTTTTATCATCGATCACTTGCGCTTTTTCAAAGTGTGTGATTGCGTGTGGCAATTGTTTTTTGAAATGCCTGGTGATCAAAATACCAAGTCGTAGATGCGGTTCTCCTTTTCTAGGATTGATTTCTAATGCTTTTTCATAAAAATTCCTGGACAATTGATAGTCGCCGGTCTCGTAGTAAAGTGCACCCAATTTCAAAAACGGGTCATCATCCTTAGGGTCAAGCGTAGCGATTTTCTCTAAATAAGGCACCGCTGCCATCGGATCGTTGAAAGTAGATCTAAGAAGAGAAGCCATTTCTCGATTTGCTGCCAGGTGATCAGGATTTTCTCTGAGTAGCAGCTCCAACTCATTTTTAGCTCGTTCTGGCTCTGCATTATTGGCAGCATTCACAGCAGAAATAAATAGTTGATCCAATTCGCGGGGGAGGGCTTCTTCTACTGATTCTTCCTCTACCTGCGCCTCATCTATAGTTGGTTCGATATCGGCAGCAAGTTCTTCTTCAGGCGGTGGTTCGGGCGCTAAAGCTGGTTCTTCCGGAGCAACTGCTTCTAATTCTTCCGTTTTTTCTGTCAATTCTTCGGCAGACAACTCAGGAAGCAATTCGACGACTATATCTTCTGTATTTTTTAATTCTTCGGGGATATCCAATTCCGCATTTTCTTCGACAATATCAAGCGCTGGTTCTTCAACAATTGGTTCCTCCTCTAGGTTTTCTATTTGTAGATCGGACTCTTCGTATTCAATAATGGGACTTTCTTCTATTGTTGACTCTGCTTCTTCTATTGTAAGTTCTTCCGTATTTGTTTCTGGACTTTCTGTTGGAGTTATCTCGGTGAGTGAGTCGGATAATTCATTAACCTCTTCTGTTAGTGTTTCGATGGGGGTATCACCGACAAGATTTAAAGAAGTATCGAGTGTTTCCTCTACAAAAACTTCCTCCAAAATTTCTTTTGGGGTTTCAGGCACCTGGTCCTCGTCCTCGGAGGAAAAAATGTTTTCTAGTACATCACTTATCTTATCTACTATTTTTCCGCCAATTGGTGGCACAGGCCCGGAGATAAAAGAAACACCTTCCATCCCAATTGGTTCCGCATCTGGATCTACTACCACTTCAGGGATATCTATTGCAGGAGGCACTTCAGGAATATCGGTATCTACAGCACTTTCCCCTTCATTTGCAGCACTACCAATTGTAGGAGGTTCAATACCGTGAATACGGAAAAAGTTGCTGTAATTATTAGCTGTAAATTCCTCTAAAGTGGATAAGTTTAAAGTACGCAGATGGTTTAAAAATGGGGCAATGATGTTAGAAACTCTTCTAATAACGAAGACTCTCCAATTGTAGGTTTCTAATTCTAATGGTGAAATATTGTCCTTTCTTGCTCTCAAAGAGGCATATTCTTCTTCCCAAAATTTGATATACTCCTCGTCTTCCTTTAATGTCCCCATCATAATGGGTTTGATACATGGAGCGATGTCCGGATCCTGGATAAACTCTAAGGCCTTGTTCATACTTTCGCTGGAAGAAAGAAACTCATTGCTAATAAACAATAAAATAGGATCTTTCTGAGCGCGCATCAGCCGCTTTGTTTTTTCCTGGTCACCGTCCTTCCTAAGATCGTGGGTAAAAGTCGCTCCATATGGACTCAAGTCCTCAACGATTTTGTCAATATCTTTTTTGTTATAGGCGCAATACGTTAAGAACGTGTTTTCTTTACTCATTATAATATCAGATTATCGTGATCGTGACTGGGGTAGTTTGCCAAAAAGCAAAAATAAGGAATCTAATTGATTAATTGTTACTAAGTTATTTGGTTATTGAGTTTTTAAGTATACTTATTTATTCCGTGCACTCCCTTATTTGGTGATTGAATATATTGAGTACTTGGTTGTTATGTGAACTCGCTAGCCAATCAGAAACCTAAATCCAATACAAGGTAAACTCAATTACTCAATTACTAAGTAACAAAATTTTACTCACTAATGAGTTGGTCTACAAATGCTTTAAAACTTTTCTTATAATTGGCGTACTGACTGGTTGCCGGGCCAGAAAATCCGGTGTGAATTTTTCTTACTTTCCCTTTTTTATCTATAAAAATCAGTGTAGGATAGGAGATAATTTTATTCAACATTGGTAATAGATCACTTGCCTCTTTTTTGCTAGAAGAACCATTCGCTAGCAACACTTCATAATTAACATTAAACTTAGATTTAAATCGCTCAATTGCTTGAAATGACTTGTCTTTATCCCTATGTTTTTCAAAAGCCAAACCAATCACTTCGAGCGATTCTTTGGAGGAAGCATTATAATACTCCGATAGAAAAGCAGTCTCATCTGCGCAATTTGGACACCAGGTGCCTAAGATTTGGACAAGGCGCACTTTGCCTTTATACTGATCATCTTCCAGAGAAATAGACTCCCCTTTTGCGTTTGGAAATTTGAAAGACACTTTGTCATATCCGGGTTTCAGATAAGTCAGGCTATCCGCATTGGTTAGTTGGAAATTAGGATTGCGTTTGGCCGTCCAGGTAGTTTTATAATGACTACCAGACCAGAAGGCACCGATCATTGTATCATCGTCTAGCACTTTGGCCTCATATAGAAACGCGTGCGACCCGTCAAAACAAGACAGATAGACCTTATTCGCCTGCATCGTTCCTTCCAGAAATCTAAAATCACCAGTCTCCGTTTGAAAAGTCCCTGTCAGATGATTCCCTTCCAATTTAAACTCTCCAATTGCCGGATATTCATCTTCTGTATCCGGGCTGAAATGTACTTCCCATTTGCCAGAAAGATCGATTTTGGGTTGTTTGCGAAGCGTAGAAAAACGGTAATCGCGACCGTGAAAAGCGACAAACGGAATTTTGTAGTTTTCTTTGGTCTCTACAATCCATTTTCCTTCCATTACATTTTCCTCGTAGATGGCTTCTATTCTGGACTCGTAGTGTGGGAAAGCGATGGTCAGGGTATCTGTTCCTGTTCGTCTGTTTCTACCTATGGTGATATCATCGACCTTTATCCGCTCCTCTCCATTGATAATTTCCAAATAGACCTCATTTCCATTTTCATACTTCACCTCAAAATTGAAGGGCAATTCGCCACCTGTTATTTCGTCCTTCAGCTGTTCTGATCGGTCTTTGGCTTTAAATTTCTTATCAAAGCCTTTCCCTTCCAATTTCAGAGTAGCCCGCCAAATTCCAGGAGCAATGGAGTCGTGTGGATTTTTCATTACACAGTTTTCAAAAGTTAAAAGAGTCATACACACTCCCACAATCACCAAAATAAAATGTTTCATAATATAATTTGAAAGGTAAAATTACAAATCATAAATAGTTTTCTTGTTGAATTGTTTATATTTTTGAGGAAGAAGCGAGAAGTGGGAGGCAAGATGCGTGATTTTTCTAAACGCAAAGACACAAAAGCGCAAAGATTTTTATCGTACAGGAGTCTCGCAACTACCACTGGGAGCGGCTTCACAGCCGAGCGGTCTCTCTTCTCCTAGCCCACAGGCGGTCTTCTTTTGAATAAAAAAATAAACATGGGTTCATTTAAAACTATGATGATTATTTCGATAGTGGCTAGTGTGCTGGCTTCTATCGCAGATGTGATGATCTTATATTCTCCGAATGGTGGATATCATACCATGGACTATCTATTTCTTCGGGATGTGCCTTATCAGCGACTGGTGATTGGTCATTTTCTGGGGATATTGACAATTCCAGCTTATCTGCTTGGTTTTTGGTGGGTTTCCAGGGCATTGGCCCCGCTAGGAAAACACATACCGGGTCGAGCATTTGGGGTCGCCATTTTCATTCTGATATTAGGAGTCACCTATCATGCAAGTGTTGGAATGATCTGGTTGTTGGCAAATGATCTGGAACATTCTACAGAGCTATTGGCTAAAGGCCGGATTTTTTTTGAGCCGATTTCCAATATCCTGATTGTACTAGTTATGATCTTTAGTACCTGGTTGGGGGCTTGGATTTATCAACAAAAAACGATGTTTCCCAGATGGATGGTTTGGTTTCTACCTGTTTTCCCGTTTCTGTTGTTTGTTGCTTGTTATTTGATTATTCCTGTTATTGGGAATGTCCTGATTCCTGCTGGCTTCAATATCACAATTGGGATATTTCTTCTGGCATCTTTTTTGGCATTAAAAGATCAAGACTTAATCGGCAATTAATAGCACACTGCTAACCAGTCAGTTGAGGCGAATTAAAGCATTAAAAAAATATAATAATAATTTCCTTTCGGAGAATTTATTACTACCTTAAACCAATTACCTCTCCCAATTAAGCTATAATCAATCATCTTTAACTAGGTCAAAAATGAATTATTCAAAAATAATTTTAGTGCTTCTTCTTGGATTTTTTGCCTTGTCTGGCTGTACATCCGACAAAAAAAATCCAGTAGTTGTCAAGAAGGATGGAACAGTTGTCCAGGAAAAAAAGACAAAAAAAGCTCCTAAATCAGAATCTACTTCAAAAGAGGTACAAAAAAAGGTACTCCCGCCTAGCAAGAAAGAGTCAACAACACAAAAACAAGCCCCAAAACAAACCACCACCAGAGTTGAAATGGACAAACCTGACCCTGCGCCAAAAAGCACTAGCGCATCCCGCGGATCCGCGTCCGCCATCACTAATGCTGTGAATAAAGTCAGAACCAAAGGATGCCAGTGCGGCGGAAAACGATACTCACCCGCTCCCCCACTCTCCTGGAATGCCCAACTGGCAAACGCCGCCACCAATCACTCCAAATCAATGGCAAGAAGCAAAAAACTAAGCCACGGAGATATCGGTCGCAGCCTAAAAAATGCAGGGTACAGCTTTGCAGATGCCGCCCAAAGTATTGCTAAACAAGGAAACTCCTACGATCAGGTATTAGCATTCTGGCTAAAAAGCGAAAGAAATTGCGCCGATATTATGAAACCGGGACTCCGCGAAATTGGGATTGGTTTTGACAATGGCTACTGGACACAACTTCTAGGAAAACGGCTGTCTGGTGCACCTGCTTCGAGTAGTACTGCTTCTAGTTCTGGCAGTTCCTCATCAAGTGGAAACTCCTACACCGCTGCCATCCCCAATCTAAAAAGTGAAATGCTGGCAGCCGTCAACCATCTTCGTAAAAATGGGTGTATGTGCGGTAGCAAACGTTTTAATCCTGTGCCCCCACTCCGCTGGAATTCAAAATTGGAATCTTCTGCTCGCAAACATGCACAGGATATGGCCAGGCGCAATCAGCTATCACACACTGGAGGCGACGGTTCTAAAGTTGCCACCCGCGCCAAACGGGAAGGATACAACTATCGCTCTTTAGGAGAAAATGTCTCCAAATCCAAGCCTTCCGTTCAAGCGGCGGTCAATAGTTGGAAGAGCAGTCCACCACATTGTGAGAATATGATGAAAGCGGATTTTAAGGAATTTGGTGCTGCGAAGGTGGGTGCTTATTGGGCGCAGAATTTTGGCTCCCAGTAAATTGGTTATTGAGTGTATTAAGTTATTCAGCTGCAGATGATTAAACGTTGAACTCAAACAATGGACAAATAATAGAATTATTTTAAGCAACGCGTAGCTTTGCGAGGCAAAACAGCATGTTAATAACCATCCCTAATAACTTAATACACCTAATACCTAGTAACTCAACTATCGGGAAGATTCTCCCTTGAAGTGATTGTTCTTCAACTTAAACAACACATTAAACGTGGTCAGTGATCCGTAAATTCGGGTGATGTATTGTTGCAGGTTGATCTTTTCTTCATCGCTAAGATTTTTGCTGCTGTTGATGCGTTGTTCCATTACCCGAATTCTATCGCGGACCATTACGATCTTATGGAAAAAGGATTCGATTGGAATTTCTTTTGATTTGAGGTCTGGATCGTTGGGTTTGAGGACTAAGGTTCCTCCTTTCCAATTGTCTCCGAGGGGGACTAACTCAGTGATATCTGACCATTTTTTGAGGATAGTGATCAGGGATTTTTCTGCATCAGAAAAGGTGATGCTTTCCTTTGCCTCCAATTTTTCTACTATTTCAAATTGATCGTACTCTTTGCCAACATCTTTCAGACCATAGAGCATAAAACAAATTTCGTAGGAGTTGTAATTAAGTTTCATGACTACGCCATCTCCAAATGCAGGGTGTTTCACTCGGGAACCAACACCTAGTAGTTCGCTATTATCCATACGTTGCAATTTATTATTTTAGTTTTTGCAATATAAGGAATATTTAGAAATTGGTAGTTGGATATTGGGATATTGAGTGGAACAAGTCTTGATTTTCAACAATAACATTCTCGTCTCCTATTTGAAGGGTTTTGAATAGACTTTGTTTTGAATATTTTATACCTTGAAAAACTGTTTAACTAAACATTAAAAAAAATGAAACCATTTAACTCTCTAATTATAGTTTTTCTATGTATATCCTCTATGCTGCTAAGTAGTGTAATCCTTCAAGGACAATGTACAATAGTTTCTGCGACTACCAATCTATCAATGGTAACAAGCAGTTATAATACGTCCATCCCTGCCACAAATGGCCCTAGTGGTTGTGGCGATTATTGTGGCTTACTTTGTACGAATACTTTTCTAATTGCGTATGGTAATTTAGACGGTGCAGTTACAATAACTACTGGGACTAATTATGACCAAATTATTGTAGATTTTGGAGCATTATCTAATGTATCTGGCAATACGGAGTATTTAGAGATATTGATTGATGGGCAGTTTTATGATTTAACTCAAGGTTCAAGTTCCTATGTGAACACCTGTGGTACAGCGTTTGTAACAACTCCAGGCAATACTTCTTATACAGGTAAAGTTGGAGTTATCGCTGCCTCTTCGGCAGCTGGAGGCGGAAAAATAACCATAAATTTAGATTGTACCGTTAATGCCGCCTCAAGTATAACAGCACAAGTAATTAATGTTGGTGGCTCTGCGGAAGGTATTTTAGCCCAGTTTCAGTTTTGCGATACAGGTATTAGCTTGCCTACCTGCAATTGTGACCTCACCGATGTTACCTTGGATTGTGATGGGGATGGTGTGGACAACGGCACAGAAATGACCAACAATACGAATCCAGAGGACCCGTGTGTGCCTAATCCAAATCCAAATGTTACTGGTACAAGCGACTTATGCGCCGCATTAATCGCTTACCCTGCTTTAGGACCATGTGACTGGGATGATGATGGAGATGACAATACAACGGAATGTGCCAACAATACTGATCCATATTGCGATCAAAGTAATGCAGCCAATCCTACGGGGACTTGCTGTGCTGCGGGAACTGCTGCTCCAATATTTGGTGGAAATTAATTCTCCTTTTCGAAATAACTATGGGTGGGTGATTAGTGTAGTATTCAATCGACTGTGTTTTGGTAATTCTATTATCTGGTTCTATATAACAAATTGTTATTAGTAAACCACCAAGTTAATCAGGGATAAAAAATCTACAATCCTTAGCAGACATTGCCATTAGACTATTAACAATTACGCCAATAACTAGCCGCCAACTTGCTCCAAATGGTCGTCCCAATTTTTCACCTTAGGGTCCCCTAATTTACCTACAGATTTACCGACCAACATAGCGACAGTAGCGTCCCCCGTCACATTAATGACCGTACGACACATATCCAGTGGTCGATCTACCGCAAAAATCAACGCCAAACCAATAGCCAATTTCTCCGCTGGAAATCCAATAGACTCCAATACAACCACCAGCATCACCATCCCTGCTCCCGGCACGGCAGCAGAACCAATAGAGGCCAAGGTAGCAGTAAGCACAATTGTCAGCATATCGCCAATAGACAGATCAAATTGCAGCGCTTGTGCGATGAAGACCGCCGCAACTGCTTGATAGAGACTTGTTCCATCCATATTGACGGTGGCGCCTACTGGACAGACAAAGCTGGCAACTTCTTTTTCTACGCCTAGGTGTTCTTCCACGCACTCCATCGTTACTGGAAGCGTCGCAGCACTGGAACTTGTGGAAAACGCAACAAGTTGAGCAGGACTTATTCCCTTGAGGAAAGACAATGGGTTTCTGCCAGTCAATAGCTTTACCGCCATCAAATAAACAGCCACCATCAGCAATAATCCCAGCAAAACAGAAAAGGCATACCACGCCAACATCGCGATAACGCCTGTACCAATTTTTACAATCACATTGGCAAGCAGTGCAAATACGGCTACAGGAGCAATAAGCATGATAAGATCTACCATTTTTAGAACAATGTCATTGAGACCATCAAAAAACGACTTCACCCCAATAACTTTCTCATTGGGTACCAGCAGCATGCTAATACCAAAAAAGATCGCAAAGAAAATAACCTCTAGCATTCTACCGTTACTTGCACCAGCACTAATAAAGTTGTCAGGAACCATTTTAACGAAAAAATCAAGTGGACCTGCCTCTTTTTGAGCTTGGGCTGTATTCAATTTGGTGACAACACTAGGGTCGTCGGCGTAGTCTTTTTCCAATTGCTCTATGGCGGTTTGAGACATGCCTTTTCCTGGCTGAATAATGTTTACAATACCCAGTCCAATGGTAACTGCAATCACCGTGGTCATCAAATAAATACCAATCGTCCGGCCACCAATCTTTGAGAATTTAGAAATATCATTGAGATCAGAAATCCCCTTGATCAAGGAAGCCAAAATCAACGGAATCGCAATCAACTTCAATAATTTTACGAATATAATTCCGAAAGGATAAATCCAGTCTTTAACAAACGCTGCACCATTGGGCACACTTTTCATCAGGATGCCAAAGATGACCCCTGCAATCATTCCAATCATTATCTGCCAGTGAAGCGCCAATTTTTTCATAGTCGTGTTATTTTATTGCATGTAGAGACAAATTACCATCCTCCTCAATACGGGTAGATAGCAATTCGCTTACCGCTAAAATAGATTTTTTTTTAATAACCTATACTATGAATGCAGATAGATGATTTATCTAGGCAGCCAATCCAATGTTTTTATGTTCTTATCGTGTTATTTTGAAGAGCTTGGAGAAGCACCTGATTGATAGATAAACGAATCTTTTAACTCACCTATCAGCACTTCAAACTCTCCATCCTCTGTTATCCATTGATTGTTTGGATTGACAAAGGCAAGATCTTCGGGCTTAACTTGAAAGCTAACCACTTGCGAAGCACCAGGCGCCAATTCTATTTTTTGAAATCCGCGTAATCGTTTTACTGAAGGCGTGGTGGTAGCGACTTTGTCTGTGATATAGAGTTGGACGACCTCCTTGCCAGCGATCGATCCAGTATTGGTTACTTTCGTAGAAATGGTCATTGACTGACCGGCTTGTAGTTCTTTTGTATTCAGTGCTAAGTCTTCATATTCAAAGCTAGTATAGCTTAAACCAAATCCAAACTCCCACTGCGGGTCGAAGGCATTCATACTAAAATCACGGTGCAATAAGTCCGTACCTTTATGATCATAAGTCAACAATGAATTTGCAAACTTTGGATACGTATAGGGCAGTTTCCCGCTAGGATTTACTTCACCAGAAAGAACGTTTGCGATAGCCATTGCCCCTTCATTCCCCGGAAGGTATCCAAGTACAACAGCCGCTGCATTTTCTTCCGCTTGACGGACAATCCGAGGACGCCCTTCCAACAATACTAACACCACAGGCGTACCAGTAGCAGCTATCGAGTTGACCAATTCATACTGAGCAGCTGGCAGGTTCATATCATCCAAATCGCCTGGTTTTTCTGTGTACGTCATTTCTCCTAGACAAACAACCGCTATTTCTACTGATTTTGCAGCAGATACTGCTAGATCTAAGCTGGTATTCTTATCAAATTCGGCACCATCCACGAAAGTAATATTCTCCTTCCCTAGCCTTCTGGTCAGGGCTTGTACAACCGTCATTTTATTTTTGGTGTTGTGTTTTTCATCCGCTCCTTGCCAAGTGTTTGTCCAACCACCGTTTAGACAGTTTAAAGAATTGGCAGTAGGTCCGGTCACTAGTATTCTTTGGCCACTTTTTAGGGGTAATATTCCGTTGGTATTTTTTAGTAAAGTAATTGACTCTTCTGCGGCTTCCTGGGCGGCTTTTGCATGTTTAGCGGATGCAAAATCGGGGTAACGTTCTTTTCCATAAATTGGATTTTCAAACAAATCCAGTTCGTGTTTGACCCTCAAAATTCTAGCTACGGATTCATCAAGGCGCTTTTCGCTAATTTTTCCTTCGTCTACTAATTCCTTTAATAACACAGGGAAGTCGAGGTCTGTTGGCACCATTGACATATCGATACCTGCATCGATAGCCATCTTGATCGCTTCCTTGTAATCATGGGCGACCCGATGTCTAGTGTATAGATATTTGATGTCTTCCCAGTCGGTAACGGCAATCCCTTCAAATCCTAGCTCCCCTCGCAATACATCCGTCAAAAGCCAGCGACTTATATGCACAGGAATACCGTTTACTTCTCCAGAATTTATCATGATTGTCTTCGCTCCAGCATCAATCGCCGCTTTGAAAGTCGGTAGATAATACTCGCGAAGTTGTGCTTCGGGAATCCATGCCTGTGTTCTGTCCTTACCTGTGATTGGTGTACTGTATCCAACAAAATGCTTCATGCACGCTGCTACTTTTTCGGGGTGCGCATTGTTATCTCCTTGGTATCCTTGCACCATTGCCGTGCCCATTTCGGAGGCCAGCAACACATCTTCTCCAAAAGTTTCCCAGATTCTTGGCCATCTTTGATCTCTGCCGATATCTAGGACTGGAGAGAAATTCCAGGGGATTCCAGAAGCTCGTGTTTCGTAGGCGGTAATCACTCCGGTCGTTTTTGCCAGTGCGGTGTTCCAGGTAGCTGCAAGACCGATTTGTTGTGGGAATAAGGTTGCGTCTTTTGTATAATTTGTCCCATGGATCGCATCAATACCGTACAAAACGGGGATGCCTGTTTTCTTTTCTTTCATGGCCATTTCCTGGATGTCTCCAATGATTTCGTGCCAATGGTCTTGAGAATAAGAATGCCCACCAGCATTCAGGATAGAGCCTACTCTCAGATCTACCAATGCTTTTTTCATCTTAGCTTTATCCAGCTGATGGGGTTCTTTTAAGTTATACACCTCGCCGACAGAGAGCATGTCTATCGTCAGCTGTGTCATTTCTCCTATCTTGTCTTTAACGGTCATTTTTGCAAGCAGGGATTTTACCTTACGGTTAATTTTCGCCTTACTTTTATTGTCAGATATATCTGTATCATCTGCGAGTTGACTCCCCATAAGCAGGAAACCTAATCCAACAAAACAACAAATTACCATACCTACGATAATCGATCTCATATCTATAATTTAATAATCTACTAATGAATAGTTAATCGCCATCCACAAAACCTGTTGCAAGCTTACTAGCCAGCCATTCCCCATGGGCTAAACCAAATCCATAAACCGATCACCAGTCCAATCAGGATAAGGGTTAGAATAAAATCTTTGTTTTGTAATAAATTGTCTACGGCAGCAACTCCTTTCGAATAGGTCACATCCTTCAATTTCTCATCAGAATGTTGTGGAGCGGTAAGACTAACCAGAATGAGCACAGCAGAACAAATCAGGAACAAAATAACTGCAAAATGCAGGAAGTTGATGCTCACCAACTGGTTGATAAAGGAACCCTCTGCTACCACCATTGTTTTTGAACCAACCAGGTACTCAAAAACCAGTCGCCCCCCTCCTAGTACAAACCCTGTCCAAAGCGAAGCCATCGCCCCTCTTGCATTCAATCGTTTGATAAATAATCCAAGAAGAAACACTGAAGCAATTGGTGGTGAAATGTACGCCTGAATACTTTGTAAGTATTTGAAAATCCCTTCGCCTTCTGTCATCGTTTTCATCAAAGGAATCCAAAGAAGTCCCGTCGCAACAAGGAAAACCGTTGCAATCTGACCAACTCTTACTAGCTGTTTTTCCGGTGTATTTGGATAATATTTTTTGTAAAAATCTATAGTAAATAAGGTCGAGCAGGAATTAAAAACAGAAGACAGCGAGCTCATCAAAGCCGCCAGTAGTCCAGCTGTCACCAATCCTTTAAACCCGACTGGCAGATAGTTCATAACCAACGCAGGCAATGCCGCATCGTATTCTGTTTCTCCAGCGGCATTTTTCAATAAATCCGCATTTTCCAAAGACAAAGAGTAGGCAATTATCCCTGGTATCACAAACAAAAACAGCGGCAATAACTTTAAAAAACCAGCAAATATAGTTCCTTTTCTAGCCTGGCTTAGATCTTTTGCAGAAAGTACCCGTTGAACGATAAACTGGTCTGTACACCAATACCAAACGCCTAGTATCGGAGCGCCAAAAACAATTCCTGTCCAAGGATAAGAAGTATCACTTCCTGGTCTCCAAAGGTTGAAAAACTTAGACCCCTCTCCTTCTGGAACTGAAGCATAAACACTACTGACTACTTCCCCCCAGCCACCAGCCGCTTGCAATCCGAAGTAAGTGACGGCTAACGAGCCTCCGATCAGAACAAACATTTGCATCATATCTGTATAGATTACAGCACGTAATCCACCAAATACAGTATATACTCCTGTTGCTACAACAACCAACACGGCGCCCAACCAGAAATCTACTCCTAGCATTACCTCAAAGACAAGAGCGCCTGCAAAAATCGTTACAGATATCTTGGTTAAAACATAGGCAAAAATCGAAATTAGAGACAAATAAGTTCGTGCTCCTGCAGAGTATCGACGCTCCAAAAATTCAGGCATCGTGAATACACCAGACTTCAAATAAAAAGGTACAAATATCCATCCTAGTACAATCAAAATCAAGGTCGCGAGGATCTCAAAGTTTGCTGTTGGCATGTCTCCACGCGCTCCTGCTCCTGCAAGCCCAACAAGGTGCTCCGAGCCAATATTAGAAGCAAACAAAGAAGCTCCAATAACAAACCATCCAGCATTTTTACCTGCTAGGAAATAGTCGACAGAATTTTTCTCTCCCGCATCTTTTCGATTTGCCCAAAAGGCAATGAAAAAGACAAGTCCAAAGTAAAAACAAATGACTAACCAGTCGAATGTTTGAATGTTAGCAAGTATCATAGTGTGGTGTTATTGCGTTTGGAATACCCGGATATAATCAACAATCATTCGTTGTGGAAAATTAGTAGAGCTGTCAGGACTCCCTGGCCAGTTACCACCTACTGCTACATTAAACAAAAAGTAAAAATTTTCATTGAAGGGATAGATATTTGATCCGACTACTGCTGGAGTAAACTCATGGAAAAAGACATCATCTATGTACCATTGTATCTTATCTTCTACCCAGACAATAGAGAATACATGAAACTCATCAATGTACTTTTGCCCTCCTTGAAGCATCAAACTATTACCACTGGTGATACTTCCTCCGCCTGCTGGTCCATAGTGGCAGGTACCATGCACGGTGCTTGGTGAGTGGCCTACTAACTCCATAATATCGATTTCGCCACTTGTTGGCCAACCGCCATGCACCCATTCGTTGGGCAACATCCATAAGGCTGGCCAAACACCTCGGCCTTCTGGCAACTTAGCGCGGATATCAACTCTTCCAAATTTGAAAAATTTCTTTCCTTCTGTTTTAATTCTTGAAGAAGTGTAAGATTTGCCTCCTGCATTTTCTTTTTTGGCCTCCAACACGAGATACCCTTCCTGAAAATAACAATTGCTTGAGCTATTTGTATAATATTGCTCTTCGTTGTTGCCCCATCCACAAAGGCTAGGACAACCATCTCCCAGCTCAAACGTCCAATCGTCTAGATTGAGGCTGGTCCCATTAAATTCGTCTTGCCAGATCAGATCATATCCAGTATAATTTGTGGGAGTCGAATATCCGGTATCATCGATGACCAATTGTGTATCGTCGTTGCGAATAGTTCCAGTTCCTTTATTGTCAGCAAGTACTGCATTTACAGGATCAAATATTTCTACTTCGAAAATCTCATCGCCTTCACTCAATTCGTCGGTAAGGACACTGATGAGGATATTCCCGGAAGTCTGTCCGGGAGGAATTACCAAGTTGCCATTAGATACTGGAAGAAAATCTTCTCCAGCAACTGCAGTGCCAGCTTCTGTTTTGTAACTCACTGAGACTTGATCGGCAGAGACAGCATTAATAGTCACTTTAAACTCAAAACTTGTGGTAGTCGTATTTCCTTCAAGGAAGGTAAAATCGCCCACGGACAATTGAGGAAGGACTTTTGGTGGCTCTTCTTTTTTGCAGGAAGCAGCCAAACCAAGGACTAACACTCCTATTAATAATAAAAATTTGTTCATCTTGTTATTCTACTTTTGATAAAATAAATCTGAAATAACCTGAACCTCCAAGTAATTCTGACTGTAGAAGCATATCTTCTTCTGAAATCGATAAAATATCATAAATCGGCCCGGAATCTTTGGTTCCTATAAATGATCCTTCCGGTAAGATAAGTTGCGTAGATCCACTCCAACCCGTACCAGGACTTAATGACCAGATAGCGTTTGGATCTGCGGTAAAAGGTTTTGGTATGTACCCACATTCTGGGAAAATCGTCATCCCGTTATTCAAATAATTGTATTTGTTGTCGGTGTAGACGAAGTGATAAACATCGTCTTTTTGATCGTCTACCAAACCATCCTCAGGTGAGGAGTACCATTCATCAGATCCAGGTGATGGGCCAACGATTACTGCACCTGCAACCGTAGACAAATTCCATTTTTTGCCATCTGCATCACCGCAGCCTCCAGTTAACCAAATCAAGTAGTCATCGTTGCAAAGACTTCCATCTGATTGTGCGATATTGACGGTCTGTGTTGCTGATCCAGTGCCACCTCGCCCTGCAACAGTCAAGGTAACATCGTAATCACCTTGGACAGGGAAATAAGCCGTGTCTATCAATATGGAAGAAGTATTACCATTTCCAAAATCCCACAAATGTAGAAAGCCTGGTTCTCCAGTACTTTTAAAAACAACCCGGTTTGGTTCGTTTGTTACATACTCATAAGTGAATCCAGCAATTGGTGCTGCCGGCAACTCAATATCCTCTGCCTCATAAGGTTCACAACCAGAAAATCCAAGTAAGGATACTAGAAAGAGGAAGAGTCCGAAAAAATTTATATAGCTATTCATAAGAATAATTTTCATTTAATATTAATAACCAAAATTTTGAATAATTGCTCCATTAGAAGCCTGTATTTCAGTAAGTGGAATTGGGAATAGTTCGTGGACGTCATCAACAAAATTGAGGCCGTGTGCTCGCATTACTTCACCAGCGCGTCCTTGTCTGACTAAATCAAAAAATCGGTGTCCTTCTAGCGCTAATTCCAATCGTCTTTCTTTATAGATGGCTTGCAGCAGATCTGGTCCGCTGACACTGATTGGCGGTACTACAAATGGTGGATTGTTTCCTCGTGCTCTTTCGCGAACCAAGTTTACAGAATTTCTGGCTGCTCCTTCTGCACCATTATGGTACGCGGCCTCCGCATGCATCAACAATACATCAGCATATCGAATAACCCGATCATTGGAGGGTCCGTTGACATTTGGGTCTCCAGTTGGCGCTTCTTCTGACGAGTTGATGAAGTATTTTTTAGCATAATAATCATGGAGTTGTCCTGTAGCTGCTTTGGTAAAAACACCACGGTCTCCCATTTGGTCGCCTTCTTGAAAAATGGTGGCAGCCAATCTTGGGTCTCCAGTTGAAAACTCACTCACTAAATCTTGTGTAGGGATGTTAAATCCATATCCTCCGAACTGGCCTCTTGCCCGTTGGAAAACGTTGGTCAGTGTACCCTCTGCAAATCGCCCCCAATCACCATTAGAAGCATTCATATATTGAATTTCAAATATCGACCCAGGGCCATTTTCTCCTTGTTGTGTAAAAATGTTTGCAAAATCTGGATCCAGAGAATACTCATTGCTGTTGACAATTGCTTCTGCCAGGGGTTGAGCATCTGCAAATTTAGATTGAAACATATAGGCTTTCAACAACATAGCCTGTGCAGTACCCTGGGTTATTCTTCCTAGTTCGGTCAATGGCATTTGACTCCTTCTTGGTAAATCAGGGATTGCTTCTGTCAGGTCTTTCTCTATTTGTGCCCAGACTTCAGCTTTTGGCGTTCGCGCCTGGTCAGACTCACTTGGAGAAAGTGTTTTCAAAAGAAGCGGAACATCACCAAAAATAGTTACCAAATTGTAGTAAAAATAGGCTCTGATAAACTTTACTTCTGCCAACAATCTCACTTGAAGATTGATATCCATTTCAATATCAGGAACTCTTTCCAAGACGATGTTTGACCGTGCAATACCTTTGTAGGAAGCTAGCCACTCTGATTGTACCAGCTCATTGGTTGCTTGGCCTTCGAAGCGCTCCAGGCGGCCTAAACTAGCGGCATCATTGTCTCCTGAGCCACCTTTGATCGCATCATCGGACACGACATCTCCAAAGAACCATCGAAAATGACCGCTGGGAGTCAATTCATATTGTAGCACATCATACGCTGCAATAACGGCGCTAACTGCATCCTCCTCTGTCTGATAAAAATTAGCTTCGTCCGTTCCCACAGGATTGTTTCGATCTAGGAAATCCTTTTCACAACCTACGGTAAAGAAAAGAATGGAAAGGACGAAAAATGATTGTTTAAGATATATTTTCATGAATACAATGTTTTTAAAATTGAATACTTAAACCTCCAAGATAAGTTCTTGATTGCTGATAAAATCCACGATCTATTCCACCACCAATCTCTGGGTCAAGCCCGGAGTATTTGGTAAAGGTAAATAGGTTTTGCGCCGAGATATAAACTCTAAACTCTTTAGTTTTCATGCGTTTCAACCATTCTTTAGGCAGGTTATATCCTAGCTGCAAATTCTTAAGTCTAAGAAATGAACCATCCTCTACAAATCGATCAGAGATTCTTGCATTTTGATTAGGGTCAGATAACGTAGTTCTTGGTACGGTTGTGCTCGTTCCTTCGCCTGTCCATCTTTCTAGTTCAGATACAGGTCTGTTGACATAAGTAAAGTCATATCGAACAGTGCCATTGTAAATATCATTGCCAGAAACTCCTAGCAAAAAGAAGCTAAGATCAACTCCCTTAAACTCCAATTTCCCATTAAATCCATAGGTAAATTTAGGAAAAGGATTCCCTATGAATGTTTGATCATCTTGATTAATAACCCCATCATTATTGAGGTCTTTGAATCGGATGTCTCCTGGCTGTGCGCCTGATTGTTCAGCATGTTGCTCTAATTCTGCTTGATTTTGGAACAATCCGTCGGTCTCATACCCGTAGAACATAAACATGGGAAAACCAACTTCCGAACGTGTAATATTTCCACTTGCAGATTGTAGAAAATTTGCGCTAATCGGGTCTCCACCTTCTCCTAGACTGGTGATCTCATTTTTTACAAAGGTAATATTCCCACCAAGCGCATATTTAAATGGACGATCGCGATTTTGATATTCTACCGCCAATTCCCATCCTTTATTTAGGCCATTCCCCACATTTCTTGTCGTTGCATCGAGGCCTATGAAGCCAGCTATTGGAGCTGGAGCTAACATATCTGTTGTGTTTTTAATAAAATAATCCGTTGCTAAATTGAACTTTCCGTCGAGCAACTCCAGGTCAATACCGATATTGGATTGAATACTGGTTTCCCACCTCAAATCTGGATTACTTACTTTTATTGGTCCACTTCCGTTGGTAATGACTTCATCCGTTCCAAAAGTATAGTTCTGCCCTGCAAAGACAGGAGCAGCAAATTCATAGTTACCAATTTCTCTATTGCCATTTGTCCCCCAACTAGCTCTTAATTTTAAGAAACTAATGAGGTCAATATTTTGCATAAATCTTTCTTGCGAAATCACCCACCCAGCAGAGAAAGAAGGAAAAAAACCAAACTTATTGTTATCACCAAATCGGGAAGAACCATCATATCGTCCGACTACAGAAAACAAATATTTATTATTGAATTCATAATTAAGCCTTCCAAAATAGGAGATTTCAGCAAAATCGCTTTTCCCTCCCCATGAAATGGCAGATTCTGCGTCCTGACCATTATCAATAACTGCCAATTCAGGATCATTCGTTCGAAGATCGGATTTTGTACCGCCATGGTAAACATGCTGCCATTCTTTGATCGAAAATCCTGCAAGTGCTGTAAAATCGTGCTTATCTCTGAAGGTCTTTTTATAGGTCAATGTATTTTCTGATAACCACTGGAAGTATTTATTGTCTTCCTGTAACACATTATTAATTAATCTTTTTTCGCCTGCTGGTGCATCGCTCAGGACAGGATCATCACTCAAATCAAAAGAAGGATTGAATACATCCCTGGTACCTAAGGAAACGTCTAGGTTAAAAGTAGGTCTGAACTTAAGTCCTTTGATAATTTCCAACTCGCCGTATATCGTACCAACGAGTCGATTGGTTGTCCAAAGGTCATTGGTTAATTCAAGCGCGTTGACCGGGTTGGTAATATCAGTATCAGAGTATTGTGAATAGGCAAAGGTTCCGTCTGGTTTTCGGATCGGAGTGACCGGATCCATATTTAGCGCTCTAATTATTGGTGAATTGAACTCATTGTTTTCGGAGAGCCCATTTCGCTTAATATGTGTGTAGGAAAGAATGTTGCCTATTTTAAGTTTATCAAATATTTGATGGGAATTATTTACCCGAAAGGTAGATCGCTTGAAGCGCGATTTTTCACCTCCAACAATACCATCTTGTGAGAAATGACTGCCGTTAACTGCATAGGTTGACAATTTTGAACCTCCGACGATGGAAATTTGATGATTTTGAATAGGAGCAGTTTCGTAGATCGCGTCCTGCCAGTCTGTACCTTCTCCAAGGGATGCCGGATCACTGAATTCTGGTAATGGTGTACGTCCATCGGCAAGGTGAGCCTCATTGGACAAAATAGCGTATTGTTCTGCACTAAGCAGATTTTGTTTTTTCCATGGTTTTTGTACGCCATAATACATGTTGTATGTAATCGTTGGAGTTTGTTCAATTCGGCCTTGTTTGGTAGTAATCAAAACCACTCCATTTGCTGCACCTGCTCCATAAATTGCTGCAGAAGCCGCATCCTTCAGTACATTGATGGACTCAATGTCTCCTGGATTTAAATAATCAATTCCACCTACAATAAAACCATCTACCACGTAGAGCGGATCACTGTTATTGATCGTTCCGATACCTCTAATTCGAACCTGAAGTGTACTACCCGGTGATCCAGAATTTTGGATTACATTGACGCCAGGCGTACGTCCTTGCAGCGTTTGCTCTACACGAGTAATGGAAGTTGACTTAATCTGTTCCTCCGAAACCGAAGAAACAGCGCCAGATATCTTACTTCGTGTTTGCGTTCCGTACCCCATCACAACGATCTCATCGAGGGTACTATAATTTTCACTTAGAGATATTGTGAACTGTGTTCTTCCGTCCAGTGGAATTTCTTCTGTTTTCATTCCAATAAAAGAAACTTCCAGGATGGCATCTTTACTCTCTACTTCAAGCAAAAACTTGCCATCAATATCTGTTTGGGTACCATTAGTTGTTCCTTTTTCAACTACAGTGGCCCCAATAAGCGGGAAGTTATCTTCTTCCAGAGAAACTACCCCAGAAACTGCAATTGACTGCGCGTAGGCTCCAATGGAGAAACAAAGGACAATCAGCGAAATTAAAATAAGCTTATTCATTCAAATTGAATTTTTAAAAAGTGGCCTGGAAGACTTTCTACCCAAACACGAGATTTTTTATATCGATCCCAAAGTCAACCAGGCCATCTACCCAAACAATTATTTTATCAAAATCTTTTGTGTTGCCATCTCGGTATCACTTAAGATGGTCATCAGATACATTCCTGCAGGAAGATCGTTGACATCTATGGAAACATTGTTGTCCGTATTTAGTTGTATTTCTTTTACTGTTTGCCCTGCTACATTATATAAAGACAGCATTCCATTATGGAATTCATCCCCATTAAAAAGAACAGAAACATAGTCATCTGAAGGAACAGGGAATACGGTAAATCGATCTTCAGGATTATCAATGGTTACAAGATTAGACATGACACATTCGTCGCAAGATTCGAAACAGAAAGCTGGTAATGTGGTGTCTGTCATTCCAATTGTTACAATTCTATTTGTAAAGCTACCTGTTGTTAAGGTACATAAGGAATCTATAGAAGGGTCAAGCATTTCTTCTGCGGTCCCGCCATTATTAAATTTAAACTCATACGTGCCAGGCACTAAAGCTACCGTATCTGTATACACCATATCTCCGTCAGGATCTGTCATGAGAAGACAGCTACCACACCAATTGTCTAGTGCTCCACCAGTTACATAAACCGTATCATTATTTGATGTTTGAGACATATCCACTTGAAAAACAACATTGACTGGCATTGCTGGTGGAGTACAGGATAAGTCCTCCGTACATTGAGCAAAACAATGTTGTAGAGTTGTATCTGCTGCAACAGGCATTAAAAACCGATCGTTAAAATTTGCTGGATCACCACAAGAAAGACCTACCAGACTTTCTTTGCAAGAATAGTTAGGGCAGGCGCCATTTGTAATGGTATAAAAGCTAGAAAAACCTTCAGGTCTTCTAACGGTAAGTTCGTAAATCCCTCCTCCAATATCTGTCATTGGGTAATCTCCTGGGTTTCCAAAATTTCCACCTCCCGCGATGAAGACTCCTGCTGGATCAACCGTTTCAAGAGACATGTTGACTTTAAATGTAATATTGACTGAATCTACCACAACGCCGCATGGATCGCAGCTATTGAAACAGGTTACGGCATAACTATCATTTCCATTTACAAACAAATCTCTGTTTGAATATCCGCCAATAGTGACGACACATGCTTCAGCTCCGGTAAATGTTTCTTGTGCTGCCCAATCGTCCATGGTAAATTTAAATTGGTGTGCTCCTGCTGGAATCGCTGCAACTGTTCCTTCCCACAAGCCATTCCCCATATCAGTAAGCGGATTGCTTGTTCCACTCCATCCATTTATGGTACCACTCACATAGACGGTACCGAATGTCAAAGCATATTCAGACATATCTACGGAGAAGGTAACGTCTCCGGCTGCTGGTCCTCCTCCGCAAGCGTAGCAGGCATCCCAACAATTTACTGGCAACACTAAAGGTGCACCTGCAACAGTTATTTGACGATTGGTATATCCGCCAATAGTCGCTGTACATGGATCTCCGACAGTCAAAGCCTCTTGGCCTGTCCAGTTATCATGCGTAAATTTAAATTCATAAGTTCCATCAACAATAGGTAAGGTGGTTGCCCAAATTCCATTTCCCATATCGGTAAGTGGATTTCCATCTCCACTCCAAGAATTAAATGTACCACTTACATAAACAGTAGTAAATGATGTCGTATAATCGGTCATATCTACCTGAAAGGTAACATCACTCTGCCCATAGCTAAATGAAGCGATACAAGAAAGTAGTAGAAAGATCAAGTAATTTTTTTTCATGGTAATTTAATTTTAGGAAAAATGTAGTCTCTTTTAACAAAGACGTAATAACAGTTTAGTTAGTTAAGTAACTGAGTGGTAAATTAATGACAAACGAAGATTTTGATATTAAGTTTCAGTGTATTACGTTAAATTCAAAATTTTAATTCGCCACTACCCTTCAATTCCAAACAAATATAGGAATCCACGAAGGCAAAATCCTATTTATTCACTTCATCTCAACTACATCACATAAAAAAAAAGCTACATCACCACTACATCATTTTTAAATCTACACGTTCTTCATAAAACAACAATTTTGATTAAAAAGCCTTATATTGCAAAGCTTACAAGAAAAAAACTCTAAATTAAACCATGATTTTAAATTACATCTAGGACTAGAATGCGAATAACTAGTACATTATTAAAATTGTTCTATGTAGCTGTCCTACTGTTTGCGACAAAAACGGTATTGTGCAAACACAACCTTGGTACTCCGTTTATTTCAAACTATGAAAAGGAGCACTATCAAGCAGGCACACAAACGTGGGATATAAAACAGAATAAGCTTGGTGTTTTATATTTTGCAAATAATGCAGGATTGCTGGAGTTTGATGGTACAAATTGGCGTACCTATCCACTTGCGAATAGGACGGTAGCCCGATCATTAGCAATTGACAAGGGAGGTAGGATATACATAGGCGCACAGGGCGAATTCGGCTATTTTGAGGGCAATTCTATTGGTGTTTTAACCTACTACTCGCTGCTTGAATTGATACCTAAAGAACTACGGGACTTTGATGATGTATGGGATACAGAGATTTTTGAAGAGGTAATTTTCTTTAGAAGTGCTGGTAAAATTTATTCAATAAAAGATCAAAAATTTAAACTGCATGAGCTTGGAGAAGAAGTGGATATCCTTAGTCAAAGTAACGGAAGACTCTTTGCCGTAAGCAAAAAGGATGGCTTATATGAATATAAAAACGGCCAATTTCAATTAATAGCCAAAATGTCCACTCTAGAGAACATGCAAGTCACCTCTATTTTGAATATAGACGAGTCGACCATACTCCTAACTACCTTAAAAAATGGTGTTTTCCAATATACCGACAACCGACTATCCCCTTGGCGGACTTCAGCAAATCAGTTTTTAAAAGACAATAGAATTTATTCAGGTGTAGTCCTTCCTGGAAAAGAAATAGCACTCGGAACCTCTTTAAATGGGCTATTAATTCTTAATCAAAATGGACTGCCGACTTATCATTTTTCGAAGAAAAACGGGCTGCAAAACAACAACATTCTGACCTTGCAATCCGATCATGCGGGCAATATCTGGGCAGGATTAAATAATGGCATTGACTATCTGGAAATCAGTACTCCTTACTCCAACATCTACCCGGATGGGGATTTAGAAGGCACCACTTATGCATCCATTATTTTCGATGATAAAATCTATCTCGGTACTTCTAGTGGTTTGTATGTAGCAGACTGGACCTCTTACTATGATCCTTTTTCTACTAAACGGTTTAAGTTGGTAGAAGGTACCGATGGGCAAGTGTGGGGCCTGACTACATTTGAAGGGGAACTAATAGCCGGCCACCATGAAGGCACATTTGTCATCCAAAATGACCAGAGTACAAGGATCTCTGATATAAATGGCGCCTGGACTTTTGTGCCATTGGAAAATCATCCGGGGTATTTGGTCGGAGGCACTTATTCCGGCTTAGTCTTGTATCAAAAAACCAGCACAGGACTCGAGTTTGTCAGGAAATTGCCTGGTTTCACTGAATCCAGCAGGATCATGGCAGTTGAAAAAGACGGCAGTCTATGGATTACCCATCCTTACCGTGGTGCCTACAAACTGAAATTGTCTTCCGATCTAAAGGGCATTGAACAAGTCAAATTTTACAATTCAGATCATGGCTTCCCTTCCAATCTATATATTCATGTTTTTAATGTTGGAGACGAATTGTTCTTTACTGCAGAGAAAAACGTTTATCGGTTTCTCAATAAGGAAGATCGGTTTGAAAAAGTGTCTAGCTATAGTGCTCTTTTTGGAGAAGAAGTGATGGTAAAACGGCTGATCCCTGACGATCTTGGCAATATATGGTATGTTGTAGACGAAAAGGTTGGCCTTTTAACCATCAAGGCAAAAGGCCTTGAATTTGAAATAACGAACCGTCAATTTCCGAAACTGTTTAATCAGTTAGTTGGGGGCTTTGAGTACATTTATCCTTATGGGAAAGAGGACGTATTCTTTGGTACAGAAAAGGGATTCATTTTTTACAATAAAGAAAAAGTAGTAAGTACCGCTCCTCCAACCGTGCTGATACGGAATGTTCAACTAATAGCCCCGGTAGATTCTATTTTACTAGGAGGACAAGTTAATGGAGAGCCAAGTAAGAATAAGCTGCATCATAGCTTAAATGCAGTACAATTTTCGTTTTCAGCGCCTGATTTTTCCAACGTTATTGAATATAGTTACCGACTACAAGGGTTGGATGACAACTGGTCTTCTTGGAGTACAAAAACGGAAAAAGAATACACCAACTTAAGCCCCGGAGATTATCAATTTTCAATCCGGGCGCGCCACCCCTATCAAACACCAGGCGAAGAAGCATCCTACCAATTTTCGATCAATTCTCCCTGGTATCGAACGTGGATCGCTTATTTGTTCTACTTTCTGATTGCTGGATATCTAGGCTATCGGTGGATTCGAAAAACCCAAGAAAATTTCGAGCAAGAGAAAGAACTTATTCTATCTACTCAAGAGGAAATTCTGGAAGAAAAAGAACGTACCTACCGCCAAGCAGTCGAACGTTCAGAAAAGGAAATCATCAAGCTTAAAAACGAGAAACTCGAAACAGAAATCAATCATCAAAATGAAGAATTGGCCGCCCTCACCATGCATTTTGTCCAGAAGAATGAAATATTAGGCAAACTAAAAGAAGAACTTGTTTCCTTAACTGGCAAATCGTCAGAACCAGGTACTCGTAAAGATATCAAACGACTAATCCGTCTACTAGACACGGATGCTCGGATGGATGAAGACTGGCCACGATTTACCTATTATTTCGATCGGGTGCACAGTGATTTCACAAAAAAATTGTGGGCGATTCATCCCAACCTGACGCAAAAAGACATTAAACTCTGTGTTTTTCTTAGGATGAATCTTTCTACTAAAGAAATTGCACCTTTACTGAACATCTCCATTCGCGGGGTAGAAATCAGTCGGTATCGCTTGCGGAAAAAGCTGGGGCTGGATAGCAAAGTCCGGCTAGGAGATTACCTTTTAGAAATTTAGATTAAAATAAAACCATGAACCTACTTGAAGGAATAACCATCATTGATTTCACTCGTTTGCTCCCTGGGCCGATTGCTACACATCTCCTAGCACAAATGGGCGCAAGGGTCATCAAAATTGAGAGCCCAAAACGAATCGACTATGCTCGAAAAGGAATCACTGAAGTAGACGGAGCCAGCGTGTTATTTCATCAACTAAATCATAATAAAGAACTCAAACTTGTTGACTATAATTCTCCTGAAGGAAAAGCAGAAGTGCTGGAGCTTATCCAATCGGCAGATATCTTGATTGAACAGTTTCGCCCGGGGGCGATGGATGCATGGGGGTTGGGTTACCATGAAATCAAGAAAATACATCCCGGCCTAGTTTATGTTTCTTTGACTGGCTACGGGCAGACTGGAGCGTTTGCCAAGGAAGCTGGCCATGATATCAATTATATGGCTTACAGTGGGCTGCTGAGTATGATGAAAGATGAGCAGGGCAAACCTGTCGTTCCAGGGGCTCAGTTTGCAGATATTAGCGGCGCATATATGGCAGTGATTGCCCTCCAAGCTGCTTTGCTTCAAAAAAACAGCACTGGGGTCGGTAGTTTTGTAGATGTATCTCTTTGTGGGGCGTTGATGCCTTTTTTATCGATTCCCTACAGTTTGTACGGCAGCGGCTTAGACCATCGCCAATACAACATTATCAATGGGAAAACAACGGTCAATTACACCAACTATCAATGCGCGGACGGCAAGTGGCTATCCCTCGGTGCACTGGAAATCAAATTTTGGAATACCTTCTGCGAGTTGATCAACAAACCCGACTGGAAAAAGAGCAATCAGTTGGAGTTAATGAATTTTGCTTTTCCTAAAATGGAATTGGACGCCTTCTTCCAGACAAAAACCAGAGACGAGTGGACTGCATTTTTCAAAGGCAAAGAAGTCTGCATTGCTCCTATTTTGGAGATGGAGGAGTTGGAAGGGCATGAGATCCACAAATCACAGGCTACTTTCGAAGAGTTTAAGACGGCTGATGGTAGCAAATTGAAGACGGTTGGGCTCCCGTTTAAGGTGATCAAGGATAATTCGTAAATTAGAGTCGAAAAATGAAACGAGTACTACCAATCCTACTTCTCCTATTCCTCCTCCTACAAGGATGTCAACAAAAAATAAGTTGCCCTCCCATAAAGCCATTTCACTCAGAAGACTTCATAACAGTGAACCGATCATTCGGCATTAAAAGATCCCCCATTTTCTGTGGTAGAAAATTCAACAATGGAATAATCTATGAAATAGAAAAAAATGCTCCAGCAATAGCAATACAATATGGAAAAGTAATCGAGCTAGGCCACAGAAAATCCGGTACTGGCAACTTCCTAATTATAGATCACAGAAACCAGCGGCTCGCAAAATACTATCATCTTGGAAAAATACTTGTAGAAGTAGAGCAATTAGTTCAACAAGGCGACATCATTGCCGTATCTGGCAATACAGGTCTAACTACCGTCAACTCTATAGGGTTAAGCATTCTTGACAATCAAACCTTGGTTAATCCTGTCTCTATTTTCTAAAAAATCATCCTCGAAATAAAAGCTCAGTTTCCTGACAGGGCGTTTAGACAAATTGTAATTCAACGCTACAACACACATAAAATAGAAAACTTAATCAAAAACAATATGTTTCCAATTAGTAGTATTTGAAACAAATAGTTTCTATCTTGGTTTCTTCTAAGAAGAAGTACTACTTGATGTACATGAACAACAAGTAGAAATAACACTCCGCACCAAAACATCAACAGCAAATCCGCTGTTACGCGCATCGACTAAATGAAACAGTCTTCTGCCTACCCTACTCCGTAGATAGAAGACAAACAGAACAGCAAAACAACTGCCCAAAAGCAGCTGCACCTTGCTACCTAAAAGGCTAATGAAATCATGGAAAATCAATTTAACCGAGCCATCGTACATATGGATCTTGACACTTTTTTTGTGTCTGTCGAACGGCTCAAAGACAGTTCCCTCAATAACAAACCGATTCTTATTGGGGGGAAAAGTGATCGGGGGGTAGTTGCTTCCTGTAGCTACGAAGCACGTAAATTTGGAGTGCATTCAGCAATGCCTATGCGTACCGCCAGGCAACTTTGCCCGGAGGCTATTATTGTAAGGGGAGACTCTGACTCCTATACCCGATATTCTAATCTGGTGACAGATGTGATCAAAGAACAAGCGCCTGCTTATGAGAAATCATCGATCGATGAATTTTATCTTGACCTCTCCGGAATGGACAAACTATTTGGCTGTTACAAATGGTCGAAAGAACTTCGACATACCATCCGCAGAGAAACAGGCCTGCCCATTTCTTTTGGTTTATCAACCAACAAAACGGTCTCTAAAGTCGCAACAGGCGAAGCTAAACCAGATGGCCAGCGGCAAGTACTCACCGGCTATGAAAAACGTTTTTTGGCGCCGCTCTCTATCAAAAAAATACCAATGGTCGGCCCAAAAACGTATCACCTCCTTCGAAGCATGGGCGTGGAGCGGGTGGCGACCTTGCAGGAAATGCCGCTCGAATTGCTACAGAATGTACTTGGCAAACACGGTATTTCTATCTGGAAAAAAGCACAAGGAGTAGACAACAGTCCGATCATCCCCTACTCCGAGAAAAAATCAATCTCCTTGGAGCGGACAATGGATAAGGATTCGATTGATGTCAACTTTCTGCAGGCATTGATCATTTCGATGACGGAAAAACTGGCATTCAAACTTCGGGACTCACAGAAGCTGACGGCTTGTGTTACAGTAAAAATACGCTATTCCGATTTTGATACGCATACCTTGCAACGGCGAATTAGCTATACGTCCAGCGATCATGTTCTGATCAATCTGGTCAAAGAGCTTTTTAAGAAAGCTTATGGGCGTAGGATGCGTGTTCGATTGGTTGGTGTCAAATTTTCACATTTGGTACATGGTGCTTACCAGATTGATTTGTTTGACGATACGGAAAAACAGATTCACTTGTATCAGGCAATGGACAAGATCAACCATCGATATGGTGCGCAAAAAGTCAGACGTGCAGTAGGCATGGGCATCACCCATAGAAATTTCAACCCTTTCAACGGAATTAGCTAATGTATTTGAACTGTCATAGCGTTTTTAGTCTTCGGTACGGTACCATTCCTATCAAGGAGTTGCTGGAATTGGCACAGCGGCACCAGGTGTCTCCTGTGCTCACCGATATTAATAATACCTCTGCTTGCTTAGAATATATTCGCTTAGCACCTACCTATAATGTTGTCCCCAAAGTGGGTATTGATTTTCGAAATGATGCGGAGCAGTTGTTTGTTGGCCTGGCTCGGAATAATGATGGATTTTATGAACTAAACACTTACCTCAGTAAATACTTACACGACAAGGAAGACATTCCTGTTAAAGCGCCGCATTTTCCGAATGCGATTGTCATTTATCCATTTGCAAAGTATCCTAATTTTTTTGAATTGGCCACCAATGAGTATCTCGGTATCCGGCCAGAGCACCTCAATCATTTGGCGCTTTCTCCCTGGAAAAACTACCAGAACAAAATGGTGATTATGCAGTCTGTTTCTTTTCGGGACAAGCCAGATTTCAACACTCATCGCCTGCTACGTGCTATTGCCAACAATACACTACTTAGCAAATTGGCCCCAACAGATCAGGCGTCTGAAAAGGATGTTTTGATACCTCCTAAAGAGCTGGAAGAATTATTCAAATTATATCCAAAAATCATTACCACGACCAAACGAGTAGCGGATGCCTGCTCTATCGAGTTTGATTTTAATACTGCTAAAAATAAAAAGTACTACACCAGCGATGTTGATGCAGACCGAAAACTCATGCAACATCTCAGTCAAGAAGGACTGAGGTACCGCTATGGAGAGACACCAAGTGAGGAGATTTTTATCCGATTGGAGAAAGAACTTACTCTTATTAATAAAATGGGGTTTAATGCTTATTTTTTAATCAATTGGGACATTTTAAAGTATGCGCGGAAGCAAGGATATTTTTATGTTGGACGTGGTAGCGGAGCGAATAGTATTGTTGCTTACTGCCTTCGAATCACCGATGTCGACCCGATAGAACTCGATTTATATTTTGAACGATTCATTAATCAATACCGAAAAAATCCTCCAGACTTTGATATTGATTTTTCGTGGAAAGACCGGGAAGACATTACCACTTATATTTTCAAAAAACACGGTTGGCAATACACCGCTTTACTGGCAACGTACAATACTTTTCAACGACGAGCAGTGATCCGTGAACTAGGGAAGGTACTAGGATTGCCGAAGTCAGAAATAGATCGCCTTTCCGATAAAGACGCCCCACCTCAGGACTCCATGGGGAAGCTGGTCATGCGTTATAGCAAACGGATTCATGGAATGCCAAACTATCTGAGTGTGCATGCAGGGGGAATTATTATTTCAGAAAAGCCCATTCACTGCTATACCGCGACCAGTTTGCCGCCGAAAGGGTATCCGCTCACTCATTTTAGTATGTTGGAGTCGGAAGATATTGGTCTGAATAAGTATGATATTCTTAGTCAACGCGGATTAGGACATATCAAGGATGCCGTACATTTTGTGGAGCAGAATAATGAAGTCAAGCTAGACATTCACAACATTCAACAATTCAAAAAAGATAAAAAGATACATGAGTTGCTGAAAAATGGACGAACGATGGGTTGTTTTTATGTGGAGTCGCCTGCGATGCGCATGTTATTAAAAAAACTGAAGGCTTATGAGTACAAACACCTTGTTGCGGCCAGTTCTATCATCCGGCCAGGAGTAGCAAAATCTGGGATGATGCGCGAATACATCCTACGTTTCCACGACAGAAAACGGATGTACGCTACTCCAAAACAAATGCTAGAATTATTGAAGGAGACGTTCGGCGTAATGGTTTACCAGGAAGATGTGATCAAAGTTGCCCACTATTTTGCTGGATTGACACTAGGGGAATCTGATGTTTTACGTCGGGGAATGTCCGGCAAATTTAGATCAAGAGAAGAATTCCAAAAGGTAAAAGATAAGTTTTTCGAAAACTGCACAGAGATTGGTCACCAGCCAGCAGTCGTCAAGGAAATCTGGAGACAGATCGAGAGTTTTGCCGGATACTCCTTTTCTAAAGGTCATTCGGCGTCTTATGCGGTGGAAAGCTATCAGAGTTTGTACCTGAAAGCCCATTATCCACTAGAGTTTATGGTTGGTGTGATTAATAATTTTGGAGGGTTTTATCGTACAGAAATCTATGTAAATGAAGCAAAAAAAGACGGGGCACATATCGAAGCGCAGTGTGTCAATACCAGTGAATATTTCACCTCTATACGGGGCAAGACGGTCCATCTTGGGTTTGTGCACCTGAAGAGTTTTGAGCGCAATTCTGCCGAGTTGATTTTGAATGCCCGTGTACATGGGAAGTTTGATAGTCTGTCTGTCTTTATGAAGCGAGTGCCGTTGGCCATTGAGCAATTGCGGATTCTTATCCGTATTGGTGCCTTTCGATTTACCAGAAAAACAAAGAAAGAATTACTTTGGGAAATGCATTGGTTGTATGAAGGCAAAGATCGATTTCGTAAGAACCTTCAGTTGTTTGATGCGCCTAAGCAAGGCTATGATCTTCCTGCGTTGGACTATCTGACGTATGAAGATGCTTATGATGAGATGGAGCTACTTGGTTTTCCGCTGTCTTCTCCATTTTTATTGATCAAAGATATGCCGAAGCAGTCTACCGTCCGCGCACGTCAACTGCCTTCAATGATTGGCAAAACCATCCACATCCTAGGCTATCTGGTCGCGACCAAACGGGTACATACCAGTAATAAGAAGATGATGTACTTTGGTAATTTCCTTGATGAGGAGGATAATTTTGTGGATACGACCCATTTCCCACCTGTTGCCGAGCGGTTTCCATTTAGAGGTAAGGGTTGTTATTTGCTGACTGGAAAAGTGGTGTCTGAGTTTGGACATGTGAGTCTCGAGATTGTACGGATGGAGTTTCTTACGTTGAAGACGCTGGATAATGCTGATCCGAAAGATTTGATTCGAAAAGCTGGCAAACCGAGGATATTGTCTATTGGAGAGGAAGGGAGCCAGGGATGGGAAAAGATAGGGTAAAGTGGTTTCTGGTGCTTTTCTATAAAAGCAATACTGAATCCTGCGAGACAAACGTATTGCTAATTCTAAAAGGTTGATCTAAATCAATGTTTTTTGTTGGAAGTATTGGATAGTGCAGCTGGAATTGCTAGTTACGCCCTCTTTATTTGAAAATAATATATTTATTTTGATTATTATGAAATCTTGAAGGACTTCTTTATCTAAATTTTAGAAATAATCGTAATTTTAATCTTTTAATGGAAGTTGATTTAAGAATGAATTATCAGGGGCAATAAACTTCTCTATTCTAGGAAAAGTAATAAAAATGAAACGAACGCTATTGACGATTATCTTTGTGGTGAGTGTTGTACTCCTTCAGGCGCAACCTTTCTATGACTTCCACGAAATAACACAATCTAATGCTTCTGCATCTGATGTCCATACTGAAGACTTGGATGGAGATGGAGATATGGATATACTTTCGGCTTCCAGGCATGATGATAAAATTGCTTGGTACGAAAATTTAGGTAATGGCAATTTTTCGGATCAAAAAATAATTACGCTTGATGCCGATGGAGCTAACTCTGTGTATACAGGGGACATGGACGGGGATGGGGACGCGGATATTCTTTCGGCCTCCAGAGAAGACAATAAAATCTCCTGGTACGAAAATTTAGGCGGTGGAAAATTTTCTAATGGAAAGTTCGTAAGTCTCAATGCGCAAGGAGCTACTGGCGTGCATGCTGCAGATATGGATGGGGATGGAGACCTCGATATTCTTTCTTCTTCTTTTAGTGATGATAAAATTGCCTGGTATGAAAATTTAGGTACATTTTTCTCTATTGAAAAAATTATTACGCTGGACGCAGATTATGCACTTTCTGTATATTCAAGTGATTTGGATGGGGACGGAGACCAGGATGTACTTTCCGCTTCTTGGTATGACAACAAGATTGCCTGGTATGAAAATTTAGGCAATGGCACCTTTTCTATTCAGAAAATAATCTCTACAAGTGCATCCGCAGCGACATCAGTGTATACCGCTGATTTGGATGGCGATGGAGATATGGATGTCCTTTCTTCTTCTTGGAATGATAGTAAAATTGCCTGGTACGAAAATTTAGGTGGCGGTAGTTTCTCCAGTCAAAATGTCATTACCACCAATGCCCAAATTGCAACATCGGTGTATACTGCTGATTTGGATGAAGACGGCGACATGGATGTTCTTTCATCTTCTTCTGGTGACAATAAGATTGCCTGGTATGAAAACTTAGGGGGTGGCAGTTTCTCCACTCAAAATATCATCACCACCAATGCCATTGGAGCATGGTCAGTTCATGCAAATGACATAGATGGAGACGGAATCAACGATATAGTTACCGCTTCCAGAACAGATGATAAAATTGCCTGGCATGCCAATCTGGGTACTGGCAATTTTTCTTCACAAAAGGTGATCACCGTAAGTACTAATGGAGCAAAATCTGTACATACTGGAGATTTGGACGGGGATGGAGATGCAGATGTTATTTCTGCTTCGCAATTTGACAATAAAATTGCCTGGTATGAGAATTTGGGAAGTGGAGACTTCTCCGATCAGCGGATAATTAGTTTAGCAGCAATGGGTGCTTCTGATGTTTTTGCAATTGACTTGGACTTGGATGGTGATATTGATCTGATTTCTGCTTCTGCAGGAGATAATAAAATTGCTTGGTACGAAAACTACGGTAGTCAAATTTTTTCTACTGAACAGATTATAACGACTAGTGTTGCCGGTGCATCTTCCGTTTTTGCTATTGATATAGATGGCGATGGAGATATTGATATCCTCTCTGCTTCAGCAGGAGATGATAAGGTAGCATGGTTTGAGAATCTGGGGAATAGCCTTTTTTCAACACAAAAGGTGATTACTGGCAATGCGAATGGAGCATCTTCTGTTTTCGCTTGTGATCTGGATGGCGATGGGGACATTGATGTTCTTTCTGCATCTCCAGCAGATGATAAGATCGCCTGGTATCAAAACCTTGGCAATGGCATCATCGCCGGACAACAAGTCATAAGTACAGACGCTGATGCAGCAAATTCAGTCTATGCAAGTGACCTGGATGGGGACGGCGATCTCGATGTACTTTCTTCCTCCAACATTGATAATAAAATTGCCTGGTATGAAAATCTAGGCAATGGTAGTTTTGCAGCGCAACAAATAATCGCCGATGACGCAGATATCGCAAGATTTGTAATTGCGACTGATTTGGATGGCGATAATGATCCTGATATTCTCGCCGGACTAGACCGTGGCATCACCTGGTACGAAAACCTTGGCAGTGGCAGTTTTTCTTCGGAAAACATAATAACGAACTCCAGTATAGAGGGTACTCAAGCGCTTTTCGCAGACGATTTGGACAATGATGGCGATATTGATGTATTGTCCGCATCGAGCTACGATAATAAAATTGCCTGGTACGAAAATTTAAGATTAAGTGTCAATATCAATCCGCTTAACTCACAGATGACGGTTGAACTGTTTCCCAATCCAGTAAGTACTACGCTTACGGTAGTTGAAGATTTTGACCAGAAAATTCTGCTTGAAATTTATGATGCAAATGGTCAAAAAGTCTATAGCAAACCACATAGTGCGGCTTCTACGCAACTGATCATTGATGTTTCTGGTTTTGGTGCCGGAGTGTATTTTCTCAGCGGGTATGCTCAAAACGGGGAACGGCTTGGAACCAGGCGTTTTGTGGTAATGGGAAGGTAGACGACATCATGTATCGATGGCGCTCCAATCCGCACGCTCCTACTATTTACTGAATACGAAAATCCCCATAACCTTCGAAGAAATTTGTGTTGCCTTCAGCAGAAATCTGGTAATAGACTCTATAGTAGGATCCTGCAGAATATCTTGAATCTGGCAAGTTGATCTGCCACGGAATTTGGGCCACTCTTGACAATGCAATTTCATCAATAACATTTTCGTTGCTATCGATAATTGTCATTTTCACCTTGACGGATTTATTGGTGTCGGTGGTCACCATTGTAAAATTGAGGGTTTGATTGATAGAGGCAGGAATTGGATATGCTTGTACCGAGGTAATATCCATTGTTTGAGTGCCTGTCAGACTAACATTGTCTTGAAAATCGAAGTAGCCCTCTTCTTTAGTGGACAATGCAATAAACCCCCAATCCATATCATTAGTGCAATCACCTTCCGAACCAATAGCCAGGCCATTCACATCGAAATATTTAACGCATTCAGAAATTGGGTCTGCTTTCTTGCAGCTAGTGAGAAATAATACACTACAGGTAAGTAATGTCGCTACAGCAAATGATATTTTTTTCATAGAAACCAGCTTTTAGTGTGTTTAGGTAAAACTCAAATTTATTACTTTATGATTGGTATAACGGATTTAGGCGAGAGAAATTGTCTTGCGATGATGGTCAAATTTTCAAGGATTATCCTTTTATCTTTTAGCCAGTCTATACATAAAGTATCCTAAAGGATATTTCCTACTCAACATTTGTATTTTAAGCTCTAGAGATTTTCAAATAAAATGCTTAAAAACAATTTCAAGCAAATTTTACCCTTTCTTTTTTACTTTAAAGTTGGCAACTTTCTGCTCCATCTTACGTTTAAAAACATATTTTTTGCTATATTAAATTTTAATTTTAAATCTTGTTTTTCTAAAAATAAATCAAAAAAACAAGCAATAACACTATAACAAAAGCAATTTGACAGATTTACAAATTTATTTATTTGAATTTAAACCAATTGAAATCATTACTAAATCCTATAGAAAACACACCATTTATAATGGAAATTAATTGAATTATTATTACTCTTATGATTGGAAACAAATCTGTTATACATATCATATAGATACAAATAACACATGATCTTTATAAGGTCAAGAATTTTGAAGCTACCAAAAACGAATACCAGTCTTCAAAACAGCAGGAAAACCAAATTGTTATGATGAAATCGACCTCATATGTTTTTGATCTGATCAAAATCATGTCGAAAGGAGAAAAGCGTTATTTCAGGCTTCAAAACTCTAAGTATAGTTTTAAGGAGAAACCTAACTTCATTAAATTGTTCGAATACCTCGACTCCCAAAAGTCATTTGATGAAGCGAATCTCAAAAATAACTTTTCTAATCAAAGTTGGATCAAAAACCTTGCTTTCGAGAAATATCGACTGTACCACCTATTGCTTAGTTCGCTTGTCATGTATGAAGACAACAATACACCAGAAGCAACTACAGAAAACCTGTTGGTCAGAAAGGTAGAAATATTGTTTAACAAAAAACTGTTCGAGCAATGCAGCAAATTGTTAAAAAAAACGAAAGCTATCGCAATAGAAAAAGAGTACTTCCTCTCTAGTTTACGCCTTTCTGAAGTAGAGGCTAAACTAGCAAAACATGTTTTTTCTACAGAAACCATCTTCGTACAACTCCCTCAAATACTGGAGGAAAGACAGTCCATTATTGAAAAATACTTAACACTCAATAAAGCCAATTTCTTGTTGAATTTGGTGCTGGAATCTTATGGCAAACGGATAGACAACTATACCGATGAGCAAAAACAAGAACTCGCCAAAAGGATTAATCCAAAAATCAAAGAACTGGAGGCCAACCTCAATTCTGAATCCGCCAAAACAGTTTACTATCGCGCAAGAACCTTGTATTGCCTTATTCGCGAAGACCATGAAGTAGGCTACAAATTCCAGCATCAACTGATGGAAATTATTGAGGCCCGATACAAAAACAACGCGGTATTGATTGAGGAGTACATGACCCACCTTTACAATGTCTTAGTTTTTCAACTAAAACTCAACAAACAAAAAGAACTAAAAGAAACAAGAGCCCGCATCCAAAAGCTAGAACCTAAAATTTCCTTGCAAAGTACAAAGGATCGTTTCTTCCTGTACTGTCTTACAGTAGACTGGGAGGTGCTTTGGCGAAACAAAAAAACGGATTTGATGTACAAATCATTAGATGAAACTGTTGAAAAACTACCAACACCTATTGGCAAACATGATTCGTTTATTGAGTTAAATTGTCATTACAATGTTGCTTATCTGTATTTTATTTATGGAGATTATGATAAGGCGGAATCTCATTCTCATAAAATCTTGGAACAATTTGACAAGGGACTACATATGCAATTTCATGCCTCTTTCCGATTGCTTAATATATTATGCCATTATGAATTAGGAAATTATAAACTACTTGCTCCTTTAGCAAAATCCGCTTTCCGATTCCTAAAAAGCCAAAACCAGTTGACCGATTACAACAAGGAGATCCTCAATTTCATGAAAACCAAGTTTTTCACATCTGCTGACAATGACAAATTTATCAATAGAGCTATCGCTGTAAAACAACGTCTTTTAGATATCTCTGGACCTGAAAATCCTCGATTTACCCAACTGTTTGATTTACCAGGCTGGCTGGAAAGTAAAATCGATAAACGCTCTTTTCTTGAGATTATTAAGGAGCATTGATTTTTTGGAAGAAGGTAGCTGGTATCAGGTAGAAAGTATAAGGAGCGTTTTGCTTACGCAAAACGAACCCCTATCCCCATTTCCTACATCCACAATTTGTCATTGAGCCATTTGTTTATTAAATTGCTTGGTCTGTTTATTAGCAGCAGCAAACATAGAATATTCACTTATGATAAAATTTATATTAAACAATACCCCAATTGCAACGGAGATGGCTTCGGGTACGATATTACTTGATTTTATTCGATACCATAAGTCTTTGGTCGGTACAAAAATTGGTTGCCGAGAAGGGGATTGTGGCGCTTGTACGATACTTGTCGGAGATGTCAGAGATGGAGAGCTTCATTACGAGTCAATGACCTCGTGTGTTACGCCTCTAGGAAATGCGGAGGGAAAGCATATTGTCACCATCGAAGGAATCAACCAGAAAGAACTTACCCCTGTACAAGATGCAATCGTTGAAGAAGGAGGGACGCAATGCGGATTTTGTACTGTCGGATTTGTGGTTTCTTTGCAAGGATTTGCCCTAGGCAACAAACCCTACACTTATGAAAATGCAGTGGCGGCAATGGATGGCAATATCTGTCGGTGTACTGGCTATAAATCTCTGGAACGGGCCGCCCAACGAATTGTCAATCATTTGGCCACCAGCAATGGACAAAATAAAATTGAGTGGCTAGTCGCTCAAGGATACATACCCCCTTATTTTTCCAACATCAAACAACAATTGACCGATCTCGAAAACGAATTGCACCAACAACAACCACCACAAAATGGAACCTTAGTTCCCGTAGGAGGTGGAACAGACCTCTATGTGCAACGCCCCGAAGAAATGCGGAAAACAGCCATCAGCCATTTCTTCTACCAAAAAGCCCTGAACGGCATTACCCGTAAGGGAAATAATATCCATATTGGAGCAGCAACCACTGCCGAAGACATCCGGTCATCGGATATAATGCTCGACGCAATCCCGAGACTTTTTGACTATATGAAGCTGGTCTCTTCTACTCCAATCCGAAACATGGGTACGGTAGCCGGAAATTTTGTCAATGCCTCCCCTATCGGTGATTTAACTATATTTTTCCTTGGACTAAATGCTTCAATCGTCCTCAATACACAAGGAAACAAACGGACAATCCCATTAAAAAACTTCTATAAAGGGTATAAGGTCCTTGACAAACAGCCAGGAGAATATCTGGAAGAAATCATTTTTGAAGTTCCTGGAAAATCGACCACCTTCAATTTTGAAAAGGTTTGTAAACGGACTCATCTGGATATTGCTTCCGTCAATTCTGCGCTCCAGCTCACAATGGATCAGGATCGGATTGAAGTAGCGCATGCTTCTGCTGGCGGAGTAGGACCAACACCAAAATACCTACAAAATACCTGCGATTTTCTCAAGGGAAAAACGATCACAGAATCCACTCTTCAAGAAGCCAATATGATCATGCAGGAGGAAATTTCTCCGATCTCCGACGCGCGTGGCACAAACGAGTACAAAAGACTGCTATTGCGCCAACTCTTTTATGCTCATTTTATCACGCTATTCCCCAATCAAATACAATTAGAACTACTGCAATGAAAAATATAGATTCCAATACCCACGTGCGAGGAGAGTCCATTTATGTCGATGATATTCCAGTGAGACAGGGCACACTTTATGCCTGCGCTTATGATTCTAAGATTGCGCATGGCACGATCACCAAGCTGGATGTTTCTGCTGCCGAACAGTTTCCTGGTGTAGTACGGGTGCTCACTTACAAGGATATTCCTGGTATTAATGAGATTGGTGGCATAATAAAAGATGAGCCATTACTAGCAGAAAAAGAAGTCCACTTCCAAGGAATGCCGATCGCTTTGGTTTTGGCAGAAACGGACGAAATTGCCAGAGAAGCCGTGCATCTTGTAAAGGTAGAAATCGAGGAACACCACCCTATCGTCGACCCACGGGAAGCACATGAAAAAGGACAATTGATCATTCCAACAAGAACGTTTAAGCTAGGGGAAACAGAAAATGCATGGAGCAAATGTGATCATGTCTTGGAAGGCACTGCGGAAACTGCAGGTCAAGAACACCTATACATTGAGACGCAAGGCGCTTATGCTTATCCGACAGAAAACGGAAGTATTCGGATATCGAGCTCTACACAAGGGCCGACTTCTGTTCAGAAGACAGCGGCTTGGGTGCTAGGAGTTCCGATGCACAAAATTGAAGTAGACGTGACCCGATTGGGCGGTGGATTTGGCGGCAAGGAAGATCAGGCTACTGCTTGGGGGGTATTCACTGCATTAGGAGCTTATCTCACCAAAAAACCGGTCAAATATGTATTGGATCGGATGGAAGATATGCGGATGACAGGCAAGCGAAATCCTTATGTTTCTGACTTTAAGATTGGAATTTCTAAAGACTATAAGATATTGGCTTATGAAGCCACCTATTTTCAAAATGCCGGCGCAGCAGCGGATCTTTCCCCTGCGATCATGGAGCGGACGTTGTTTCATTCTACGAACAGTTATTTTGTTCCTAATGTTACGGCGACGGCTCATAGTTGCCGGACGAATATCCCTCCGAACACTGCCTTTCGTGGATTTGGCGGACCACAGGCTATGTTTGTTATTGAAGCGGCTATTGCTAAGGCAGCAGAGGAATTGGGTGTCGCTCCAAGCGTCATTCAAAAGGCAAATTTGCTACAAAAAGAGGATGAATTCCCTTACGGGCAATTGGCGGGTGGAAATGAAGCAGTGGATAGTTGGGTGCGCGCCGAAAACCTCTACAACATTGAACAACTAAGAAAAGAAGTCACCGACTTTAATAGTAAAAATAAACTCTTTAAAAAGGGATTGGCGTTTATGCCAATTTGTTTTGGTATTTCGTTTACTAAAACGGATATGAATCAGGCGCGGGCATTGGTTCATATCTATCAGGATGGAAGTGTTGGAATAAGCACTGCTGCGGTAGAAATGGGGCAAGGGGTAAATACAAAAATGGTGCAGGTAGCTGCTCATTTTCTTGGTATTTCTCCTTCAAGGATTAAGATTGAATCGACGAATACCACTAGGGTAGCGAATACCTCACCATCAGCAGCGAGTGCGACTGCCGACTTGAATGGGAAAGCGGTCTCTATTGCTTGTAATGCGCTGGTAAAACGACTGAAGTCTTCCGCAATTAAAAAGTTAGGGTTGAGTGCCAGTTGCTCTATTGAACTTAAGGAGGAATTGGTAGTAATAGATGGCAAAAAGTCTGACTTAGGTTGGGAAGAACTTGTAATGTCTGCCTTTCTGGACCGAGTAGCACTTACCGAGAATGGACATTATTCGACACCTACTATTCATTTTGACAAGGCGAAGGAGAAGGGCCACCCGTTTGCTTATCATGTATTTGGTACAGCCATAACTTGTGTGACGGTGGACTGTTTGCGTGGCCGTTATGAATTTGACTATGTAAAGGTCGCACATGACTATGGATCAAGTATGAACGAGATTGTAGATCGTGGACAAACGGAAGGGGGAATAGTGCAAGGAATTGGCTGGATGACCCTGGAAGAACTCATGTACAATAAACAAGGGCGACTGATGTCGAATGCCTTGTCTACTTATAAAATACCAGATATCTATTCTGTACCGAAGGAGCTGGAAATTGATTTTCTAAACACCAACAATAGCGACAACATGGCTATCTTCAAATCGAAGGCGGTCGGTGAGCCTCCTTTGATGTATGGTATTGGCGCTTATTTTGCCATCCGTGATGCGGTCCGCGCTTTTAATCCTAGTGCGAATCCACCGTATTATGCACCATTTACTCCTGAGAAGGTGTTGATGGCTTTGTATGAGGGGCAAACTGCAACTTCAAGGGTTTTGAAGGATGTTGCGGTTGGTAGGAAGTAATTTGCTGTTTTATTTCACCCCTTCGGCTTTTTTACTCTTTCTAGGATTTTGACTCTTTCTGGCTTAGACCGATACCAGTTTGGGAGTTATTGATATTTTATCCCTTCGGGATTTGATTGGTTCTTCCTTTTAATATATCCTCTTTTAAATCCAGCAAGTTTTTAACAGCTAAGATCAGGCTTAATTGATAAATTTCTTTCTTGGGATTACCATGTGGAGTAGTTGCACTATTTGCTATTTTTCAAAACGCTAAGGCTATCGTAATGCAATAACATCAAGCGTTGTGGCAGATTCATCCCCTTGCAATACTAGTAGTCAAATTACAATGGGCAACTGAATCCGCACTGGATAGCTACGCGCAGGCAATCGCTCCTGCGTTCGCCCGAACTACTTTCTGCCGCCTACCATTAATCCTAAGTAATAATAATTAATATGTTAAAAATAATATACATTTTTTACTATATTGTCCCCACACAATAGAATGATGCCCATTGCCTAATTCAGCCAGATTTCGAATACAGTTTCCCCAAAAACAGTATTTATCATAGTCAATAATTACAAAATACGACTATACAACAATCGATTATTCCAGTTGTAACTATCTGATTATAAACCAATAGAGGTGGAAGTTTCTACCCTTACTTCTTACTCTATCTTCAATCATATTAAACCACATTACACTATGAAAAACTTCAGTTATTTACTGGTTAGCTTACTGCTATTGTTTTTTGTTGGAACTCCACCAGCAATTGCAACAAATGCCAATAACTCAAACATCAATTTTGCGGAAGGAAAAGGAACCGTAACCGGCAGAGTCATGGATGGAGAAGAGTCCATACCTTTTGCTAATGTTGTCGTAAAAGGCACCACAACAGGAACCACCACTGACTACGATGGCTATTACTCCATCGACCTAGAAGCGGGAACTTACCTACTGGAAATAAGCTATGTAGGTTATGAAACAAAAACCCAGGAAGTCACTGTTTCTGAAGGAGGAACAACGAATGCCGATTTCAACCTTTCCGAAGGAATTGCGCTTGATCAAGTCGTCGTGATTGGTACTCGTGCACCCAACAGAACCAATACCGATGCTCCAGTGCCAATTGATGTGATCAACATTGGCCAACTTTCTGCGGCTGCTCCGCAGACCAGTATCAATCAGATCATGCATCAGACGGCCCCTTCATTTTCTTCCAATACGCAAACCATTTCGGATGGTACCGACCATATTGATCCTGCTTCCCTGAGAGGACTTGGCCCGGATCAAGTCTTGGTATTGCTTAATGGGAAAAGACGTCATACCACTTCACTTGTCAACATCAATGGTACGTTTGGTCGTGGTAATGTGGGAACGGATTTGAATGCCATTCCTGCTTCTGCGATTGAGACGATCGAGGTATTGAGAGATGGAGCCGCCGCACAATATGGCTCTGATGCCATTGCCGGCGTGATCAATCTAAGAATGAAAGAAACGGTCAATCAGATGTCCATAAACCTAACTACAGGAGCCAACTTTACCAGTAAGATTGGCGCCTTTGATGGAACGACAAAAAGCATGGACGGAGAAGTCATGAACCTAGGCGTCAACTATGGCTTACCGCTAGGAGAAAAAGGAGGAGTCATCAGCCTATCCGGGGAGATGAACTACCGCGCCCCAACCAATAGGATGCAAGAATATAGTGGGCAAATATTTTCAGGATACAATGCTATCGAACGAGAAGCAAGAGAAGCTGGAGCTGATGTCAGTGCTTTGTCTATGGCAGATGTCCAAACCTATGCCCAAAATGTGGGTTACTTTTCTGACAGTCTGAAGGCACATATCCTTGGCGCTCCAACAATGGACTCCTTGCAAACGTTATTAAATTTCAATAGTACCGACGATGAGTTGGCTGCCCGCGGAAAACAACGCAGTGACTACAATATGCGCGTTGGTCAGTCCCGTCTGAGAGGTGGAAAACTGTTTGCAAATCTTACATTACCTCTAGGGAATGATATGGAGCTGTACAGCTTTGGAGGAGTAGGTTATCGAGATGGGCAGTCTGGTTGTTTTTATAGATTGCCCTTCCAAAACAGGACCACCACGTCGATCTATCCAGAAGGAACAGTCCCAAAAATCAACTCCAATATCAGAGATCAATCGCTAGGAGCAGGAATCCGAGGAAGTGTTGGAGAATGGTCTGCGGACTTCAGTAATGTTTATGGTACGAACACCTTTATTTTTGACATCTCTGACACCCATAATGCCACCTTGGGGAGCGCGTCTCCGACCACCTTCAATTCTGGAGGACATGCCTTTACTCAAAATACTGCCAATGTTGACCTCAGCAGGTATTTTGACAATGTTGGCCCATTGCCTGGTATTAACTTTGCTTTTGGTGGGGAATATCGCTATGAAAACTTCAAAGTCATCCCTGGTACGGAGTTGTCGCATGGCAATTATGATGTGAATGGGAATCTAATCAACCCTACGACACCTGATGGTATAAAGCCGACTGATTTTTATGGTAGCCCACGGCCTTCCGGTGCGCAATGTTTTGCCGGTTTTTTACCTGCCAATGAAGTAGATGCCAACCGTTCTTCTGTGGGAGCTTATTTGGATGCGGAGTTTGACCTTACAGAATCTTTATTGATGACTACTGCACTTCGATTTGAAAACTATTCTGATTTTGGTTCGACCTTGAACTATAAAGTATCTGGTCGCTACAAAATTTTGGATGAACTGTCCGTTCGAGCAGCAGCAAGTAGCGGATTTAGAGCACCTTCGTTGCATCAAATTCATTTTAGTAGAACCTCCACCATTTTTGAATTGGTCAATGGAGTATCTGTTGCACAGGAAGTGGGGGTATTTGCCAATACTTCACGCGTAGCCAAATTATTAGGTATTCCAGAATTGAAAGAGGAGAAATCCCAGAACTACAGTGCAGGGATAACTGCCCGAATTCCATCTGCCAACATCAAAATCACGATAGATGGCTACTTGGTAAACATTCAGGATCGGATTGTTTTGACAGGAACGTTTTCTTCAGGTGGGGATCCTGAATTGGCTTCTATTTTCCAACAAGCAGGAGCGACCAGAGCGGCCTTCTTTGCGAATGCCATTGATACAAAATCAAGCGGGCTTGATGTCGTCGTTTCTCATTCTATTGCCTTTGGGCCTGGAGAATCTCCTTGGGTATTGCGGAATGATCTGGCTGCTACCTTCTCGAAAACCGTTCAGGATGGCGCTATTAAAGCTTCTCCAATTTTAGAAGCTGCGGAACAAGTGGACACTTATTTTGATCAAACCAGCCGTTTGTATTTAGAGCAGGCTGTTCCAAGAATTAAAGGGTCATTAGGGAATACATTAAGCAAAGGAGGTTTAAGCATTTACTTGCGCAACACCTTCTTTGGACGCACTACAGAAGCGACCAACGAAAGCATTTTTGATGCCGACCTAGAACTACTTACAGGAGCGACCATCGACCCTTACAATAAGGCCAAACTTGTTACTGATTTAAGTCTGGGTTATGAATTCGTGAAAGGCATGTCGATTACTATTGGAGCCAACAATTTATTTGATGTGTATCCTGATGAGGCAGATCCAGCTTTTCAGTCTAGTGGGCGATTTGTTTATTCGCGACGTGCTCCTCAGTTTAGTTTTGGTGGGCGTCATGTATTTGCGAGATTGGCACTTACGCTTAAATAACGGTGCTTGATTTTTTATTTTTTTTAGTTGAGAAATTAGGGGCTGCTCGTTGGAGTGGCTCCTTTTTTTGAATGCTTTCTGGCTAAACCAACTTAGTATATTTTGCTATACTTAAGTGCATTTTCTTATTGGTTTTAGACACCGTTCTGGAGTAGGTTCATTTTTTCCTCTCGCTGAAAAAACGACAGGAAGCCGCCCTGTCTGCGCTCCAACATATAATAAAGGCCTCCCGCTCACTTGCTTCTTAAGTAGTCTGCAAATCAGAAAAATGCCCACAACAATACCTATGTAAATTTTTAAGCAGGAGCGGGGAAACGCCAAGAGTTATTTTAGACGAAAAAGTCTTCCTAATTTATACCATATACTTTATACTATTTTTTATCTTTCGTCTATGAATAGTTGGCAATTTATCATGGAGCGAATAGAGGCGGAAGAATCGGTCGTGCTGTTGTACGTCCTAGAAAGCACAGGGAGCAGTCCGGGCAGACAGGGATTTAAGATGGTGCTTGCGGCCAGTGGGAAGATGCAGGGGTCAATTGGTGGTGGCATCATGGAGCATAAATTGGTGGAGAAGGCAAAGGATATGTTAGCCAAGAAAGAAAATGCCCCCTTCTTCAAACGACAGATTCACAGAAAATCAGCGAAAAAAGATCAGTCGGGGATGATTTGTTCTGGAGAGCAAACGGTAGTGTTGATACCAATTGGAGCGCAAGAAAAATTCGCCGTAAGGCAAATCATCCAGCTCCTTGAAAAAGAAAACCAGGGACAACTTAAAATTTCAGACAAAGGGTTGGAAGTCTTTGAGAAAAAGGAACAGAACACACCTTACAAATACCAGTACACTGATGATCAAAACTGGGTGTATTCCGAGCTCATCGGATTTAAACCTACCATTCATATTGTTGGTGGTGGGCATGTTGGGAGGGCTTGTTGTCAGCAGTTTGCACAACTTGGTTTTCAGGTAATCAATTATGATGATCGGCCAGATCTGAATACGATGACAGACCATTCTTTTCCTAGTGAAAAACGAGTGGTCAACTACCAAAACATTGGAGAATTCATCCAGGAAGGGCCGTATCAATATGTAGCCATTATGTCTTTCGGCTATCGCAGTGATGAAGTAGTGATCCGGCAATTACTAGGAAAGAAATTTAAGTATATTGGGATGATGGGCAGCAAAAAGAAGATTGAAAAACTTATCCAAACTCTGCTGGAAGATGGAATCCCCAAGGAGCAATTGGCGGAAGTACACATGCCAATTGGAATCCCTATTCATAGTAAAACGCCCGAAGAAATTGCTGTCAGTGTGGCGGCTCAAATCATTGCCATAAAAAATCGTCCATAATGCATACTCCTTTTTGCTTGTATAGTACACAGGTACTCCTTGAAGACGGTCTGACGCCTGCCACATTGCTGATAGAGGCAGGTAAAATAAAGTCTATTACAAAAGGTAAATCTCCAGTGAAGGGACTTCTGTTTTCTGATAAAGGGAACAAGGTAATTATGCCTGGCCTGATCGACTCCCACGTCCACATCAACGAACCAGGAAGGACAGACTGGGAAGGGTTTGACACCGCAACAAAAGCAGCTGCTGCTGGTGGAATCACTACCTTGATTGACATGCCGCTCAATTCGAGTCCAGTAACAACGACGGCAAAGGCATTCAAGGAAAAACTAGCCGCTACCAAGGGAAAACTGCACGTCAATTGCGGATTTTGGGGCGGAATTGTACCTGACAACCTTGAAGACTTGGAGGAATTATTAGCAGCTGGTGTCCTAGGACTAAAAGCGTTTTTAACGCATTCAGGAATCGATGAATTTCCAAATGTCAATGAAGCAGAGATGCGCACCGGCATGTTGCTCGCCAAAAAACACAACATCCCTTTTCTTGCCCATTGTGAATTGGATGCTCCGCATCCGGGCATTGAATCATTAAAAGAACACCCAACTTCGTATGTGCACTACCTTCATTCCCGTCCAAAGTCTTGGGAGAACAAGGCGGTTGACTTGATGATTCGCCTTTGCGAAGAGACAGGATGCAAGACGCATATTGTGCATTTGTCCTCGGCAGAGGGATTACCTGCAGTGCGGGAGGCCAGGGCGAAAGGGCTGCCACTGACGGTAGAAACTTGTCCGCATTATTTATGTTTTGCTGCGGAGACGATTCCTGATCGAGCCATCCAATTTAAGTGTGCGCCTCCGATTCGAGAATGGGAAAACAATGTTTTGCTTTGGGAGGCTTTGGCGGCTGGTGATCTTGATTTTGTGGTGACCGATCACTCCCCTGCTCCACCGGAAGTCAAGCAGTTGGACAGTGGTGATTTTTCTAAGGCTTGGGGCGGTATTGCTGGGATTCAATTTTCGTTGCCTGTCATGTGGACGGCATTGCGGAGGCGCGGACATTCTTTGGGCGAACTGTCGTCTTGGATGAGTGGTGCGGTGGCTTCTTTTTTGGGAATGGATACTTGTAAAGGTAAGTTGGCGGTTGGTTATGATGCGGATATCGTTGTTTTTGATCCTGATTCAGTTTTTAGGGTCGAGGAAGATTTGATCTTGCATCGGCATAAGATTACGCCTTATTTGGGGATGGAGTTGTCTGGCATAGTGTTGAGTACGTATGTGAATGGTGAATTGGTATTTGATGATGGGGCGATGTGTGGATTGGATTGTGGGATGGTGTTGTTGAAGACAAATAATTAAATTAAAATGAATCTCCAAATTAAACGCTCTTTTTCAATCATTGTTGTATGCTCCTTTTTATTGGGAATTGGTGGCTGTACTCCGATAGGCGAAAGCTTAAAAGACTTCAATGAAAAAACCGAAACTGATTTTAGTTTTTTGAATGATAGCCCTTGTGGCGATACTTCCTATTATTCATTAAAAGAACAAAAGAATGTTGTTTTTCGCATTTCCCATGAATATTTGGACTTAACAAAGAAGAATTATAATGTAAAACTAGTCGTAAAGTATTATCCAGTTTTTGATGGTAAATATTCAACTGAGATTAATGCAAAAGTCTCTGTTTGTATAACCCCTGATGGTCGAGGCGATCATGTTCCTTTTTCCTTATTCATTACGGATAGTGACACAGGAGAAGTATTCTCTTGGAGTAATAAAAGTTCATATAATTTCGATGAGATAGAATCAGTTAGAATTATACTGTGGGCCGAACAAAACTTCAACCATGATATTGCCTATCAAATGACTTTTAGGCCTACACAATAAATCAATGTTTAATCTACCTCTTGTCGCTTTAAACTAAAAAGGCGCATTCTTTATTTTGAGAAAAGAAAAAAAACTAAAAGTCGATACGTAACTTCTAGAGCAGAGCAGATAAATCTATCCAGTATTAGGGCGCCATCCCTATTCCGACAAAACAAACTTCACTACCTCCGTTTGTCCATTAAGCTCAACAGAATAAAAATAAATCCCAGACGTCAAATCTCCCCTCTTAAATCCCACAGTGATCATTTCTTGAGTGGTCACGGAAACTTGCTCCCTAAAAACAGACTGCCCAACGGAGTTATATACAGCAACTGTCGCAAGGCCATTTTGGTGAGGAAGAAACTGGAAATTGCTACTAGTCGTCACAGGATTTGGGAAGCAGGACAAATCGCCAATGGCCTCCTTTTCCAATTCTAGATTAGAAGAAATTGGGCTGCTGCCAAGTCGATAGGCATAACCAGCTTCTGCGGTATCCTCAGGATAAACCAAACATATCGGGTCAGGCAAAATAGGTAGGAAAACGCAGTAATGAATCCGCACATCGTATACACCTGTAGTATCGTTTGGCGTACCAGATAGAAGCATACAGCCAACAACAGGCGGTACAAACAAACAATCAGGGACATCACATTCATAATCGATACCTATCGGAAATCCAGAAATGGAGTCCACCCGCATAGAATCAATTTGAACAATGGTAGTATTGACATATAGTGAATCCGGAGCAAAAACAGTTAATACATCTTCATAATAATACCCATTGTACATCGTGTCTATCTCATTGTAGGAAGGGGGAGGGAATTGCCATAAGGGGTTTGGATCTGGTGTACAAACGGGTTGGGCCATGGAGCATATCACCACCAAGAGAAGACTCAATAAAATTGAGAAATGTTTCATACTTTATTTTTGTGATTGTTACTTTATAAAGGTATATAATATTAGTTAAACTTCCCTACAACCATCGGTTTCTCCCCTGAATCGAGTCGGTTATTCCCAGAAAATCACCTATGTAAAAAACGTATTGCCCATACAATTCGTTCTTAAAGAAGGGGTATGACATTAACTAATTATTTAAATTAAAAAAAACATTATGAAAACACTTTTAATGACATCACTTTTAATTTTTGTGTTCCCCTACTTGTCTATTTGTCAAAATTTTGCAGGAATAGTCCCAAATGGTATGGTGGTAGAAGATCCCAATATTAGTCTTTCTAACATAACCCCTTATACCGCAGATACTGCATATCTAGATTTAGATTGCGATAGTATAAATGATCTCTTTTTTTTGTTAGCGAAGGGGTCTTCAAATATTGATAGCCCCAATTCTTTGGATTTGGTAGTATTGGACACCAGTATTTCAGTTTGTATGAAAGACTATATGAGTTCTTTAAACAATTCAGTCGTTCTTTATGAATATGGCGATTTACTGGATTGTACAAAAACAGACACTATATGGGAGTCCTGCACAAGTTGTTTGATCTCCTACTATGGGACTTTAGGGGCTTACACTCCTGGTACTGTAAATGAAAAATACATCGCTTATCAGAAAAACAACCAGCATGGATGGATCAAAATTTCCTATGATCTGAATGATTTTAGTGCGCCAACCTTGTACCCAATTACGCTAGACGTTTCAGAGGTCGCAGTTGGTTGTCCTGTTGTGTCTAACATAGAAAGCCTTCCGAAAGAGGAAATCTTTACTATATACCCAAATCCAAGTGGAACAGGAATATTTAGGATAAAAAATGACAACTACACCCACGAATTTATTGTAAAAGTATACAATTCACTAGGCGAAATCATTCAACCGATTTCTGGTAATTTGCTGGAAATTGATCTTTCAGATCATCCTTCTGGCGTCTATTTTTTCGAATTTTCAAATAAGGAGAAAAGGATAGAAATCAGAAAGGTGATTAAGTAAGTTGCCCTTTAACTAACAATGTTGACAGGACAATGGCGATCGTTATTGCCTTCAGGCCTCTTTGCTGCGCTACGGAAGGCGATTGAAGTCACTGCTACAAAGGGCTCGTTCTTTTATTTTGAGAATGAATGGAAAACGACAACTCCTAACCTAATAATCGTACAAAAAAGAGCAAGTAAACCAAATGTTTTGCTTGCTCTTTTAATAAAAGATAAAATGACTAACCTACCGAAATAGGCCTATTTTTCATCTAATTGTTGTTTTAGTAGGGTGTTTTCAGCCTCTACTGTTTCCAGGCGTTTGTTTATTTCGATGAGATGAAGCATCATTTGCTCGATTTTTTCTTGTTGTCGTACGGTGACGTCAGCGAGTTTTACTTCTCCTTCCATTTCTGCTTCGGATTGGAATCCAGAAAGGTGTCCTTTTTCTTTGATATACTGTTCTTCCTCTTCTAACGTTGGTTGGTTGTAACCTTCTTCAAACACGTAGTCGCACCAACCAGTTTGTACACGTACTTCCTTGGCTCTTATATGTCCACAAACATCTAGTTTGAATTGGGGGACAGTCACTCCCACACCAACATTTCCGTTTGTTCTAACGGTAAATCGATTTCCCGCAGGCCCTACTTGCAATATACCATCCGTTCGCATAATACCCGTTCTATGATAAAAGCTTTTATTGCCATAGGTCCGAATCCAGGTATTGTCTAGCATATAAAATCCACCACCGTGTGTTTGAAAATAGATACCTTTATTTCCTGCTACTCTTACCCAACCACCATTTATGTAAGTTTCCCCCATGACGGTCAATTTGTGAGAAGGAGAATTTGTCCCTATCCCAACATTGCCTACTAATCCTAGCCCTACTCTACCATTATTGTAAAAAACATTGGTTTGTTTTTCCAAATTATAAAGTTGAAGGGTATACTTACCATCTACCGTTCGCCCTCGAATATGCATCCCATATCCAGCCCCATGCGCTAAATAAACATCCGCTCCTATCCCGTTTTCACGGTTTGCAAATCGCCCTTGCCAGCCGGCCCGGTTCGTCCTTGTATAAAAGGAATAAAGATCACTAGAAGAACCAATACCTACTGCGTCATTTGTCCTGATGTTTGTGCCATTATCCGTCCATTGGGCGGAGATCGTAAACGGAATGCATAATAGTAATGCAAACAAAAAAATTAAGCCTGTTTTCATAGTTAGTTATTTTTTAATGTTGTTTAGTTCTCATTTTATTTTTGCCAAAATCATTTATTAAATCGGTCAAATAGTTGTACTTCCAAATTAGCAATGGAGCTGTCTGAGCAATAAATATTGCAAATGGACATACCGCTAAACCTATTACAAAAAATACTTTTTCATAATCTAATTATAGTAGCTACTCGCCAAATGGGACAGGGAATGCAGTCGTTCTTGTCTATAAAACGCATTACAACTCCCTTCCTGCATGTTTTAAGATGCGGAGTAGTTATAAACTAATAAATAATGGGTTCCAGTTAAATTGTATATGGTAACAAGAAATTGCCTATTTCTCTTTCAGGACTTTTACTTCCTGTTTTAGCTCGTTGTTTTCTACTTTGAGCTGTGTGATTTCTTTTTCTAATTTAATAAGATGAAGAACGACTTGTTCTAGTTTTTCTTGTTGGCGTTTGGTAACGTCAGCTAGATCTACATTTCCAGCCATTGTTTCTTCAGATTCAAATCCTGAAAGGTGGCCATTTTCTTTGATATGCTGTTCTTCTTCTTGTAATGTTGGCATTTTATAATTGTCTTCAAAGACATAGTCGCACCAACCGGTTTGAACACGGACCTCCTTAGCTCTTATATGGCCGCAGACGTCCAGTTTATAGTTTGGAGAAGTAGTGCCGATTCCAACATTACCATCGGCTCTGATTCTCATTTTTTCGTTGTTGTTGATTCGGAAAGAGGTATAGTTGTCTTTTGCCATCAGTAGTCCCCAATTGGCATCACCGTCCATCAAACCGAAATAAGCACCGTCTCCACTACCATATATTCTACCATATATTTTATTTTCCTTGTCTCTGAGAAGCATCTGTACTACCGTGCTATGATTCCCATTTAGATAAAAGGCGGAAGAACTGTTACCGTACATATATTGGGTATCGCCAAAATAGACTCTTCTCGAATTAGTATATAGATATCCACTAGCCCGAATGTTACCTCTTACATCCAATTTTTGGGTAGGTTCGTTGTAGCCTACGCCCATTTTACCGCCAGAAGATGGAAAAACGATAAAATTTCCAGAACCGGTCCTAAAGGTCATATCGCGGTTTCCATAAGTGAAAATTGCAAAATCATCCCCGTTACCATAAGCAGGAGAAATATAATTGTGCATCAGACCTCCGAAATACGCACTTGGCTCCCCCATGCGCAGATATTTGTAGTTAGCATTGCCATAAACGGGATTGAGGTGTCCGACGTCTACAGTTTGGGCAAGCAATATGGAGGAGAAGAAAAAACAGAAAATAAAGGAAGAAAATTGGAGGAATTCTTTCATGATGAGGATTAATAAGTAGTAGTTAAGCAATTATAAGATTAAATTCATATTAAGATAATACTTTTATCTAAACTAACAATGATAATGTTAAATTATTGAAAATTAATTTATGTAATATTCTATTTTGGTGATCCTTAAAAAATAAGACTTTAGAAGATCATTGGCGATCAAGAACTTTTCGTTAAAAAGAGGACGCATCGTTCTAGAGATTCAAGTCATCTTACCTATCTTGAGTAGCACCCCAAATTCAAGTTCTCTAAAGAAATGGCTCTAGCACTATTTTGAGCCAATAATAGCAATTAGATAACAAATAGTTGATTGATCATGTGTCGATATGCCTTCAAAACATATAAACCCCACTTCGTCTGCTTTGCCTGCCGAAAAACGTTTAAACAACCGCTGCTAGAGGACAGGATACTTCAGAACGGGGATATGGACAACTATAGAAAGGCCTTTTTAAATTATGATTCACCGGAATCAAAACAGTTTAGGAACGACAACCCAGTGCTTATCAACCAATTTGAAAAAGCCTATCGAAATAAGGAATATAAATGCCCGGATTGCAGTGCAAAGATGCATAACATTGGACTTGATTTTAAAGCGCCTAAAAAAACCAAAACCAAGGAATGGGAGGTAGTAAGAAGTATGTATTTCCTGGGCAATACATTTCATACCTGTGGTTGCAGCGGCCAGGGATACATTCCCAAAAACAAAAGAGATCATTTAGCCAATTTGACAGAAATTCATCAAGGGTACAGAAGGAAACTCGAAGAACGAGATCAAAAAATGGACAGCAAATCACTAAATGAGTATCTCGAATACTGGAGTGCACGATTAAAATTGATAGAATTGGAGATAAACAGGCTTACCGTTCAACTCTAGTTTCACCCAACTGTCAGCTTAAGTCGTGACTACTTCAGATTAGTCTAATTGACTTCAAGTCTGAAGTGCTCCTTCGCTAAATCAAAATACCTATTCACTCAAATTTTGACGGATTCAAATTTATTCATTTACATAATCTGTTTTTTACCTTACTTTTAATATAAAACTACTTCGAATGAATAAAATACTCCTCTACCTCCTGCTTTTTTCTTCTTTTTTGCTTTCTGCTCAAGTCCAGGTCACCAGATATGACGGAATTGGAACAGGCAGCCAATACTTGAAGTTGACCAATGCTACCAAGCAGCAAATCCTTCAAAATAATGTGCAAGACGTACTCGTTTATCAAGGAGACCATGGGCCAATTGTCATATCGAGCGTGATCGACCCTTCACTTGTCAACGGCACCTACCGACTGAAAATTGTAGACGACAATCAACAAACCACCAATGCTCCAGACCAATGGATCCTAGAAGATGTAAATACTGGCGACCAGTGGACCTCCGCCAATACCATCAATGTCTTCAACGATCAAATCATTACAGGAAGAGGATTTTCAATCAATATCCAACAAGTAGTTGAACCAGGCGGCCTTGCTTCACCAAACGGCTATATTGGCGAAAAAATAACGTATGCAAATCCAGGAAATGAATGGCTGAATGGTGTTCCAGATGATTTTGTCACTGGATATTTCAACTTCATTCGTACGGCTCTTGGAGAAGTAGACAATAACAGAGATCCAAACGAAGTTTATTCTGATTTAATAAATAAAACCTGGTACCCATATCCCCTGGTAAAATATGGCGCTCCCTCTTCAATTCCATCAGGAAATTTCATTACCCCAGCATGGACAAATATCTTTTCAACTCAGGTAACTGCCAGAACGGGGCTTCATGATCTTAATAATGTGAATATCGTCCTTACTTCTGACAAGGCTAAATGGAGTCGATGTATTGTACTCAATACTTTTTCCCATTTCTATGAAAATGAAGGCATTCCCAACCCGGATGCTCCTCCATTTTCGATCCGAACTGACCCTTCAGTCGATAAAAATGGAGATCCTCAAAGTTCTACCGGGTTTTCCTGGTTTCCAGGGTATGCTATTGATGTTGAATCTGGAGAACGGTTAAATATTTTCTTTGGGGAAAACACCTACTTCAATCCAACAAGCACCGGACAAGGCACCGCCAATGATTTGGGATTATCCACAGACAATGGCAAGGATATGATTTGGAATCCGAGTAGCACTCGAATTGAAGCGGTACCACCAAGCACCACCTTGTCTGGCTCCCTTGCAGAGTTTCCTGCAGGTGGTCAACATTTTGTCTACGTTACGAATGAATTGTATGATGAATGTGCTGCAATTGCTACAGGACTTAACAGCAGTCCCTTTTTACAGATACAAGAATGGGAGAAAGTCATCTGGACGACCATTCCCATTTTGGCGCCTGGTAGTCAGCTGCTCTCCATGCAGGATGGGCTAATCCCTAATGATGTAGAAATTCAACTCCGAGTCAACAACCCTTACCAGGAAAAAGCAGGCACAGGAATGAACAATGGCTATCCGCTCTACGAGTTTACCCTCGACGGTTCTGCATTGAGCACGGAGGATTGGACAGCAGGTGCAGCCATCGGATTATCTAACTCCCCATTGAGTTTGATGTCTGGTGAATCTTCTGCGTTGACTGGTCTTCCTCAAGGCACGACGGTTACGATTGTTGCTACCACAGGGCAAGTACTTAGAAGTTGGAAGACAGAAGGAATGGCCGATTATCGTTTGCTTCCATTAGAATTAGGCATTTTGAGTGCTGGACAATATTATATTCATTTGCAAGGAGTGGATGGTGGTTCGGTGATTCGGAAGTGGGTGGTTGTAGATTGATATTTTTAAGGTGCAGGGTAGAGACGCGTTGCAATGCGTCTCTACCCTGTCCAATCAATGCGTCTCTACCCTGTTCAATCAATACGTCTCTACCCTGTCGTCTCTACGCTGTTCAATTATTATTCAACTACATAGTTAATCAGATAGATTTTATCTTGTAATTCTACGTATGTTACGATTTCATTCACACTGGTATTGTCTGGAAGAGTAATCGTGTAGATGACCAAAAGAGCTGGGAGGTTATTCTCAGATTTAAGGTTGGTCAATGATCTTTTCTGGAGTTTCCTTTTGATGTTTGTTAGCTTGTAGGAGGTATTGATCTCTTTTATTTGCTTGGCGGGATTGTCTATGGTCTTGCTGAGTTTTTCGTTCCCTACCACCAAGTCCAAACCTATAGAGGCGTAATCTTGCTTCTCCGCCATAGCCGTGTGATTCTTTGACAATTTGGTTGCTTTGTCTATAAACTTCTTATTTGCTTCGTATTCGGCATTTAAGCTTGTCATTTTATCTACGAATATTTTTTTGATTTTATTGGAAAATTCTGTAGACGCCATGCCTGGATACGTGAATTTTATGACTCCTTCATTTCCTCCTTTTTTTGCCTCTGCAAATATTTGCATGCCCTCGATGCCTGCTCTATCTTGGAGATCGATTTTTTCGGAAAGAATTGTAGGCCAATCTATATTTACAAAATCATTGGCAACTTGAAAATTTTTAGCTTTTTCTGGATAAATGGAGACTTCGAATATGGTCTCTGTTCGTTCAGTACTTCCTTCTACATTGCAGGAGATAATAGATAGGATAAGGATTAAAAAAATGACAATTTGGTAATTTTTCATAGAATGATAATTGGTTTTTATAAAAAAAATAGAGTAGAATATATTTGAGAATACATCTTCGGATCATTTCCTTTAACTTGAAGGAACCAAATATAGTAGGTTACGCTAGTTGGCAAGTGTTACGTTTTTGTACACACTTATTAATAAATTTTAGATAATTCATCAACTTGAGCATCTATTATCATAACCTTGGTTTTTGAAAATTAGTTTCCTTGAGGTGATTTTTTAAAAAAAATCGTGCGATTAAATTACCAACCATTCACAATAAAAAAAAATTAACAATAGGCCGTTTTATTGTATTTTTGCCTATTGTCAAATTTAAACCTATTCACCGATGAAAATTTTGAAATACCTTCTTCTTTTACTTGTAGGCCTGTTTTTGATTTTTTTAGCGCTGGGCTTTTTAATGCCAACTGTCCAATATGGCCACGAAATAACCGTCGATAAATCTGCAAAAGAAGCATGGGCGGTCCATCAAGATCCTACCAAATTAGGACAATGGATCCGAGGATTCAAAAGCATAGAATTGATCAGTGGTGAAGAAGGAGCCGTTGGTAGCAAATACAAAGTAGTCGTCGACCCAGGAGAAGGCCAACCTGAATTCATCATGACAGAAACCATTGCCTCGAAAAAAGAGATGGACCACATCACCCTAAAATTCGACAGCGATATGATGGTCTTTGATCAAACCACCACGTTCGCAGAAGTAGCAGGAAAAACAACGATTACTACCGACTCCAAAGTCAAGGGCAATGGCATGATGATGCGCTCTATGTTTGCCCTCATGACTTTGCTATCCGATTCCTTTCACGAACAAGAAATCAAGAATGTCGAAGCATTGAAAAAAGTAATTATGGAGAATACGACGGAATATTAACAGGCTATAGTAGAAGGACTTTTCGCCTATAACTCACGCATTAATCAATAAAATCAATCAGCAACGGGCGAATGATGATTCGCCCCACTGCCATTTGTTTGCATCCAACTTCCATTAACCATTTACTTGCTACTTTTACTTTTCACCCTATAAGTTATACCCAATTGAGCATAATAAGGAAGTAAAGCATTTTCATCCTTCCCCCTGGCATTGGTCGCTCCTATTTTAAGAGAGATCTCCATATTTTCACCTAGGGTTTTACTTCCTTGTAAACCATAGAACAATTGCCCTCCAGTGTTATAGAACCATCCATCTTTTATTTCTGGAAAATTGGAGGTCATCTTGTCTGAATGTTTTAGGTGTGTGGCCAACGATTTGTCATACCCTAATTCTATGGCCAGGTGCCATTTGGGTTTATAGTAACCTAGCGCCACCATTACCTCAGAACCAACACCTAGCTGTCTAACCAAATTGGTTTGCTGCCTTCTAACGATTGCGAAATACTGGGCGGAGAAACTGAAGTGATTTTTATTAAAAATTTCTATCTGCCCACCAAGTCGAAATTTAAAATCATCAAAGAGTGTCTTCCCCATCGGAAAGGAATAATCAGCCATCAATAATATTGGTCGGAAGGCGTCCAGTTTGTGGGCATAACCCAGCTTTGTCGTCAATCCAAAGTCGTACCCCAGATTAAGATAGACCAGACTTTTTTGAGAATCCTCGATCGATCGCCAGTTGGTGGTTTGAGCATAAACCACATTTAAATTGAATAGTATTGTAAGTAGAAAAATCGTTATTATTTTCATTTTAAGAATTATTTTTTAAGTATTAATACTTGGAAACCGGGTCAATAGAAATAAATAAATTGTGTTTGGCCTGAATGCTGCGCTTCGGTAGGAAGGACATAGGATCCAGAATGAATGTGCTAAAGCAGTATTCCAGTTTAGAATAGCCGATTAAAGGATTTCTTGCAGATATTTTTTAACAGCAGGATAAAAATTAGCCCACCCATATTCTGGAATTTCATGCCCACAGCCCTCGATCTCCACCAACTCTACATTCGACAGAAATCCAGACACCAGCTTGGCATGATCCGGCCCATAAGACTCGTTCAATTCACTATACGCAAAGAGTACTTTGGGCGTAAAAGCAGTTAAATTTGCAGTAAAATCCAATTGCTCTGGATGATTGATAGCTAGTTCGATCGAAGCACTATTACAAATCCAGCCGTAACGCCAAAACGGTGGTGGATCAACATCACCAGTAGCCACATCAGAAGCAAGTGAGAGCACCATTTTATAATCCAATGTGTTATGATCGCTGCCAGTTATAAATTGGTCCAGATAAACAAAGTCATTCGTTGATTCTCCAAAGAGTTCGATTTTTCTTGATCTTGAAAGGTAGGCCTCCGTCTGCTCCCAGTTAAAACCACCGGGTTCTGCCAGGATAGCTCCATCAATTTTGTCTGGATTTTGATTAAAATAGGCAGTCGCCAACATCCCACCCCAGGAATGCCCCGCCAAAATCACTTTTTGCTGGCTATTTTGCCGATAATGGTTGATCACACCGTCCAATTCATCAATAAATACCTGCACGTTTTTATAATGGTCTTTCCCCAATCGTTGAGATAAGCCGGACCCCATTTGGTCATAAAAAACAACATACAAACTATCCGACACCAACTCCTTGAAATTTAATTGACCTCTATAGTCCACTCCAGGGCCGCCATGAATCACTACAACTATAGGATCGTCCGGGTTTCCAAATGCCTCTGCGTGCAGTTTGACATTATTGACAATTATAAAAGGCAGCAATGGGTCCTCCATAACGGTAAGAGGAACCAATACTCCTTCATCGCTTAGCTTCTGGCGCTCTTCACAAGCACTACAGCCCAAAATTAATAAGGAGAGGAAGCTTAACAGTACATTTTTCATCAGTATATTTTTTTGTGATTATCAATACCACAAACTTATCGTACTGGAAGGCTGAAAGCGTGTCATTTTGTAATTTGGCACTTAAAATGGGCTTTATTTAGGTGTCAGATTGTAGGTTGACCCGTTTTGGGGGGAGAAATTTCAAGCGCACTGATCACACTAAGCCACTGAATACAAATACATTGCCTACTTTTTCACGTATTGGGAAGGAGTTTGGCCTGTTATTTTTTTGAAGTATCTGTTGAAAGAAGATTTTGAATTGAAGCCACACTCAAAGGCAAGGGTGATTAGGGTGTACTTTTGGTTTTCTGGTTGGGCGACGAGCCGTTTAAACTCGTTTACTCGGAACGTGTTGACATAGTCATAAAAGGATTGGCCGCCATTGTTGTTGATGATTTGGGATAAGTAGTTGGGGTGGAGGTCTAATTCATTGGCCAGGTCGCCTAGAGAAAGGTTGGCGTTATTGTAAAACTTTCCTTGGTTCATTAGGGTGTTCAGTTTTTGAAAATGTTCCTCTGCAAGGTGCTCAGACAGCCCTGAGCTTTGGTATTTTTCTTTTGCGGGTGTTGTTGTTTGCTCTTCTTTTAGGTGGGCGATTGGAGGTTGATTGATTTCCTTTTGTTGGTTGAAAATGCTTTTTTGCTGAACACCGAAAAACCCAACTAACATCACAAATACGGCAACTGCTTGATATATAATAGCGTCGTCCTGACTCACAATCACCAAACACCAAACTACTCCTAGGCCAACTACCAAAAATTGAAGCCAGGATAAACTGATCTCCTCAATATCTGAAAACTGGGACCGGATGTTCTTTTTGTGTTTTATTAATAATAAACTACACCAACTCACATAAATTATCCCTGAGAGGAAAACGCTTATTTGCAAAACGGTCATAAAACCAGCATAGTCCTCCCCTCCACTGACTTTGAAAATCGCAATTTTTTCGGCTGCAGAAAGGAAGAAAAATCGTAGGAGATAAATGTAGGCCCCCAAAGCAGGAATCAAGTGCAAAAAAGCGTACCATTTCTTTGCTGGAGCTTGGTTGGTAACAGAAGCTACATAAAAAAACAACATAACTCCTTGTAGTAAAGGAAATGGCAGCTGTACGCCCAAAAGACTTGGATAATCGTACAATGTTCCTGAATAGTTAAGGTAATAAAATCCAAGATGCGCTGCATTCAACAACATCCAAAGCAATAAAAAAACGTCGGATTTGGTTTTATCCTTTTTGACCAACAAAAGGGTGGATATAAAAAGAGCAATACTTATTCCAGCAATGAATATCATTCAATGATTTGTTGATTAGAGCTGGCAAATATACACCTTTTTTTATGCGAGAATTATTCAAGTCTGAAAATTATCTACGATAATCTTCAGACTTGAATACCTTCTACTTCTGCCCGCTACCAACTACCTTTCCCATCAAAAAGAAATTTTATAGCTCACATTTGGTATGAAGATGACTTCTTCTGTTTTGTCAATCTGCTGGGTTTTTAAATTGTACTTGAATCCCTGAAAATCACCATAGCCGGTTGCATTTATTACTTTTAGAGCAAACTCATGTGTCGTTTTCTTGCTGTTTATTTTGTAATTCGTTGAAAAATGCAAGATAAAATCTGGATTAAACGAGGCGGAAAAGGCATTGTTGTAGTCGTAAATCAACTGTTGATTGTCTATAGAGGCTTGTTCAAAATAAGGGATATATCGATCTCCTCCCTGCACGGTACCGCGAATGTTAACTCCAAAAACATTTTTACTACTTTTTCCCAGGTACCATTCTTTTCCAGCAATGATATTCACAATAAAATTTTTACTGTATCGGGTGCTCCGCCAAACCTCATCGCCGCCCGTATATTCCGAGTTAAACAAGGAGGCGGTGGTCATAAAATAAAACCCTTTAGATAAGTATTTTTCAAGGGTCAAATCTATTCCGTAGTTTCTGCCCATTCCAATATTTTGAAATTGATCATTGACAAACCAATCGTCGTTACTTTTTTGATTGAGAAAGGAGTAGTAGCTATTGGCAATGACTGGAACATCATACAAAATTTGAAAATACGGTTCAATTTTCAATAACCAATGCTCCGTCAGCTTATTAGCATAACTAAGGACGACATGATGCGATTTTGTAAAATCCATCTCCTTGTTATTGTAGTTCCCAGTGCCCGATTCCCTAGTAAAAAAGTAATTCAACTTTTCTAATCGACTATGCAATCCGTAGGCAACACCGACTTGTTGTGTTGGGCTCCACTCCCATTTTATTGCCAGTCGGGGTTCTATCGTATAGTTGTTATTCAACGTAAACAACTGTGTGTTTATCCCTACGTTTAGTGTAAGTGCATTACTTAGCCTCACATTCGAGCTACTGAAGGCCGTCAACAAAACACTATTTCCATTTTCATTGGTCACTGTTTCAAAAACGGCATTGGGCAATCGATTTTGGAGTAGGGTTTTGTATTCGAACCCGGTCGCCAATACTCCGGTTCTGTTCGTATGTTTTTTGTTGAATTTAGTATTTAAAGTGGTATTAAGCACGTAGGTAGAATTGGTGGTGACAATGTTACTTTCAGGTTGCAATATGGAGGTACTATCCAATTGACTTACCTGCCAATCCGTATTGTTAGTAGTAAATCCTAAGGTGGTTTGTAAGTAAGAGCGATCACCTAAAATCAGCTTATGATTGATGCCCGCAGCTACCATGTAGAGATCCGCATCATATCGTTCTCCATCCGTTCGATAGGTCCATTTTGTGGTATCTGGTTCTTCTGTTGTGAGGAATTCATCCAGCAAACCAAGTCCCCATAAAGAAAACACCCCTGCCTTTTTTGTAGGAAAATTGAGCTTAAACGATGCATCTTGGTATTTAATCCCTTCTTCAGCCCCCGTTAGTTGGCCGACCAAACCAAAAGTAGAATACCGATAATTGAAAAGATAGGAAGCTGCTTTTCCCTTTTTGAAAGGCCCTTCTGAACTCAAATCAATACCCAGCGCTCCTAGTTGAATGGTGTGTTCGCGCTCCTCGTTGTTTCCTTTGCGCATTTTAATATCAAAAACACCAGACAAGGCATTGCTATACTCTGACGGAAAAGCACCAGTCAGAAAGTCTGAATTACTCAGCAACTGACTACTAAGTGCCGTCAATGCGCCCCCTCCAAAACTCGCCAAGTCTGCAAAGTGATTAGGGTTTGGAATTTCGATGCCTTCCAATTTCCATTGCAAAGATTTGGGGGCATTGCCTCGCACGACAATCCCATTATTGTTTACCCCACTTGAAACTCCTGCAAAAGAAGAAGCTAACCGAGCGGGATCATCAAATCCTCCAGCATAACGATTCGCTTCTTCTACACTTAACATCCGTGCACTTATAAGTGCCATCGTATTCTGCGCATGTTCCTTGTCTATATTGGGCTTTACTACGATTTCGGATAGCGTATTGAAGGATTCTTTAAGTGCGATTTCTAGATAAATAGCCTTGGAAGAACTCACTTCAATGTCTTTTTTTATAGTACTTTCATACCCAACAAAGGAAGCTTGGATATCATATCTTCCTATTGGAATTGCTTGGATCAGAAAATTGCCTGCTTCATCTGATGTCGTTCCCAAAACAGGATCCGTGTTCATCAAAAATACATTGGAAAATGGGATGGGTAAGCCGGAACCTTCATCAATCACCTTTCCTTTTATGGTTTGTGTTTGTGCCCAACTAAGTATGGTCAGTAAACTAAGCAAGATCGTTACTACTTTTCTCCTTGTCATCTTTTTATTTTTGTTCTTTAATTGGAAATATTAAGAACAAAGTTGAATCATAAAGACGAAGATGACTGAGCAAATCTTGCTATTCTCGTTTTATTTTTACGAAAATTTCTCTTGTTGACTGCAGGTAGTTGAACGCAGTTGTTTTTTGGGTGATGTCTATTTTTTCATAGCCAGTCAGCGAATTGATGCCATACCCATTGGATTTGATATGTTCGTTTAAGATGATCATTTTTTCTTTTAACTGATCGAATCCGCCTGTTACTTTGATCGTGGTGTAATAGCCTGAAGGCATTGTTAACACTGTTGTATTTCTATCTGAGTTGGCAGATTCCGTTCCCATAAAATACCTGCATTGATCCAGCGGTACATGAAAAGGCGCATCCAAAAAGAGCCCCCAAACAGCCGTAATAGAGGACATTGTTGCTATTAACTGTTGGCAGGTATGGTTTAGCGCTTTTTCAGTCAACGGCACTTTTTGTACAGCAATTATTTTCTTTGAAAGGTAGTGTATTTGGAGAGGTTTGGTTATTTCTAAGTGAATATTTTCCGGAACTATTATTTCAGTAGGTATATATTTAGATGGCGCTACCCCGTAGAATTTTTTGAAAGCTCTGCTGAAAATACCTGGGGAAGAATAGCCACAGTCAAACGCAACATCGGTCAATGACAAATCTGGGAATAATACCATGAGGTGCCTGGCATGTTGCATCCTAATGTTCTCTAGATAGGCATGCGGGGTACAGTCATTTTCCTCGACAAATTTTCTATGAAAATGGAAGGTGGATATTCCTGCAATCCTAGCGAGTTCTTCTAGGGATATTTTTTTTCTGAAATGCTTGGAAAGATAAAGGATGACTTGTTCGGAAATAGATTTCATATTTAATAAGAAAATGATTGAAAACCAGCATGCATTGAAATGGTTTTATCATACTGAATTATCAAAAATAATTTTTGACATCAATATTATCTACTTACAATATCAAAAAAGACCTATTCCAAGAATAGGCCTTTTTATAGCAATTATTTTTATCGTTTCTTTCCTATAAGAAATCTACGCGGCCTGAATCTAAATTATAGTACGCAGGAAGGATTTCAACGGTGCCATTTTTTACAGCGCTGCCGATGATATCAGAGCGATTGATTAATTCCTTAACGGTTAGTTCAGCATTTTTCTTGACGACGTCTGTTACTGAAGCGTCTGCTGCACTAGCGGATATGGCGGGTGTGATATGGCCTAGTAAGTGGTTTAGGTTGTAGCCGTTATCTCCTCCTTTCATTGCTGCAGTGACTGCTCCACAACTTTGGTGGCCTAGTACTACGATGACTTGTGAGCCGCAATGCGCTACTGCATATTCAATACTTGCCATAGAAGAACTGTTGGCAATGTTGCCGGCAACCCGTACTACAAACAATTCACCCAATCCAGCATCAAATGCAAGTTCTGGAACTACACGGCTATCTGCGCAACTTAATACAATAGCATATGGTTCTTGTCCTGAAGTGAGTTCATCTCTTCGGCTACTATTTTGGAGTTTTCCATCTAATTTGTCTTCTACAAATCGTGAATTACCTTCTTTAAGTCGTTGTTTTACATCTGAAATATTCATCAAAGTTATTGTTAAAAAGTTATCTAATTATCCCCAATCAATAAATTGGAGTTACTAAAACATAGGGTTTAAAAATGCAAATATAAGAATTTGATCATCAATCTCAAGTGCTGTTAACAATCAAAATGTATCAACCAATAAGTTTGCAAATTGTTTAATCTATTTTGATTTTAATATTCCAGCATCGATCAACACCTGAAAGGCATCTTCCATCGTTTCCTTCAAGGGTTTAAATGACATCCCTAATTCTCTCTTGATTTTTGAATTGTTTGCTTTCCAGGGAATATCCACATTATTACGAATGAACTGCCGAGTAAACAGTTTGTTAGTAAACGGACCAACAATCATCAACAACCACTTGGGCAATGCCTTTTTAGGTAGTGGGAATTTATCCCCGTATTTAGGCAGTAAGACCGTTCCCAATTCCAAGAAGTCAGAGTTATGCGCTGAAGTAATGTACCGCCCTTTCGCCCCCGGTGTATATCCAGCTTTGTAGTGTGCTTCTGCTACATCTCGCACGTCCACGACACCGACACCCAATTTGGGTGCCCCCATTTTCATCTCGCCTCCACCCAGCATTTTGAGGACACTCACACTTTCAGAAGTCGTGTTGTTCGCATTCATCGCTGGTCCCAGCACAAAGCTAGGATTGACGGTGATGAGATCCCATTGGTTTTGGCCTTTTGCGATCTCCCAGGCTTTCTTTTCAGCGAGTGTTTTTGAGTAGGAATAGGGTTGATATTTGAGGGAGGAAGTGGTGTTCCAGATTTCTTCTGTCAATTCGCCTCCAGGAGCATTTACGGTATCGATACAATCGGTATAGATGGCGGCGCAGCTGCTAGTGACGACGACCCGTTTTACAGAAGGCACTTCGCCAGCAGATTCGAGTACATTGGCCGTTCCTTTTACCGCCGGATCGATCAGTTCTTTTTGCGGATCTTTGTAATCTGAGGTGAAGGGAGAAGCGGTGTGGTACACTAATTCACAACCTTGCATTGCCTCCTTGTACGACCCTGGCGTGAGTAAGTCGGTTTTGAAAAACTTGATATTACCAGAAGCGTTGTTGGCGGCTGTTTTGAGGTGGCTCATTTTCTGTTCATTGTCAGGACTTCTGACGGCCGCATGGACAGTTATCCCATCCTCTAACAATCTCTTGACCAGCCAACTGGCGACGTATCCATTGGCTCCGGTGACCATTACTGGTTTTGATTTGTCTATTTGGGTCATTGTGGATGCTTGTTTTTGGGATTGGGAATTTATGATTGTTTATGCAAAGGTATATTATATATTATTTTTGACTGAAAATTCGACTAATTATTTTAGGGTTAGTGAAAAATCAACCGCTTGTCCCCTAGCGCATTTCTATTAATAATTTCAATTGATCAGCCAATCAATAATAGAGGTATTTGCCATCTCTCCTAAGTACCAATGCGCATCAATTTTTAGGGCGCCGCCTTCAATCCATTTTTTTTCGGTTGCTTTGTCAAAAGGTGTTTCTGAAAAAATCAAAAAATGGTATTTTGAAAAATAGTAAACGGCAAAATTATTCTTATTGCTGGGTCTGTAAATATGGTCTAAGCTTATAAGGTTTAAGGGCTTGAAGTCTTCTATTACCTGCTCAATGTTGTTCATCTGATTTAGAAAATCATTATGGCTTTGATAAAATACTTTGCAGCTATCGCTATATAAAGGTGTCGCAATTCCCATAAATTCTGCCGCTATGCTTTTTGAAATGATGCTTGTTGTTTCTTCCTTGTTCCATTTTTTGTAAAGAGAGGTTGAATTATATAATTTAGTACTCCCCCTGCTACAGGTATCCTGATAAAAAATTTCAGCATATATATAGATCATTCCCTTATCATTACCAATAGCAAATCCTTTAAAGTGTTCCTTTTTTGTGTTTTTTAACACTTTAAGAATAGGATTATAAGGCGGATCCAACTTGGGTGATAACTTGTCTACGATTAGAAATATTACCACAAAAGCTAAAACGGCCTTCCACCAATTCTTTTTTTTCATAGTATGAAGATATACTAAAAATTTATCTCCTAGATTTTTCTTTTCACGCTCCTTCAAAACCCTTCGGGATCGTAAAGAAATCAAGTCCACCCAAAAAGTACCTCGACCACCAAACAAACAATTTTCGCTTCTTAACTTAAGTCAATGAGACTAGTATCGGTATGCCATATCTTTGTTTTATAACAAATGGATAATAAACAATTGATTCCGTTTTTAGGCCACTAAGCTAGGTCATTTATTAATCTTAAAATCTTAAAAAATGAAGTATTTATTGTTATTCGTATTGCCTGTGTTGCTATTGTGTTCGTGTGAAAAAGATCCAATTGAAACCATCAAAGGTGACTATACACTAGTCTCTTATACAAAGGTCGATTGCGAACACACCGACACGGATCTTGCCTGGAGAGATGTCGACAATACCGTGGAAGAACTATCTGTTAGCGGCACACTAGACATCAAATTATTTAGCATTTTCAAGCAGAAATTGATTTTTTCAGAAGAAGGATCCACCGATCTTGTGGAGAAAAAATTTGTAGGTGCTTTTACGCAAAGCGGTGAGGGTTGGATAGCCGAATATTCAGGTTCTCCTTTTAGTGGAAGCCATTGTGAAGAGGCGGAAGTTACCGTGGTTGGCAGCACCTTGACATGGAGTTTTACTGAAGATGAATGTCGTGTAATATTGGTTTGGGAAAAGGTGTAAATCTTCATCGCGTTTTTTTTAAACTCTGATCATTTTTTGGTCGGAGTTTTCTAGTTTATGACTGTTTTATTCGAATAGGATGCATTTGGTTAGCTATTGATTTTTTAGGTCGCATTCACCGTGGCAGAGACGTATTGCAATGTGTAACTACGCACCACCAGTTTCTAATTTCAGTTGCTTGGAAAGCTGAACAATTGACAATACATGCATGAAAATTGCCGAAGGCATAAAAAAGGAGGGCAACAACAAAAAAGGAAAATGAATAAACCGATCCGAAAACCCGCCCGTTCCCCAAAATTCAGGAAAATATAAGGAAGTGACAAATGTAAAAGCAGCAAACAATATCACACCAATTCCTAGAAAATTCCAGGCGATTAATATTTTTTTGGAAGCAGAAGACCGATAGGCATAAAACCCCATAACTATTGCAGAAATCCCAAGCAGCACATCGTAATTCGCCCCTTCAAAAGTGACCTGAATCGGCAGTATTCCTTGCAAAAAGGTAAAATAAAACAAAACTTCAATCACCGCCCTAAAACTCTGGTAAGCAATCGGTATATAAATCGGTATCGCATGCAAGACTTCGCTATTTCTCTTCCAAAACAAGAATATCCCAGTAAACAAAAATACGGGCAAAATCATCAACAAGGGAATCCGAGGAGGCAACGCTGAGGAAAGATAAAATCCCGTTTGATCAATTGCAAACTGAATGGCCAACCAACCAAAAAGAGTAGCAAGGATAATTCCCATGGCTCGTTGTCTGTTTTTAGGTGATCGACCCAATTTTTTCATACTCAAGTTGACCATCCACAATAAAATACTAAGTAAAACTACGAACAATAGAAAATAGGATAAGGGTATCATAAAATTAAGTTTTGGTTGTATATACAACTATTGTAAAAAAAATTAAGCAGATAGTTTATTTTTTAACAACAAAAGGGCATACTCCCCTTCCTTGCCTAGAATTTCGCGTATTTCTTCCATCGCTAAATCCCATTGAGGCACTACCTTTTCTAAAAATTGTTTTCCTTTTTTTGTTGTGTGAAGAAACTTGGTTTCTTCCCTGTAAATGTACCCCTCCTTGAATAATCGAGTGATATTTCGATTGACCGTAGATTTATCCAAATACAAAAAATCCGACAGCTTTTTTTGATTGACCGATTTCCCTTTCGTTACCACAAATAAAATACTAAGCTGACTATCCGTTATCCCTAATGGCTGAAGATATTTTCGAAACACATTCGCCACTATCCGATTGCATTGCATCATATTCCCAGAAATACATAATCTGGGATTACAATTTTCGATGTTTGGATAGTTTTCGATTTGTTTCATGGGACAAATATGCACACAAAAAGTTGCATATGCAACTTTTTTTGAAAAATAAAAGCATTTCCCTCAACAAGAGGTCCTCGTAATCACCGCTAAAAGACGTTTTACATTCACAGCGACAGAGACTATTGCAATGCATCTGTACTATGTGATACCATTTCCGATTTCAGTTGATTTCCGCATTCACGCAGCAGCATATTCACTCATTCAAGCTTGCTCTCCCCCATCAATATATTCCTCCAAAATTTCCGCAAGATTTGGCTTAGGAACAAGCCCTTGAAAACGCTCCATCAACATCCCCTTATCCAAAAACATCAAGGTAGGAACAGATTTTATTTTGAAATACTGGTTAAGTCCGGGATTACTGCCTGTATTGATTTTTGCGACTAGTGCTCTCCCCTCAAATTCTTCTGCCAATTCATCTATGATGGGGCTCAATACATTGCATGGTCCGCACCCATTCCCATAAAAATCCAGCAACACAGGGACTTTGGATTGAGCAACTAATTCATTGAAGTTGGCATCGGTAACCTGGATGGCTTGATATTTAGGTTTTTTTTTCCAAAACATAGTTGGTAAATTTTAATTTTACTTTGTAAATATACCCCTAAAATTGATAAAAATCCAGCAATGGACGGTAGACAATATTTCCCTTTCCCTTGTCTATTTTTCCCTACCCTTGTTTATTTGGTTAATGGTGAATACCTCCACCGACAGTTTGCATAACAAAATGAGTCTTCTGCTATCCTCCTAAAATGTAATAGTTCTTCGGACTTTTCCGAAGAACTATTACTTATTGACTCCTGGGCCTAATAAAAAAAGGCATCTTTATTCATAGGAAAAGTAGGTTAAGCTTGATTCAATTCACCACCTCTACCCTATTTCCTAATCATATATCTTGAAATTTCTGAGAATGTTTTTTTACTTGATTATGCTAAACTATACTGTAGTTAAGCAGTCAAAAGGCATTCAATTAAACTCCTTTCAACCTGGTGTTTTCCACCTAAAATTCTTGTTAACAGGCGAACTAAATCACACCTACTAATACATATGCACATTGATTAACTAATTTCTAAAACAAAGATAGGAGCAGAAAAGCAATAGTTACTTGACAAAAACAACCTAAATTATATTAAAACTAAAACTAATTTAATGCTGGAATTTGACAATTCAATCCCTCATTAAGCAGAAAACATAATAGAAACGGAACATTCCATTAGACAGGAAAAACAACATTGTGATATTATTTTTTAATATACTATAATTTAACCGTGCACCTTTAATTTCATCAATCAGCAATTTACAATCACCTAATCCGCTTCAACTCTTCCAGCTTCTCCATCAACCAGTCTTTGTGAGCCACCACTTGTGCCGATTCCAATTTTTCTTTCAGACCGGGTAGTGCACGTTTGCTAAATCCCTCCTTGTATTTGTAGATCAAATTCACATTTTTCAAGAAGTTGCTGTAGGCTAATTTGGTGATTTTATGAATGTCTTTTTTCCTGCGTAGTGCACTACCAAACGACTTGGAAAGACCGTAAAACGCCCTACTTTTATCCAGTTCATAATAACACCGTAGCCTCAAGGATTTGATATTCATACCAAAAAACACATCCTCCGTCTCCAGTTCCGGTCCCAAATGATGATCTGCCGCCTGATAATCCCCTTCATAAAAATTGATAATGGCCATAAAATAGTTGTACGCTCCATCACCATATTTAGGATCGAAGTCCTTTTTGAATTTTATCGTTTCTTCCTTGGCCCAAGCGGTTTGATTTACCTGGCAAGCAGTACCTATGATGTTTTTAAAACGTCCGAGATCAAGGTATTTCCCCTTGTAAATCAAGCCTTTTAGGATCAAGAGTTGATACAATTCAAATACTTTCTGGAGATACTCTTTTTGCCCCTCTTGTATTTTTTCACTACAGAAATTGATAGCATGGGTAAAAATCTCACTGATTTCGGCCTTGCTCAACCCCTTGGCTATTGGCTGCCCAAGCAGAGACACCAGATTATTGAAACCCTCCGTATCTTGTCGATTTCGGAGGATCTTGAGCACCGCATGGTAGAACTGGATAAAACTGTTTTCCTGGTAAGTTGGTTGTCGAATGATTTGACCGAATGCGTCCAACAATGGAAAGTCATAATCCTGCGCAAACAGCAAATTTAGATTGAGCATTTCACAAGAAATATTCAACCGTCTGGCCAAATAAAAAGTGTCTAACGCAATCGCTTCCTTTCTCAAATAGTCCCGCGCAGTTCTTCCCTTTTCTCCATCGAGGTACTGCCGGTATTCACGTTCTATCAAGTAATTTTCGAGGTAAGAATCGGTGTCCCGCCGTTGATGGTTATCCAGCAGCATTTTTGACTCTTTGTATTGGTTGACAAAAAAGCTACGCTCATCAATTCGGAGTAACCCCCTCATTAATAACTGTCGTTTATGAAACGGGCGTTCTTCCAACTCTTTTTTAACAAGCAACTCTTTGACCAGAGAAAGTAGCTTGCTCATTTCTACATTCAGACTAGATGTTATTTTTGTTTTTCCCGGATACATTTTCTCAAAAATATACTGTCGGTTAAAATTGGGATGATCCACCTCAAAAACAATCTGTCCGTCCTCCATTTCTTTTCTAAAAGAAGCCAAAGTCTCCCATAGTAAAATGACCTTTTTATTTTTGTTAAAAAAAGGAGACAAGGTCATATCCTTGAGTTGACTCATATCTGTTTCATCAAGTTTACTAAGTACATTTATTAACCGACTATTTTTCATATTATGTTTTTATATATCACAATATACATCAAAATTGATTTCCATTACACTGATTTTAAATTTATTTCGTACCTTATAATGTATTAATTCCATTCACTTAAATTCATATACTAAATTTTAATAACGTAATATGGTTACGTTTTTGATAAGCTAATTATGCCCTAATTGTGGTACATTTATGCTACTGTTTGACGACTTTTAGATCTTTTTTTATGAAAATTCTCCTTGCGCTCCTTAGCTGCATATTGACCGTTTACCAGATGGCAGGACAACCCCTGGAACAGTCAGTTGCAAAATTATTAAGTACTTCGAAAACGATTATTGCTGACCAAAAACAGCAGGAAATCGCTGTAATCAACCCCAATCTAAGGGTCACTGCGGATCAGTTTATTGCTGGCAAAAAAAACGAATTATTAAATGACCAGAATGCTGACCTAAAAAAACAAAAAGAACACCTTAGCAAACAGGGCAACTTATATGCTAGATACCAACAAACGCTCAACGGCATTCCAGTAGAAGGTGCGACCCTGATTGCAAAAGAAAAAAATGGAAGATTGTGTACACTTTCAGGAACGTTGGTTGCCGGATTGTCAAACAGTACGTCCCCTTCACTAACAGAACATCAGGCTTTATCTCAGGCTTTAAGTACGATCAATGCTAAGGAGTACGCCTGGGAAAACTCCGAAATGGAAGCGCAACTTAAAAACGCAAAAAAGGGGAAATCTACCTGGTTTCCTAATGGTGAATTGGTCTATGTTTCTGGCAACCACGCTCCTATTCCTCCAAACAACAACTACCAACTTGCCTGGAAATTCAATATTTTCAGCATTCAACCCCACCAACATCAATCCGTATACATCGATGCGCATTCCGGACAAAAAATCAGTGCAACAACCCTCCTTAAAGATGCCTACGTACAAGGAAAAGGGCTATCAAACTACCACGGAGAACAAACATTTACCTGTAACCACAAAAACAACCACTACCAATTGGACAACCCCCTGGTAGAAACCAGACGATTTACTACCTGGAGCAATGGGTACGGAAAACCAATCAATAGCCTTGACACCAATTGGACAAGCCACAAACAGGGGATAGACGTCCACTGGGGCATTGAAAAATTTGTCCACCATCTAAATGATTCCCTTGGTAGAAATGGCTATGATGGTGCTGGCGGAAAAATCCGTGCAATAGTCGGACTAAACATTAACAACGCTTTCTGGGATGGACACAGCCTTTGGTTTGGCAAAGGAAACAACCAGACTAGCAGATCATTGACTTCCAATGACCTTGTGGCACACGAGTACTCCCATGCCTTGCTTGACGATATTATCGGTTTTCACTATGCAGGAGAAAGTGGTGCAATTGAAGAGTCCTACTGCGATATTTTTGGTGAATTATTCGAATATTGGGAAACAGGTGCTCTTGATTGGAAAGTTGGTGCAGATGTCACCCTGACCGCTGGGGTCCCCAATCAGCTAGGCATCAGGGACCTAAGCCAACCGATTCAATACAAAAGTATAGGCTGGAAGGATGGCCCTGCAGACCATTGGGGGGTCCACAATAATAGCCGACTGCATAGCTATTGGTTTCACCGACTGATCAATCACTATGGAGTTTCAGTAGAAAATGGGACGGAATTGATTTATGAAACCTTGTTTAACTTAACGCCAAATGGAGATTATTTTTCCTTACGGAATGCCTCTGTTCTAGTAGCCAACAGCCAGTTTCCGGGAATTGCAGTAGCTGTGGAATCTTGCTGGAATGATGTGGGTTTGTCGCTTGCGCCTCCTCAAGTAATTCTGGATGTATTCCCAGCAAATGGGGACGTTCTATACGGAGGAACGACAGATACCATCCGATGGGACACCAGCTTAGCGATAAACGACATTGATATTGAATATTCTACCAATGGAGGGGCGACCTGGCAATTGATAGTGGCAGCGCATCCTTATGCCCAGGGCTCTTATGTTTGGAATATCCCACAAAACTATTCAAACAAAGTGTTAGTCCGAGTGCAAGACAGCAGTCAGCCAAACACAAGAGGCGTGAGCAATGGCTATTTCCAACTTATCAACACCACCAATCTTCCTCCTATAGCACTTGATGATGAGATACATACTTACCAGGACTTTTTTGAGATTATTAATCCTATAAAAAATGATACGGATGAGGGTGGCCTGGACTCCAACTCTCTTACGATTCTTACTAGTATACTTCCTTCACAAGGGACGGTTGAGCTAGCGAATGGTGGCCGGAAAATTCGACTTACGATTGCACCTGATTTTGTTGGGAACTTCACGTTCGACTATCAGGTTTGTGATTTGGGTACTCCAAGACTGTGCGATATTGCAACCGTTACCATAGTCTCCCATTCCGCGCAAGCCCCAAAATGGGCGATGTCAGACTGGGGCATCCTTTCCCTTGGAGAGACTCTAAACAGAAATTTGTTAGTGAATGACTATCTGGTAGATTCTACTTGGAGTTTTGTAGGCTGGGATACGATATCCCTTGACAAAGGAGCATTAAGTATAGATGCTTCTAATGGCGACTATGGTTATACAGCAAACACTTTAGGCCGAGACACTATTTGCTATTACCTCCAAAATCAGGACACCACCATTGTCGATACGGCTTATTTGTATTTGTTTAACATCCTAGGAGGAAATCGTGCAAAAGACTCGATGGATCTGGTGATTTTGCATGAGATGACAGATGGTGCCAACTGGCTATATCCTTGGGACTTGAGTACCCCAATGACTGACTGGTATGGCATTACGCTCCTCAACGATAGAGTATCTAGCATTGACTTAAGAAATAACCATTTAGCAGGTGAACTTTCTGACTTTTCTAACTTGACTCAACTCCGTTCATTTTACCTGAATGAAAATCAACTTACTGGTTTCCTCCCTGACTATTCTAATTTAACATCGATTGAACATTTGAGTTTTTCGTTCAACAGTTTTTCTGGATATTTCCCCAATTTGTCAAAAACGCTACAACTACTAACATTAAGCGCGGAGCTTTGTGACTTTATAGGATCACCCCCAGATTTTTCAAGTTTGACTGCATTGGAGTCCATTCGATTCAATTCAAACAAGTTCAATAAAAACATGACAGATTATTCCCATCTGGTCAACTTGCAATACTTACATTTTTATAATAACAAACTAAGCGGCACCATTCCGAATTTTTCCATGCCAAATCTAAGGGCATTACGATTAGGAAAAAACAATTTTTCAGGATCAATTCCTCCATTCACCAATTGTACCCAATTAGACCATATTGATCTTGCATTTAATGACTTGACGGGCCCTATCCCCCATTTCCCAAATGTGGATTACATTAAATATCTAAGAATAAACTCAAACAAACTTACTGGAGAAATACCCACTTATTTTAATTTTAAGAGAATTGAATCCTTGATTTTGTACGCAAATGAACTTACCGGCCCCATACCGGACCTGAGCCACCTTAAAGACCTGGAGCACCTCTCTTTTTCAAACAACAATATCACTGGCAGTATTCCCAGTTTTGACAGCCTCCTTCTCCTTGATCACATTAGCCTTACTAACAACCAGCTTTCAGGACCAGTCCCGGATTTCAGTCATCTACCTCTACTGGAATATTTAAGCATTGCAAAGAACAACCTAACCTTTGAAGGGATAGAAAACAATTTGCACCTGGACACTTATAGTTATATCAACCAAGCAGCTATTCCTACTTTCCAGATACATGATTCATTGGTTGTATTTGCAGGAGACACCATAGCAGAGAACACCTATGTATGGTATATGGAACCAAGCTCAACTCCAATCGATACCTTGGTTGGACAAAACTACTTCCTGCCAGATGTAGAAGGCATTTTCTACTGCGAAGTAAGTAATGCAGACGTTACCTTGACGGATACCACGATCCACAACCTGATTCTAACTTCAGAGCCGATCCAATTTCTACCAGTTTGCGATTTCGAACCGATTCTTCCAAATTCATTACCCCTTTGCCAGGGAGACACCCTGGACGCAAAATATCCTCGGATGCAAGGTTATACCTGGAAACTTAATGATAGTATTATTGGGACTAGTCAAAAGATAACAGCTATAACAAGTGGACAGTATCATTTGGAATTGACAGACTCCTGTGCCAATGTGATTCTGGATTCTATATCAGTATCCATAATTACGGATTGTGTTTGGCCGGGAGATACTAACCGTGATGGGATCGTCGACCATTACGACTTAAAAAACATAGGATTGCACATCGGCGCTACTGGAATGCCCAGGTCCTCAACAAGCACAGAATTTCAGTATAGCTACGGCCAAAACTGGACAGATGCCACAAGCACCGGAATCAACCTAAAACATGTTGACACCAACGGGGATGGGCTTATCAATTCGACGGATACCATAGCCATCCTACAAAATTATGGACAGAGTTGGAAATCGATCAATCCATTAGTTTCCACCACCGCAAGTCCACTAAAATTAACTCCAGAAATTGTAGAAGTGCCCCAGGATTCTACAGGAAAAATAAGGCTTAAATTTCATCTTTCGAATACCGAGGACAGCTTGTTGCAATACTATGGAATCGCCTGGAAAACTGAACTAGAAGCACCTTCCTCCGTGCTTTCAAAAATAGAAGTGGACAAAATGGAGAAAGAAGGTCACCTATCCATTACCTCTAGAGCAACCATGCAGCAAATAGAAATGGCATTGACAGAAACCGATCAGCAAGATGTCATCATTCAAAAAAGAAAGGAAACAATAGGTGAAACTTCTGTAACTACAGAATGGGATATTCCATCGGGTGATACTACTTTATTACTAAAGATCAATACAAATGCCATCCGACTTCACACCACAAGCAATAGTTTTGCCCCTGGGAGTATGGACGCGCCTGTTGAGGGTGGTTCTACTACGTTATATTTTAAACCTGAAATAGCTTTTACGGTCACTCCAACCTCCTCCTATTGCACAGCTCCTGGCACTGCTGCAATCGAGATATTGAAAGGGAATGGTCCCTTTAGTTATTTGTGGAGTCATGGAGAAACTGCTGCAACAGCAGAAGAATTAGCCATCGGCAATTATCAATTTACAGTTACCGATGGAACTGGGGCAACAATGACGGGCGCAACTACTATTGAAGGGATTGCTCCACTTGAAGTGAATGAAGTCCTCACCATTCCATCCGCTGGTATCTCAGATGGAGCCATTGCGCTGTTCCCGAATGGTGGGCTCAATCAATATAGCTTTCTTTGGAATACTGGAGCAACGGCAAGTAGCATCTCCAATTTACAAGAAGGTATTTATACGGTCCTTGTCGAGGATTCTACAGCCTGTTCAGCAGTGTTTACTTTTGAACTACTGGCGAATCGTCTTCCGTTGGATGTCCAAGTATTTTTAGAAGGTACTTTTGATCCTTCTACTGGGTTGATGAATGATGTTTTGAGGAGTAAGGGGGTTTTGCCAATAATAGACCCCTACTTTGGGCAGCACACGTTAGATCCTGCAGTTTTAGATGTTACTGGTCCTACGGCAATTGTTGACTGGATTTTGGTCGAATTGCGGGATATGAATACAATCGCTACCATTGATTTTCTGACCGTTTTGTTGCGGCGTGACGGCCAAGTGGTGGGGCTGGATGGTCTGACTATTCCGTATTTTAATAATGTGTCGGAAAACTTTTATTATATCGTTGTTCGCCACCGAAACCACCTTCCTGTTATGAGTGTATCCCCTGTATATTTAGGGGCAACTGGTGTTACTTACGACTTCACCAATCTCAATTCGTTTAGTTTGAATGGATTGGCCTTTGGTCAGAAGGAACTAACACCAGGGATTTGGGGGCTATTCCTAGGGAATAATGACCAGACCACTCCTAGCGAATTGAAGGACATTAATACTAACGACCGTGCGCTTTGGCAACCTGCCAATGGGTTGTTTAATGGATATTTCCCGGAAGATTTCAATATGGATGCAGAGGTAACGGGGGAGGACAAAGTTATTCAGAGTAGGAATTTTGGGGTGTTTTCTGGGGTTCCATTTTAGGTTTGTTTACTTTGAATTTTATTCTGCGGGCGGCGAGATCTGTCGCTCACAGGTATTAGTCAACTGATTTCGATTGATAGCCTATTCAGGGAACTAAAGGAGCTACAAGGAAAGTTATTAAAGTTTCCACATGTTAAGGAAACTATTTTCTGATTGGTGATGTTTGTCGACTAACAAGACTATAACACACCCCATTCATGTATGACTTCGAAATCCATATTACTACCAGCGATATAACGGAAGATCAAATCCACCAATTTGAGGTCTTTTGCCATTCTATAGAAGCCAAGCCAATCCTTATCGAGCTTTCTAAAGGAAAATTTTATCGTCAACCGATGATTAGCAAAGTGCTGAAGTGCAAGGACAAACCGTCCCTTGAAAAACTAGTAACCAACTTAAAGTCCAACTTTTTAACCAACGGATACGAGGTCGTTCGAACTAAAATCGAAGTCCCTCCCTGGCATAGAAAATTCGTAGCCAATTATTATCAAAAGGAATCCCATACGTACTATGAATGGCATGGTAAAGTTCGCTTGTCCAATGAGCCATTAATTAGCGAAATCTGCGAAAAATTTGATGCCCGATTATCAAGGAACACCTTAAAAAATGAGACCACTACAAAATTTATAACTATAAGAGACTACGGCAACGAACAAGCAGCCAACACCCGAATAGAAAGCCTTAAAAAGCAACTGACAGAACATCAAATAACCATCATCAAGGAGGAGTTTGAATTTTGCATCTTCGACTCCAATGAATCTTTGGACAAAGACTGGATCGTATAATGGACCTTCACCAAAAACAACTGGATAGCATCGAAGCTTTTCTGCGAAGAGCAAGCACCCTGGACCACCCATTTATGGTAAAAGGAAGCATTTTGACCCGACAGTATTTCCCGAAACCGGAGATGCGTCATGTGGTTGATTTGGATTGGGTTTATCTCCACTATATCGACCGAGAAGAGAATGCTGGTGCGTTGTTTTCCGATTGGGTAACTAAAATCACAGAAACGACAATGTACGATGGGGTGCAATTTAGGAGCTTTCGCGAAAATGATTTTTGGCGGCAGATTGACTATGCGATGAACGATGATTTCCCGACAGTAGATACCGATTTGTTATGTTGGGTAAATGGAGAGGAAAATGATGACTTGGCCTTGGATATTAGCTACAACCTGGATATTGACTATGAGCCAGTGGAGTTACTATACAAACCAAGAGAGGGTGCTCCGTTTTCACTAAAATACACCTGCCCAATGCCCTTGCAAATATCCTGGAAACTGCATCAGACCTTATCCCGGCCGAGAGTCAAGGATATCTTCGACTTGACCTATCTTTTACAGCACCCCACTGTCAATGAAACGATTCTTCGTCAAGCATTAAAAGCACTAAAAAAAGAATGCGACCGGGACGAGATTGATGTAAATCATCTGAATTGGTTTATTGATGGAAGAATGGTAGAATATTACAAACTAATAGAATTTGACCTACAAAATACAGACAGATGGACAATTCTTAATACAACCATACCGAACTTCAGAAACCTGAATTTCCTGACCTTGGAATACTTCACCCAATTTACCACCGCTGAATATTTCAAGTACAAAACGCTATCCCAATTATTCCATGAATTCAGTATCCTACTTAAACAAAAAGGAATCGACCAGTTGCTAAAAACAATTTCGCACTAGGAGATCCCCCACAAAATCAACATGAAAATTCAAACAAAAACAATAGAAATAGATCACACAGACGGTGTTTTTGATCTCGTCACATCTAACACCAGTAAAGAGATAATTTATCTGTTAAATAAAAAATTCGAGCTACTTAAAATTGATATTAACACTGGCGAAACTGTGTTTAAAAAGCAGATAGAAAAAGGCAAAATAAACACTGATACGAATATTAAAATTGAGCTATCCCCATTGGATGAATACCTGTGCATTACAAATACATCTGGTCAATTTGGTCTGGTGTATGACATAGAGAAGGCACTTAACATTTTAGCACTCGACAGAAAAGATTATCATACAGAACAAACTGTTTTCCCGATTGCTTTCCTCCTCAAAAGTGGCCGCACGTTATTAATTCATGCAACTGACTGGAACCACCTTGAAGTTACAGATCTCAAGGAGCAGAACCTGCTTACAAAAAGACAAAACGAATACAAATCTGAGTTTTACCTGGATTATTTTTATGGCGAATTACACCTTTCCCCATCTAAAAACAAACTACTGAGCAGTGGCTGGGTTTGGCAACCTGCTGCCGTATTCAAATCGATAGACTTACAAAACTGGCTGGACAAAAACCTAAACGAACCAGAAATGTATAAACAAGGAAACCACGTCGTAATGAGTTATTACTGGGATAGAGCGGTTTGTTGGATGGATGAGACAAACATTGGTTTTATCTACGACCCAAAAGAAGAAGATTTGGATCCAGAAGATTATAAGGAACTGAAAATAAGCAAGGATAAAAATTACCTTGCAATTTATGACACCACCGAATCTAACGAAATTCAATATATTGAGATCGATCCGTACTCTAAAAATGAACATTCTGAAGCCACTGGCGATTGCAAGTTGTTCTTTCAGGAAAACTTCATTTTCAGTTCAAAAACTAATGGAGTTACTATTTACCGTGGTCCGACTTTTGGTGGTCCGACTTTTGGTTCCGAGGCAGGGGCGCCACTCTACAAAAACGACACGCTGTATTTCAGCAAACATAATGAAGCGCTAGGGCTGTTTTATCACCTGACCAACGACCACTCATTAGTACTTGGAGAGATTATTAGTTAGAAAAAATCCGACATGAAAATACTTGAAATTACCGAACACAATTTCGACAGCTACAAAGCAAACCTAATAGAACTCAATGACCAATTCCTCAAAGATCTAAACATCTTCAAAGAACGCACAACAAAGCATAAAGAAGCGATTCTGAGCAATATGATCCGTCAGAATTCACCAACACATATACTGTTAGTTCTAGAGGAAGAGGAGGCTATAGGAATGACCTATTTCAATGAAGGAACAGGCTATTCTTGTGGCGGAAATTATGTCTGGCTGAATAGTATTTATGTAAAACCAGAAGCACAAAAAAAGGGATACGGATCTGCTCTTTTAAGTTACGTGGAGACCTGGGCAAAAGGAAAGGGGGTAACACTATTTGTAAGTTCCAGAGACGTCGATAATGAAAAATCAAGAACGCTATTCCAGAAAAATGGTTTTAAGCAATCGGAAAATATTTCTATGAATAAGGTAGTAGAGGCTAAAGAAACAATTTCAACTTTTAACACGCCTCACTAAACAAACATTTGAACCATACAAAACGCCTTCTTTCCCTAGTAACTCGATACACCTAATTACCCAATAACTAAATAGAAATGACATTATCTGATTTAGGATACACGGAAACTCAGGAAAAATTTAGAGCAGAACAAAACTTAACTTCCTTTGAAGTTGGTAGGGTCGTCGCTGAACATAAGGAGCGCTACATTGTGAAATCTGACAAAGTAGAGTTGGACGCTGAACTAATCGGCAGTCTTCGCTACTCCGCAGAAAACAGATACGACTTCCCCGCTGTCGGAGACTGGGTCGCATTTACTGAATATGATGACAACAAGGCCCTGATTCATGCCATTTTCCCCAGACATTCCATCATAAAACGGCGGGCAGTTGGCAAACATGGGCAGATTCAAATCATTGCGACCAATGTTGATTACGGCCTTCTTGTTCAGGCAATTGACAGGGATTTTAATCTAAACAGGTTAGAGCGATATCTTACTATTTGTTATGATTCAAAGGTCGCGCCCATTATTGTCCTCACCAAAACAGACTTAAAAAGTGAAGCGGAATTAGCAATAATTCTGTCGCAAATCAAGGAACGAATAACAGACGTTCCGCTATTCGCCATTAGTAACATTAATGAGGAGTACAAGGTTCTGGACGCAGAAATCCACCACGGAAAAACATACTGCCTGCTAGGATCTTCAGGGGTTGGAAAGTCTACCCTACTCAACAATCTATCTGGAAAAGAACTAATGAAAACCGGATCAATTAGCGAAAGCGTAAACAAAGGGAGACACATCACTAGTCACCGCGAACTAATCCTCCTTGATAATGGAGGCATAATAATAGACAACCCGGGCATGCGGGAAGTTGGTATTACGGATACAATTATGGGACTGGAAACAACGTTCGACCAGATTCATCATTATGCTCAAAGTTGTAAATACGCAGACTGCACCCACTTACAGGAGGCTGGTTGTGCAGTTTTGGAAGCCTTGGAAAATGAGAAAATTGACCAGGACGCCTACTCAAATTATCAAAAAATGCAGAAAGAACAAGCGCATTTTGAATCAGATGCCATTGCTCGTAAAAAGAAGGACAAAGACCTCGGAAAACTGATTAAAAACTACAAAAAACAACGAAAAAAGGATAAGTTTTAAAAAGAGGCAAGAAACAATTAGAACTTTCCCTCATTTGAAGAGTGCAATAATAATTTGAAAAACAATTCTTTTTCATAAAAAACGTCCACTCCTAAATACCTGAAAAACAAACAGATTCGACACATCAAGCGCGCTTTTCCCTTCCAAAACTGTTGTACAAACGTTTTTTTTGACCCTTTTCCAGAAGGACAATTTGCCCCATCTTTGTAATAGAAATCATGGAGATACAGACAACAACTATCCACCATGGCTCTACAAATGGGGTAGCCGAAAACCAACTAGAGTAGGCATAACATTGAATGCATAGAATTTTAAAAATTAATCTGGGGAGATTGATTGTAATGGAGATAAAGGCGTGGGGCCTTTATCTCTTTTTTGTTATCCCTAACCAAAGATTAGAAGTCAAAAAGTCGAAACAAATCGAAAAATTGCTATTTTTAGGAAAAACAAGGAAATAATTGAGCAAACCTTAAAGTCATGTCTAAAAAAAACACCCAGCAATCTATTCTCTTTTTGCAAACCGCCCTCGAATTTATTCCCGAAATCTGGGACGAAGAAGGCGTAAAATGTACCCAACTAAAAATAGCCACCCGTCTGGGGGTCACCAGCAGCTACCTTAGTAAAGCCAAGGAAAATGCTAGTTATGCACAAAATCTCAGTCGAAAAATAATGACTCTGATCAAAGAATTGGGCGGCAGTTATTCCTCAGAACAGCTTGCTTTTTTTGACAAAGCCGGCAATCCATTCAATATATTGATAGACTCGGACAATTCCTTCCCAATAAAACTGCACTATGGGATTGACCCAGAGTTGTTTAAGACGCATATTACACAAACCAAATCGATACGAATACTCACCAGTTGGTCAGGAGAAACCTACTCCAATCTAATTGACATCATTGAAAGTGAACCTAGTATTTGGGAAGTATTCGAACGCATTCATATATTAATGCTTCATCCGAACAGTGCCGGGGCTTTTCTGAGAAGTAAAGGACTCGGACTTCATGCTGAACGTGGATTTAACCGGATAAAAGATGATCTTCAGGAAATGATGAATTTGCCCCCTTTCATTCGTGATCGGGTGGAGGTACGTCTTTATGATGAGATGCCGACGATCAAGCTGATCATGCTAGACGATTTGAACATAATGGGGTTCTTTTTACTCAAGGAGATTACCGGAGTTGGATACAATTTTATGTTCAATCCGAAGTTGGACCCTACCCTTCACGGGGAATTGTCCAGGCATTATGACAAACTTTGGAACAAATCAACTCCATTTGTTTTTGAAACTGGAGAAGAACAATTGGAGAGTTGGACACATGCGGTATATAAACGTCATCATTCACAAAGCTATAGCAAATTTGAAGGTACCTTTCGGATGTATTTCCCAGAACAATACCCTACAATTTCCACCTATCGAAACCATAAAGTAGTGGCCTCCATTGGCTGCAACATTATCAAAATTGAACAACCACAAAAAGGAATGTTTACCTGCACCATGAAGTCGGTCGGATTCGAAGAAGACGATTATTACAAAGGTGAATTAGTTAATGTAAAGTTCAATAATCCCGACTATCTGATTTTGCAGCTCCGAAACAAATATAATACGCGGTATTTGAATCTACTCATTTCTATCAAAAACGCACAAAAGAGACAACAAAACTTCGGTGTATTCTCAGTAATTTATGGTGCCTCTGGTAAAATCGGAAGTGGAAAAATGGTCCTTGTCCCAGTGGAGGATAAATTTGACGACTTGAAACCTTCTTCTATAGATCCTGCAAAGATGGAGGAAGAACACCAGCAGTGGCTGAGTCAAGAGATGCTTGGATACCTCGCACCAAAACGGCACAGCCTGCTAAATTCTAGTTCGAGGATGGATGAGTTGGCAGAGCCGCTGACCTTGTCTGGCACCTTCCATTTGTATGCCAGCAAAGCAGGAGATGCTGCTACGAAAAACCACGGAATTACTGTTGGAATTCTGGAAATATTACCAACTGGCCTGGTACGATTCAAAAATAAAAAACGTGGATTTGAAGGTTCTGGATGGGCAATAAAAAGACAAAACAACCTATTCATAGAATTAATCAATAACAACCCAAATGTAGGGCGGACGTCCTTGTTTATTATTCAAATTGGAATAAATCCTTCGCTCGAAAAATCGGATTCGATATACAGCGGAGTAAGCGCTGGCACTAGTTGGGTAGAAGAATTGCCTGTAGGATCAAGAATCATTCTTACTCCTTGTTTTGAGGGAGTGTACGATGAACTGGACCCGGAAAGTTGTGCTTTGGGCTCCTCCGAATTTTTAGCCATTCCTGCACCAATCAGAATGGCGCTGACTGGAACCACCCGCAACAAATTTGGATTTTCAGGGGCTATTCAAAATCTGGCCACCCTCGAACAAGCCCAACTCCAGGAAGAAGACCATGGTCAATTGTTTGTCAAAGCTGCAAAATTGGATGCGCTGGAAGGCAACACCGACTCCTGTCTTCAAAATTTAGAAAAAGCTGCCTACCATGGAGCTAACAACTGGAAGGAATTTGGAGCTTGGCTAAAGGCACAAAAACTGACGAATAAAAAAGTGTTAGAAGCGGTTAGTTTGCTTGAGCAAAGAAGTCATTAATTTTAATGTAAAGTGCTTTGGGTTTCCATATGGATCGTACTGCATAATTATTTAAACACAGAGGCGCACAGAATGATAGGTTTCCACATTTTATTCCAAAATTTTATGCACTGCCGCAAAATCTAATCTGCCGTACCCTTTCTGGATGGCTTGAGCGTACAATTCTTTAGTAAGGTTGGCCAAAAACAATGGGTGCTGGTGTTCGTAAGCGGTTAAAGTAGCCAGCTGAAGGTCTTTGTACATCCATTCTAGTGGGAACTGCACCTCGTAATTGTCCTTTTCAATCATGCTTGCTTTAAACTTTGTAAACGGAGCAGCTACTACTAAATTTGGGAGGGTATCCAATAAAAATTGCTTGTCCAAGCCCACTTTTTCTCCTAGGACAATCGCTTCTGAAAAAATGACCATTGATTGTGCTAACAACACGTTTACCAGCATTTTGAAACTAGCCCCTTGGCCAACGTCTCCAATTTGCATGACTTTTTTCCCCATCATTTCAAGGAAGGGTTCAATGGTTTGCACCCTAGATTGATCTCCGCCAACAAAAAACACCAATTCGCCATTTTCTGCATGTGGTTTGGTGCCTGCCACTGGTGCATCGATAAAATGGACGTTACGTTTGCCAGCCTCCAATTCCATTTCTTTTGAGAAGGAAGGATTTACAGTGCTGCAATCTACCCAAATGGCGTCTTTTTTCATAAAGTCAAGGCCTTTCTCCTTGGATACAAATAGTGATTTAACCACTTCTGGAGTAGAAAGCATACTAAACACAATGTCTGCTTCTTTTACCGCATGGTGGATGGAATCGCTTGATTTTGCGCCTAGTTGTTCAAGGGCTGCCGCAGGTTTAGGGCTTCGATTGTAAACGGTTAAGTCTACTTTGTTTTTCAGCAAGTTGTTGGCCATTCGACTGCCCATTATTCCTAGTCCTATGAATGTTATTTTCATGATGTATTTTTTCTTGTTTTTTAAGTGGTTTATAGCGAATTGATAATTTCAAGAGGTTCTACGCGATTTCTGTAGTCTCCGCCTTCACTTTTTGCAAAAGAGACCGTTCCATTTTTCTGAATGACGAATGTAGCAGGCACGGGTATCTCCCGACTTTTATCTGCATAGAAACTATCAAAGTCGTATCCTAATTTGGTCATCGCTTCTACGGGTAGGTCTCCGTACTTGAATACAGCTGTAAATTGTTTGGCTACTTGATTTCCAACATCGCTGAGTACTTGAAATTTCAATTCATTCTTCTCTTTGAGGCTTAATGTTTGGTCAGCATTTTGTGGTGAAATCGCTACTAAAGTCGCGCCCTTCGCTTCAATTGTACTCAATACTTGCTGCAGTTGATTAAGATAAAGATTGCAATACGGACACCATGCTCCACGATAAAAAACCAGGACCAAGGGACCTTTTTCTGACAAATCCTTAGAATGGACCATCTCCCCTATCGCATTTGGAAGAGAAAATTTCGGAGCAATCTCCCCTACCTTTATTACCAAAGGATTGGGAAAATCTTTTACTAGTTGAGCTGCATCCTCCTTGAATACTTGGAATTGCTCTGCTGGCAACATTTCAGTGAGTTGTTGGACCAATTGATTTTTTGCTGATTCGTAGTTTGGAGTGGTGTTAATCTTTGACATTTTGACTTGTTTTTGATGATTAAAAATTCGTAAAATGGAAGTGAAAATTCCATTTTTATTTCAAGTCAAATTTCAGAAAAGTAAAGGCAGTAAACTAGCTTAGAAAAGGCACAAATAACACTTTTGCAGAAGAAAGTACTTTAGTTTTTTCATCGTTAAGCGCAGAGATTATTACGTAGCAGCAATTGCGATCTTAACACACTAATTCATTAACCTAACCAACAAGAGACGGAAGATGACAAACATCGCAATAGACTGCCACCGATCAAAGAGCAGCTTCTGCAACCTACCATCTCCCGTCTTCTGTCTACACCTATCCAGGCAGGTTATTCCGATTTTTAGATAAAATATATTGTTTGGGAGACTGCCCAACTTGAGTTTTAAATTCTTTGATGAAATAAGAAATGTTTTCGTAGCCGACCTCATAAGCCAACTGCGTGACACTCAACTCTTGAGATTGCAATAAGTTTACTGCCTTTTCAATTCTTTTTTCTTTCAACCATTTTTTCGGGGTTATGGCAAATTGATCCTTGAAATCTCTTCGAAAGGTACTGACACTTCTTCCTGTCAGGTAAGCATAATCTTCTACCTTAAGGGGTTTATCAAAATTGTGTTCAATGAACGTTTTGATATTTCTTTTCTTGGGAAGGGTCAATTGAAAAAGAAACTCGGTAAATTTCTGTTCCGTCATTAATCCATTAATCAAATGTAATAGCTCTTGGATTTTTAAGCTTAAAAACCGTTTATCTTTTAAGTTTTGTGTTTGATAAATTTGAATTAATGATTCTGCGAATAAACTTATTGTTGCATTGGATCCTAGCTTTAAGAATTCTGGAATGTCTTTTTTTGTAATTTCTTTTACTTGAACGGTGGACAAAAACTGTTGCACGATCGCCTCCTCAAAATAAAAGAGCAAACTATGAAAATTGCCTTCTTTTGGTAGCAAATCTGTAATGTGATACAACCCTCTTGGAATAAACAAAATCTCCCCTGCCCTTACCGTTATAGTTTTTTCTTCGTAAGTCGTGATTTGCTGTTTTCCTGCCAATAAAATAGATATTACATGATTGGAAATATACCCTTCCCTTTGATACAGCGATTCAGAAAGTTTCTTTTCAAGAACACAGGTATTGCCATCTCGCAATAGTATTTTTACTTCTTTATTTCCGAAGAGGCGTTGAGGGATTAAAATCATTTTTTTATGTAAAATTCATCATTTATTTGATGGGAAAATAAGCCATTTCTTTCAGAAGTAACAGTTTTTGATTTTTAAATAAAAAATCCCAGCTGTTTCCAACTAGGATTTAAAATAAAAAAACGTTGCACAATGAATTACAATTGAATCTTCTCAATTTCTGTTATTAATGCATTTCGATCTGTTTCCAGCAATTGCATCATATCTAACACCTTTTCACTGAACCCAGTAAGACAGAAAATTTTGTTTTCTGGAAACTGTGAGCTTCCGTATCCTTGCAAATCGAAGGAATAGATAAACGGATTGGCGTTGTACTTCCTTTTGTAATCTTCAAAAGCATTCTTTGGAGAATAATGGCCAATCCATCCTTGCATATCAGACAAGATGATGATTCGGTCATACGCTTTATTTGCTTGTTCGAAAATTGCATGAAAATTCGTGCCTGCTGATTTCGCATTCTTAATCAATCTGCTAGAAATACTTGAAATCGCATCTCCAAAATGCATATTTACATAAGAAGCATCATCTGAAAATCGCATCAAATCAGCATTGTTGGACTTGAATAAAACGGAAGCGAAAATTGCTCCCAATTCAATGGGTGTTTTGTTCATGCTTTTTTGGCCCCAGGTCATCGAACCAGAGTCATCCAAAACCACTAGCGTTTTCCCATCAAAAACAGGAACATTACTTACTGCAATTTCTAGCGCTTTGTCCAACGCCGCCAACAGTTGACGATTGTTTTCGAGTTTAGCATCTTTCAGCGCATCCATTGCCATCAGATAACGAAAAGGCATCACTTTGGATCGTTGAATTCTATTCTTATCTGTCAGCAATTTGCACACCTCTGTTGTCAGTTTTGGTGCTTCTGTCGCAATGTTTCGCAAGTTTCGCAACAGCGCAAAATAACCGATTTTCTTTTCCTTCACCATTTCTTTCCATGCCTTTGCTTTAAGTACTTTCTTCTCCTTATCGTTGACTGCTACCTGACCTGCTTTGGTGAGCTTTGCTTCCCATGTATCTACTGACTTCAGCGAACCATTTACCAAGGCTTCCAAAGCACGCGCATTTCCAGGAGTCGGGATCGGGTGTACTAGGTTTGCCAGGTCGATTAGTTTCACCATCTTTCTTTCGCCGCGGTATTTTGCTAGCTGATAGCCATCAAACTTACCAAAGGCGGTAGCGAATCCTTTCTTCATGGCATTGGGCAATGTTTTTCCGCCATGGTGATAATAATAAGCAGCAATTTCCTGCATATCATCTGGACGAGAAACAATTTGATGATAAAACGACTTCGCCCAAGGCTGTCCTGACACGTGTGCAGACAATTCAGCAGCCAACACATGAGAGATCGAGCGCATACCATACACCGTCCGTGCATAAATACCTGCTTTAGCAGCAAATTTAGGATCTACTTGTGGTAGTAATTTTATGACCTCCTCAAATGTCTGATCGGCGGTACGGTAAAACTGATCCTTCGCAAAGGAAGTCAGTAAGATCGACACCAGGCGCATTTTAGCATTCTGAACAAATGCCTGCCCTCCCGCACGGTTAATTGTTTTGACTGTTTTTTTCTTCAGGGATTTGTTAAATAATGACATATTGATTCGGTTTTAATCGTTAATAATAATCGGCATTTCAAGCAGCCAAATTCACTTGTTAAACTCCAATCCATAAGGGATAAACTTGCTGCACTTTTAAGCTAGCAGAAAGACTTGCAATCTCCCTACCAGCACCGCTCTTCACTGAACATCAATCAATGAGTCAGCCAGCGGGCACGCACCTACCTTATCTACTAGAGATTCAGGGTGCTGTCGCTAGGTCAGTCGCCTGACTGTCGCTACCTTAGGGTCGTTATAGTTACGATGAATTGCAGCAATCGCCACTTTTGGCTTGGATAGCTGGACCAACTTGCAAGGGCTGAACCAGTGTATTTTTGATAGTAAGTAGTTGGTAGAATTGGTCCCGCTTCCGGTAGAAGGTATTTCCCCAAACTGCGTATGTTCATTAAAACACCAATTACTTTATACCATTATGTCCTGACGGGTGGACTTGAACCACCAACCTTTCGCGTATAAGACGAATGCGCTAATCCAGTTGCGCCACGTCAGGATTTTCTTGCACAAGTAGCAGGACTCGAACCTACAGATCACAGTTTTGGAGACTGCTTACCACACCACATGGGTACTTGTATTTTTGGCAGAGGGTAGATGGATGACTGGGCTGGCTTTTGGTAGAAGGTATTTTTTTGAAATTAGCTTCACTAAATTGCGTATGTCCAAATAAACATCTTATACCTTCCACCTTATACCAAATATTTTCTGCCATTACGTTGTCACAGACAAGAATCGAACTTGTAGCTTCCAGCTTATGAGGCTGGTGTGTTACCGTTACACCACTGTGCAATTTTCTGGTAGAGGGTAGTTGGTAGAAGGATTACTTTCTACCAAATATGTCCTGACGGATGGACTCGAACCACCAACCTTTCGTGTATCAGACGAATGCGCTAATCCAGTTGCGCCACGTCAGGAATTTGTTTGTTGCCCCGATGGGAGTCGAACCCATACGACACGGTTTAAAAGACCGTTACTCTGCCAATTAAGTTACGGGGCAATTTGTTTGTCGGTTTTGTCGGAATCTGTTGACATGGTTTATGTTTTTAATTTGTGAATACTTCGATTTTGTAAAAATTTGGTAGCGATGGAGAGACTCGAACTCCCGATCTTCTCTATGTAACAGAGTTGCTTTTATCCACTAAGCTACATCGCTGTGCGTATGCTCATTTTTTCAATCGAAAAAAAACGAACAAAAAAATTATTGTTGTCATAAACTCGTCCCTCGCACCTACAATAACGGCCTGCCTTCCGAAGCGCAGCAGGAAGGCCTCCCGGTTGGTTACTCCAATAATCCTGTTGGTAGTTGATAACATTTGAGGTACTGTTTAAAATTAGTTTTTGTAGTGCTTGTATTTATAGAACATGGAGCCGGCAATCGGATTCGAACCGATAGTCTTCTGATTACAAGTCAGATGCAGTGAGCCGTTTTGCTATGCCGGCGGATTTAATTGATAATTTTGTTTTTCATTTTCTGTTTTGTTTTTCTAGCGGCCAGGGTGGGATTCGAACCTACAACCACGTGTTTAACAGACACGCGCTCTGCCATTGAGCTACCAAGCCTTTTTTGGTAGGGGGTTGGTAGAAAGTAGAAGGTATCTTTCGAAATTAGCCTTGCTAATTATTATGTCGATACTTTCTACTTTCTACTACACTCCTTCTACTAATTCTGAGCGAGTAAACGGAATCGAACCGTTGTCAGCTGATTGGAAATCAGCAACTCTACCATTGAGCTATACTCGCTATTTTGGGTAGTGGATAGTTGGTATTAACCGTTTTTTGCCGTTGCCTGCAATGCGCTGTTACGTCCTATACTTTCTACCGGAAGCCGGCCCAGTTCTGCCAACTACCTTCTACCAATATGTAGTCACCCAAGGAATCGAACCCTGACCTGGAGGTTCGTAGCCTCCTGTTCTTCCGTTTAAACTAAGCGACTGGGGTTGGAGTTGGGGGTGGGTGCAGGGTTAGGAGTGGTGAGTGGCTGGTCGCTGACCATTGCCTACACACGCACTTACTCCCGCACCCACTCCAAACTTACTCCATACCTAAAAGCGGTGAAGACGGGATTCGAACCCGCAACTTGAGGATAGACAATCCCCTGCTCTACCGTTGAACTACAACACCGAATGAATAGTAGAGAAAATTGTATTAAGTATGAAAAATAATCTGCGTAAAAATTCAAGCAGATGTAGGAATTGAACCTACTTTTTTTGTTTGTAACAAAAAAGTAAACCGAAGTAACTTAAATACTGACTGCTACTATTTTTTTGTCCCTAATTAGGGCGTATGAATAAAAAAAGGTGAACGAAATCGGTAGCGTAGGCGGGATTTGAACCCGCAACATTTAGATTAAGATTCTAACGCTCTGCCAATTGAGCTACGAAGTAACGCTAGTCCTAAGTATCACCTTATGTTGTGTGTTTGAAGAACCTTAGCAGTAAAAAATGAGGTGGAAAGTATTGGATCATTTTGTAGCTGCTTTCTAACAGCCACTAATCCTTTGATTGGTAACTATTAGACAATTCCTTTTATATCATTCCCCATAATATCTCGGGAATTAATGACAATGCCTACGGTTTTAATCCGTCGATCATCCGTTATCATGGAAAGATGATTTATTTGCCAATTGATATGTCTAAAAAAGTTTTTCATGATTTTATTTAAATCGTTATGATATACAGTACAAGATATTGGAGTAAATAGTTTCCTAAGGGGAGATTATTTTTATACTTTTTCAAAATAATCAATCTATCTAACTGACTATCAGTAAATTAATTTTATGTTTTTTTTTGAGAAAATTAGAATAAGTTTTATTGGATAGTGAACTAGGTTGCTCAATTTCTTGATTTTGGGTTAAAATATAGGGTAATGGGCGTTGGAATCAAAAGAATCTTGAGCTCCGTGGTAATATTTTAAACTTATAAAATCAAAACAACCTGGGGTTAATTCGCTTCATTTTTATTTGTACAACCAACAAAAAGGGTTTCAGGAGGAACTTATTCTTATTCCTAAACCTGTGCTCCAAATTTGAATTCAAAAAAAATCTGCCGTCCCTAGCATTTAATTGTTCTCCAGATTTCCATTACATTTGCCAAGGTTCTATTCCCAGTAAAAAAACAATTCAAAACTACCAACCTCAAAAACAGATGGCAGAAGACAAACCACGACTCGCCAGACTAACAGCAATACTCACCCAACTGCAAGCAGGAAGGATCATTACTGCCAGAGAGATTGCCGAGAAACACAAGGTCAGCATCCGAACAGTCTACAGAGACATCAGAACGCTCGAAAAATCCGGGATCCCCATATTCACCGAAGAAGGAAAGGGCTACTCCCTCATGGAAGGCTACAAATTGCCGCCCGTTATGTTTACTGAAGAAGAAGCGAATGCATTGATCACCGCCGGGCAAATCATCGCTCGCAACAAAGACAAATCATTGGCCGACCAATACAAAAATGCCATCGAAAAAATCAAAGCTGTTTTAAAATTCTCCCAAAAAGACAAATCCGATTTACTATCCAGCCGGATGGATATCCGAACAAACAACAACATTCCAAAAACAAGCAACTTCCTCATCCAACTACAAACCGCCATCACCAACTACCAGTTGGTGCGCATCGATTATCTCTCGCTACAAAATAAATCAAGCACCAGAAAAATTGAGCCCTTTGCCCTCATCCACACCCAGGACAATTGGGTATTGATTTCCTACTGCCGACTGCGCAAAGATTTCAGAGCATTCCGCCTAGACCGCATGCAGTCCATCGCTCCCCAAACCGAACATTTCGAGCCCCACAAAATCACCCTCCAACAATACTTCGAAGAAGCCAGAAAAAAATGGAACACCCTACCTCCTGACGGAAGTTGTAATTAAGTTATTGGTCTAATGGTTTATTTGGTAAGCTGGCCACTCCTTTATTTTCATTGCTTAAGAAGCTAGAATGTTTCCCAATAATTCTTCCTATTGTATATTTCTCTGATTACACATTAATCTATAATTCAAGGAAATTTTTCATTAAAAAAGAAAAGAAAAAATTAAATTTCCACCCCTGACATACCCTTGTCACACCCCACCCCTAAATTTGTATCGAATCAAACAAGTAATTAAAAAAACAAATCATGAAAAAAGTAACAATTGAACCTTTCCAACTAATCGGAATCACAGTAAGAACAACAAATGAAAACGGACAAGCAGCTCAGGACATCGGTCAATTATGGAGCAAATTGATGGGAGAAGGTATTGTAGATAAAATTCCGAACAAATTGGATTCAAGCATCTACTCCATGTACACCAACTATGAAAGCGACCACACGAAACCATACGACACCATCCTCGGTTGCAAAGTCAGTTCGCTGGAGGATATACCAGAAGGAATGGTTGGTCAGTCGTTTGAAGGAGGAACGTATGGCAAATTTGTATGCAAAGGAGACTTGACGAAGGGACTCGTTTCCGCTTCCTGGTTCAAAATCTGGGAGGAAGACATCGATCGGGTATATACTGCTGATTTTGAATTGTATGGTGAAAAGGCACAAAACCCTACAGATGCAGAAGTCGACATTCTAATCGCGCTAAACAACTAGGCATGAAAAAAGTAGAATTCCAATCAAGAGACGGTTTGTTAATGACCGCAGACTATTACGAAGTGAAGGAACAAGGGCATGCTGCTCTTGTGCCATCGCTCCCACTGCAACCGCGCAGAGTACAGATGAGCAGTTTTTGAACTAGAATTCTAACAGCAATTGTAGGCATTCCTAGAATTTTCAAGGCGCTTTAAACCGATCGAAAGTCCTCTGTTTGAAGCGTTTTCTAGTTGTACCATTTGTTGTTTTGTTCCTTGGTATTTTTTTTCCTGCCCCTTGGTCGAATCTCTTGTGGTATCCATCGTTTTTGTTGTTCTAACAAAACTGAATTCTATATCTTAGTAAAGCATCAATTTCAGGCAGCGACCTAAATCATTACTAAAAACTAAAACATGGAATTGGAAAACTTAATATCAAGTAATCTGGGACTTGTACATCTGATATTTTCTATCCTAGCTTTGATTTTTGGTTCGATGGTACTATTTAGAACTAAGGGGACGACGGTCCACAAACGGACAGGTTATATCTATGGTGTTTTGATGCTTGGTGTCAATTTGACTGCATTTATGATGTATCGGTTGTTTGGGGAATTTGGCATTTTCCACTGGATGGCGGTGGTTAGTTTATTGACCTTATTCGCGGGTATGGTACCAATCATTCTTAAAAAACCAGTCTCTTATATATCACTACACTTCGGTTTTATGTATTGGTCCGTTATGGGTCTTTATGGCGCTTTAGTGGCCGAAACATTTGTTAGATTTCCTGATGTAGTCATGGAAAGTGGCCTACCGAATTCGGCATTTTACAATATGACAGGCATTGCAGTTGGTATTACCATGAGTATTGGTGCCTTCTTCTTTGTAAAGAATAAGAATAGGTGGGAACAATTTGATAAATCAATTAAGTAATTGGTTCGTTTCCTGGAAGTCTCATTTTCCATTTTCTGCGTGCTGTTTCTATAATTTTGGGTTGACAAAATGCTTTAAAAATGGATAATTTGACCTTCTAAATGAATAAATAAAAGGACAATCTCCCTTACTATTTCCCTAGGCAATCTGTCAATTGGGAGTTTGGCACTGTAGTACTGCTGTCTGTTCTTTTGTTGGTTTTGTTATTCTTAAATCCTTCTATACTTAAGAATTCCTCATTGTTCATTCTAAGCAGTACACTATACCTTAGACTTGGTGATAGAAAAAGCTTCAACACTGCGAACTCCACTAAATACAGGCAAAAAGAAGTCGCTTTTGAGAATGGACACATCTATTAAATTATCTTTTTATTACATTTGTACATCACCTGGCCTTCCTTCCAAAACCAGGTATTACTTTTGCCTTTCACCAAGTAGTTTCCCAATCAACCAATCGGTAATTCACCTAGAAATGGTTTATCCATTTCTTACAAATTCAAAAATGAACAATTTCCTACAAAAGCATCTATTTCAGTATCTTTTTGTTGCAACTTTCATTTTTTTGACCTATCATTGAATCGTGAACAAATACTATCAATACTTCATTCAGCGAAGCTAAGCAGAATAACCTACTTTGCAAGGCAATGTCATCCAGCTACTACTGACACATTTATATTTTTACAAGTTATACATGTTATTAAACCATGGTATGACAACCATTAGTGTGTGCCTCACTTTGCGGTAAATTAACGTGAACTCGCGTTTTTTTTTTGCATAGTGGACGCAGAACGGCAATGAAACTATCACCTTGATCTATCTGTTCTGGTTAGACTTCGGTAGTTTCTTGTCGTTGTTTTTCTGTCTATACCTTTGCCACTATTAGAATTGAATTACAGCCATTCACAGAATTAAAGATGTTCCCTCCTCAAAACTAAGAACCCAAAAAAATTATTATCATAATAACATTGAATATTCCTACCTTACCATCAGCAAATACTAAACATCAAGATTCGCAAAAAAATGAAAGAAATTGCCAATTATATAGAAGCCTATTTGGGAATTCCCCCCCAAGCATTCACAAAAATTGCCGATTTTTTTGACGAGCAAATTGTCAGCAAAGATATTTATCTATCAAAACAAGGAAAATACAAAGCAAATTTCAGCTTTATCAAAAGTGGGTATGTCCGTATTTTTAATATTGACGCAAACACAGGAAAAGAGATAACCCAATGGATTTCCACCCCAGGCTCCATAGTGACCGACCTGTCTTCTCTATTTTTTGAAATGCCGGCAAAATGGGAGATTCAAACACTATCAGAATGTGTGTTATTCACCATGAGCCACGAAAATTACAAGCAAATTGGCCAATATGTTCCAAATTGGAACCACCTAGAAAAACTATTCATGGCCAAATGCTTCAGCACGTTAGAAGATCGAGTGTATAGTCACCTCTCTATGTCCTCCGAAGAACGATACAAAATGTTTTTTGATTTGAATCCTGAACTATTCAACCAAGTTCCGTTGCAATATATTGCTTCTATGCTTGGAATGACACCAGAAACATTCAGCAGAGTCCGAAAAAAATTAAGTTCTTGATTTATGTCAAGAGTAGCCATTGATTATTGATTGATATTTGTACCAACGGAAACAAACTATCAATATTTATTAATCATAAAATGAATTTAATCATGGCTCAGAAAACAATCAAAACGCAAATCTCCATCGACGCTACCCCAGAAAAAGTGTGGCAAATACTCACCGATTTTGACAAATATCCAGATTGGAATCCCTTCATCCTTTCCTTAACAGGAGTGATGGAAACCGGCCAGAAAATCAACATCAAATTAGCCGACATGTCCTTCAATCCTACTATACTCAAATTTGAGAAAAACAAAGAAATGAGATGGATCGGCAAACTACTCTTTAAAGGCCTTTTCGATGGCGAACATAGTTTCATTATAGAAGATAACAAGGACGGAACCGTCACCTTCAAACACGAAGAGATCTTCAACGGTCTACTAGTAGGCCCCTTCAGCAAAAAACTAGATACCCAAACCAAACAAGGTTTTGAAATGATGAATCAGAAGCTTAAAGAACTAGCAGAAGCATGAAAAGCCGCTCTTCAAAAAATTATCAATAACAATTTCCCAAGTCCTACGCGCTCTCGTATTAAAACTTTGCGGCTTAGCGCCTTTGCGATGAAAAACTCACGCATTCCCCCTCACTCAAAGAGAAAAAACCCCTAACCCTAAAAAATCCCATAGATAACCAATATATTTGTTAACTATGGAAACATCACTCCCTGAGTTCACCAAACTAACTGACCTAGCTGCAGAAAAACTAGGTGGCAAGGTCCTCTACGCTACAGACGACTTCTTCGCAGAAAAAGAAAACCTGATCAAACCAGGCAGAGGCATCTTCATCCCAGACAAATACACGGATCGCGGAAAATGGATGGACGGATGGGAATCCAGACGAAAACGAACAGAAGGCCACGACTGGTGTGTAGTGCAACTCGCCGTGCCAGGAGTCATCCAAGGAGTAGACATCGACACCAATCACTTCCTGGGCAATCAACCCGCTTTTGCTTCCCTAGATGCCTGCTACCTCGACCACGAACCAACAGTAGAAGAAATAGAAAACGACCAACTCCCCTGGGAAGAAATCCTGCCAAAAACAGTCACCGTCCCGGGAAGTCAACACCTGCTCGAAATCCAGTCCGACAAAAAATGGACACACCTGAAACTCCACATCTTTCCCGATGGCGGTGTAGCAAGACTAAAGGTCTATGGCAATGTCTATAAAGACTGGTCAAAAGTAGCAGAAGATGAAGTAGTTGACCTCGCATTTGCTAAAAATGGTGCTTACCCTATTGCTTGCAATGATATGTTCTTCAGCCATATGAGCAACCTGATCATGCCAGAACGCGGAGCAAACATGGGCGACGGCTGGGAAACCAAACGTAACCGGACCCCAAACAACAAAGACTGGGTCATCGTAAAATTGGCCACCAAAGGAACTATTCAAAAAGTCTTGGTAGATACTTGCCACTTCAAGGGCAACTATCCAGATCGCTGTTCCCTACAGGGGTGTGTATTGGACAATGATGACTGTTTGAAGGAAGATATAGAATGGTTTGACATTCTGCCACAAGTAAAACTGCATGCACATAAGGAGCATTTGTTCGATGGCGAAGTCAATTCTGACCAGCCTTGTACGCATGTTCGATTGTTCATTTATCCAGATGGCGGGATCAGCAGACTTCGGTTGTTCGGCACAAAATCACTTTAATCCATGACGGTATTACTCATCATCATTGGTTGTATTTTCCTTGGATTTGTAGTGAGCCTTTCCGCTTTTAATAAGGTAACTGAAGTCTACCATCAAAAAATCAAAGATGACCAGGAGACGGAACTGGAGGCGCATATCTACGAAGAAGCCAGTAATACTAGTGGTTTTTTGAACGCGGGTCTTGGTCTTGCATTTATTGCGCTGTTGTTTATGGTGTATCAAATGCTCAAAGGGTCTCCTTATGAAGGCCACCTATTTGAATGGTTGAACATCATTGTACGTTGGGCGCACATCACTTTTGGGATAGCCTGGATCGGAGCCTCATTCTACTTTGTGTTCTTGGAGAACAGCCTGAATCGCAAGAAAGACCTAAGAGACGAACTCGCTGGAAATCTATGGGCCGTGCACGGCGGTGGATTCTATTATCTAGAAAAATACAAGCTCGCTCCTAAGACGATTCCCAAAGAATTACATTGGTTCAAATATGAAGCCTATTTCACTTGGCTTAGTGGATTTTGTTTGCTTTGGGTGGTCTATTATTTTAATGCGAAAGGCAATCTTATTGATCCAAATGTGGCTGATCTGACACCTGCAACGGCGGTTACTATTGGTATTTTGGGAATGTTGGCGGGTTGGTTGTGTTATGACTTGCTTTGCAAAAGTCCGATTGTTGACAATGGTCCTTTGTTTTTTGTAGTATTTTTCCTTGTTTTGACTGGATTTTCCTGGTATTTTGCTCAGGTTTTTAGCGCTCGGGCGGCTTATATACATGTAGGAGCGGTGATCGGTACACTGATGGTGGGGAATGTTTTTTTTGGAATAATTCCTGCTCAAAAAGAAATGGTCAAAGCGGCCACTGAAGGAAGACCTTTAGACCCTTCTCTAGGAAAAAATGCCGGAAGAAGATCCATGCACAACAATTATTTCACGTTGCCGATCATATTTATAATGATCAGCAATCACTTCCCGAGTACGTTCGGACACGAATACAACTGGGCAGTTTTAGCATTGATTTCTCTAGGAAGTGCAGCATTCAAGCATTATCTGAATTTATCTGAGCGTGGAGAATATGCTGCCTGGGTGATACCTGCTACTGTAGTACTGGTGTTAGCCGCTACTTATACTACCGCCCCTGTTGTCTTAAATCAGAAATGTGAGGACAAAGTAACTTTCACAGAAATTTATTCAATTATAGACACGAGATGTAAATCTTGTCATTCTGCTGTGCCGACCGACGACTTTTACACGGCTCCGCCCAATGGGATTGTCTATGATACTCCTGGAGACATTACTAAATTGACAGACAAAATTATGCAGCGAGTAGTGATCACTAAAACAATGCCTCAAAACAATAAAACAGGAATGCTCGAAGAAGAAAGAATCAGAATAAAATGCTGGATAGAACAGGGAGCAACCACCTCCGATGAATAACCAAACAACCCAAAACCAAAACCCGAAATCATGACCATTCAACAATTTAACAAACTCGATACCCAACAAGCCAATGAGGAGCTGACCAAGTGCTGTGGATCGTCGAATTGGGTAAAAAAAATGGAGGCCGCACGCCCTTTCGAAAGCATCGACCAAATGCTGGAAGTCGCCCAAACCAATTGGGATTCTTGTACATCAGAGGATGGACTGGAAGCATTTACCCACCATCCCAAAATTGGAAACCTCAAAAATCTCGAAGAAAAATACGCCTCCACGAAAGACTGGGCAGGCAACGAACAAGCAGGTGTAAAATCCGCCGACCATAAAGTACTTCAAGAATTAGCAAAAGGTAATCGAGCCTACGAGATGAAATTCGGCTACATTTTTATCGTCTGCGCAACTGGAAAATCAGCAAAAGAAATGCTCACCTTATTAAAAAGCAGATTGCACAACCATCCCAAAGAAGAACTACAAATCGCCATGGGAGAACAACACAAAATCACCAACATCAGAATAAATAAATTGATAGAATGAGTCAAATAACCACACACGTTTTAGATACCGCCCTAGGAAAACCAGCCCAAGGGATCACCATCAAGCTTTCAAAACACAACACTGATGGCAGCTGGACAAAACTAGCCTCCGGCATCACCAACGAAGACGGCAGAATAGGAGACCTACTAGGAAAGGAAGAAACCCTCCAACCAGGTACCTATCAAATGTTTTTCGAAACAGGCCCTTACTTCAAAGCCAACAATCAACAAAACTTCTACCCCTTCGTCCCTGTTGTTTTTGAAATCAAGGACACGTCTCATTATCACGTTCCGTTGTTATTAAACCCTTTCGGCTACTCCACTTATCGGGGAAGTTGATTTATTGGTAGTTGGTATTGGGTAAAAAGTAGAAGGACTAACAACGCTATTTTTTCTTCGAAAAAACCTACAGACTACCAACTACTTTATTCCATAAAAAAAATACGTTCTACTTTATACCATTACTATGAAACGATCAATAAACGACACAGAAATAACAAGCATCCTAACCGACCTTAGAACCGCCAACCTCGCTTTCCAAAAAATCTACCCTGGAGACTCAGCCGAGCGACAACCCGTCCATACTGTTTATGGAGGAGCACAATTATTCAAATACAACACCGCTTCCTACCTGGGTCAATCAGCCATGAAATCGCTAAAAACCTATGCGCCTAATTTTGTCGTCCTTGCAAAAGCCATGCACATCGACGGGCATGAATCCTTGCCAGACAGCCAACAAGAAATAGATAGCCTGACCACCAAACTGGATAGCCAAACAGAAGCAGAAAGAAGAAAAGAAAAGGCCTGGCTCCCCTACACCGTCTACAAAAAGATCGTCAAAAAACTAGAAAACGAACCAGTCGAAGACTTCAGAATCGATTTTGAAGATGGATTTGGCAATAGAACAGATGTCGAAGAAGATCAAGCGGCAGTTTTCGCCGCCCAACAAACGGCAAAAGGAATGGCAGAAGGCACCCTTCCTCCATTTATCGGCATCCGAATCAAACCGTTTACTGAAGATCTAAAAAGCAGATCCATTCGTACATTAGATTTGTACTTGACTGCTCTTGTAGCAGAAACAGGCGGCAAACTGCCAGCCAACTTCATCGTGATGTTCCCCAAAGTAGCTATCCCTGAGCAAGTAAAAGCCCTGGTAAAAATATTCGAAGTCCTAGAACAAAACCTACAACTACCAGCACGCACCCTAAAAATGGAAATGATGGTAGAAACCACCCAAGCCATTATGGATTTGGACGGCACCAACCCACTACGACGATTCATATTGGCAAGTGAAGGCCGAATGATTGCTACCCATTTTGGCACTTACGACTACACTGCCTCCTGCAATATCACAGCAAAATATCAGACCATGGATCATCCGGTTTGCGATTTTGCACACCATGTAACAAAAGTGGCCCTTGCGCACACCGGCATTTTCTTATCTGATGGCGCGACCAATGTGATGCCTGTAGGCCCACACCGAGGAGAAAATCTGACTGCTGAACAACTGGAAGAAAACCAAATCGTCGTGCACCGTGCCTGGAAAATGGCCTACGACCACGTCCGGCACTCTTTGTGGAATGGATTCTACCAAGGGTGGGATTTGCATCCTTCTCAGTTGGTAGTGCGTTACGCGGCAGTCTTCACCTTCTTCTTGGAGAGTTATGCGGATGCTGCACTGCGCCTGAATAGTTTCATGAGCAAAGCTGCTCAGGCCACGTTGACCAGTGACATTTTTGATGACGCGGCTACTGGCCAGGGATTGCTCAATTTCTTCTTGCGCGCACTCAACAGTGGTGCCATCAGCCTGGAAGACATTGAAGCTACAGGCTTGACCATTGAGGAAATTCGAACACGAAGCTTTTTCACAATCTTGGAAGGTAGACGTAATGCTTAAACTGCAGTATAAAAAATATTTTCACACTCAACGTAGCTTTGAATTCATTCGCCTGCGACGTTAGAACGATCAATTTTTAAATTTTGTAATCGCTAAGTCTTTCCTGCTTGACAGGGAATAAATTCGATGGTATCTAGGAATTGAATATAGACCACCTATTCTAAACAAAACCATACGTTCTACCTTCTACCCCTCATACCAACATATTCGAAATAAAAAAATCAAAGTCCAAAGTAACAGAATATCAAAACAACTGATTAATTTGTGATCTTATTGGAATAATCAATTGCCGCACTAAAGTTGAGCCAATATTATCGAACTAATCTCCAGTTCCCCGTATACCCAATAACATAAACGAAGATGAAGATGAACCTGCAAAAAATGCAAGGTTGGATAGTACTATTTGGGATATTATGTCCAATTTTACTAGGAGCAAGTCCAGGAAATCACGCTGCTTTCTTTACAGAAAACAGAGGACAATTCCCCCCTACAACAAAGTATCAGACAAATTTCAAGAATGCCACCTGCGCTTATCAGGAAAATGGGCTAAACTATAAATTTCATAGGCTAATGCCGGATAAATCCGTTAAGTACAGCCACTTGGATGTAGAATTTGAAAATGCCAATCCAAACCCCACAATTATTCCTGGAGATAAAAACCAGTACTACGAAAATTATTACATCGGAGATATCTCAAAAAAAGTGGAAGGCGTTGCTACCTTCAATCAGCTATTCTATCAGGAAATCTATGACGGCATTAATTGTAATTTTTATTTTTCGAATAATTCCCTCAAATATGATTTCATAGTAAACCCGGGTGCCTGCACAGATGACATCCAGCTTACCTACACAGGAATCAAAAACATAAGTATCGACACCGCCGGCAACCTGATCGCAAAAAACAAATACGGCACCATCAAAGAACTAGCGCCCTTCACCTATCAAGACATAAATGGCCGACGCATTCCCATCAAATCAAGCTACAAACTAACCGGCCATACGATCTCATTTGAAGTAGCCGATTACAATCAAAAATATCCTTTAGTTATTGACCCGGTCAGTCTCGTTATGGCCACTTATTGGAGCAATTCTTCCAGCGATTCATTCAATGATATAAAAGTAGACGCCAATGGTAACTCCTATGTTTGTGGGACTTCCATTGTAGCTGGATTTGACGCAGTGATTGTCAAATTTGATAATGCAGGCCAGCCACTTTGGAGTTCTTTTTTCGGAGGATCAGCCAACGAAAATGAGATCCTTGACTTCCTATATGATTATGGGAAAATTGCGCTTGACGCGAATGACAACATCTACCTTACTGGAAGAACAAACAGCTCGAATCTACCAATTATCAGTGGTTTTCAGCCAACATATGGAGGAGGGGCTTCTGATGCTTTTGTAGCAAAATTTGACACCAATGGCACCTTACTCCTTAGTAGCTATATCGGTGGAACCAATACAGAAAATGAAGCAGGGGCAGGCTGTATTGCTCTCGATCCAACAGGCGACATCCTAGTAGCAGGAAGCACAAGAAGTACTGGCTTTTTTAATTCCGCAGGCAGCTATCAGCCTACTGAAGGAGGCGACAGCGAAGGTTTTATTCTAAGAATTAGCCCGGATTTCAGCTCAGCAAACGGTACGTTTTGGGGCGACACCACCTTTCAAGTCATTCGAAGTATAGCACTAGATGCCAACAATAAAATTTGGGTAGCAGGAAGTACCAATTCAACTGGCCTGTCCTTACCTGGTTTCCAACTAGGGACTTCCGGAGGAAGAGAAACGTTCCTGCTCCGATTTTCAAATGACCTAACCCAACTAGAATGGGGATCATTCCTAGGAGGAAGCTTTGATGATGAAGTCTACGACATGACCATAGACAACAATGACGATGTCATTCTAACAGGCTTAACCTATAGCACGACCAACTTCCCGATTGTCAATGCATTTCAGACCTTTTATCAAGGAGGACAAGAAGCATTCGTCAGCAAAATCAGCAATGCTGGCCAACTTCTATGGTGCACCTACCTCGGTGGACAGCGCAACGAAATTGCCAGAGGAGTAACAACCGACAATACCAACGCCATCTATGTTACGGGGACCACTGGAAGCGATGATTTCCCTTATCTGCATACTGTTCAACAAACGTATAATATTATCAATTGCGAGACGGATGGGTTTATTTTCAAATTTACACCTGGTGGAAATCAGGAATGGAGTTCATTCTATGGTGGTTTTCTAAGGGAAGCGCCTAATTCTATCGCCTTGTACAACAATCAGTATATTCGGATTGTTGGAAAAACAAGTAGTAATGATCTCCCGACCTCCATTGGCGCTTATCAAAACATCCCATCTTTTCAGGGAAATTGGAAGGCATTCTTTGGCGAATTTGAATATGCTTGTCCCTCCACACCAATTATTATCCACAGCACGGAAGGCGGTATTTTTTATGATAATTTTTGGTGTAGTCAATACGATGACCTCAGAGACAATTACTTCTCTGAAGACAGTTGCAACTTAATGTTAATAGCGCCTCCTGGTTATTCAAATTATCAATGGTACAGAGATGGAAATTCTATAAATTCAGCTACATCAGACACCCACCTTCCTTATGGACCTGGGAGTACTCCAGATGATTATACAGTAGAAGTAAATAATGGAAATGGCTGCAATGTCGCTTCATTGTCGCTTCTAGACGTCATCACACAGGTCCGGCCTCGTTGTCCTTTTGGAAGTTTTGATCCAGATGAGTTACCCCATTATTCTGAAATTATTCAAGGCTATGATATAGAATTTGTTTGCCCTGGACAATCGATTAGCTTTCCGTTAAGTACCTATGGATTTTGTGGAGCAGAATTCCAATGGCAACAAAATTTCATAGACTTACCTGGTGGAACAGGGCAAAACTACACGATAACAGAAGAAGGTTGCTACCGAGTTGGCGTCCGCAATAGTTTTACTGGTTGTAGTGTCTATTCATTTACTAAACAAGTCGTAACGGTAGATAGTATTTTCATCAATAGTTCTGGTGGAAATTCTGGAAGCAATTGTAGTCCAATAGATACGATTTTTTCTTGTGGCTATGATCAATTGTACGCCCACATTCCTATGTCTGGCTGTGAATCTTGTGTGATTCCACCTAATGGGACAACCTCTGGCGCTACTTTTATCTGGTACAGAGATGGCGTCCCGGTCCCCAATACAAATACAAATTATATTTACACCAATCAGCCAGGGACTTATACTGTAGAATTGAATATCGGAGGGTGCAGTGTTGTTTCACCTCCTATAGAATTACTGATAGAAAATACGGCACCGCCTACCGTTATTGCGCCTACTGTTAGTCCAATTTGCCTTGTTGGTTTGGATAGCCTTGTGCTAACGGTGACACACCCTCAAGCCGCAGATAGCTCACAAATATCATTCTATACACCCAATGGTACTTTTACAAGTACGGACTCTTCTCTAGTGCTCTATGCTCCTATCAATCCAGGATGTATTCGAACCAGAATTCACACTAGCAATGGTTGTCAAAGTTCATTTTCTCCTTCAGATGTTAGGTTGCACGATTCCATAGAGGTAGAGATAACAGGATTAGGTGGATTGTGTGCCCCAACAATATTAAGAGCCACCCCATATGGAGGGTGCACTGCAGATAGCTTAAATTGGTACTTCAATGGTACGCAACTATCTGGCACCTCCACCTTCCAAACGGCTTCAATGCCAGGAGAATACGCCCTCGAAATACATAATGCCTGTGGTTCATTTTTTGATACCGTTACTGTGGTGGCAGAACCTGACCCACCTGTCCTAGACCCAATAGGGCCGCTCTGTGTACCTTTTACGCTTAATGCGACTCCCCCCGATGCAAATCCTAACTACATTTATCATTGGTACAATAACCCAAATGGAAATGGGAGTTGCTCTACAAATTCTAACTTCTATATCACCGGGCAATCTGGCCCTTCTCTAATAGTAAATAATCCAGGAAATTATTATGTATTTGTCGAGGATACCCTTTCTGGTTGTCAATCCCTTTGTTCAAACATTGTGGAGGGACAGACGACCTTGACAGGAGCCACTATTCTTCCTTCACAAAATGTATACAGTTGCCAGGGCAGCTTGAATCCGAATGTACAATTCACCACTTTCCCTTCCGATCCAAGTTTTTATTATCAATGGTACCTCAATGCAAATCCAATTTTAGGTGCTAATTCTCCTACGTACCTTACTAATGTGGAGGGAGTATACACGGTGTACATTGAAAATAGTTGCGATACAGTGACCACCCAACCAGTAAGTCTGTTTGAAGTGCCTAACCCCACTGTATCTATTTCGCCAATGGATACGACCTATTTCTGTATAGGCGATACGATTACTATCAATTCTACCGTCAATCAACAAGTACTTTATCAATGGTATTTTAATGGGGTGCAAGTCCAAGGAGGAATTTTTGATTTCATTCAAGTTTCTAACCCTGGAGTTTATACCCTTTCAGTAACGAATACGACCTCCGGTTGTGAGGGTATCTCGGATCCTCTTATTTTTGAATGGGCATCTCCTTTAATGGCAAATATTGATGTGCTTCCTGCATGCAGTGGCCCTTGTAGCTCAACGCTCTCTGCGAGTATCAGCGGAGGTATTCCACCCTACGAATATCAATGGGATAATGGCACCACCGCAGCTTCTAATACTGGGCTTTGTCCTGGATTAAATTTACTTACGGTGACGGATGCCATTGGGTGTATCGGCACATTTAGTGCTACTGCACTTCCTGGGATTGATGTCCAAACCAACCTCAATCCGGTAATTTGTTTTGGGGGCAGCGATGGTTCTATCCAGGTGACTACTTCTGGAGGCACACCTCCTTACAGTTTTCTGTGGAATACTGGCGCCACGCTTAACAACCCGACAGGTTTGACAGCTGGAAATTACCAACTTACTGTTTCTGATAATAATGGTTGTAATTTTTCCACCTCCTTAATAATGGGACAAAATTCGGTCATCGGCATTAATTTATTGACAACAGATGTGCTTTGTTTTGGGGACTCTACCGGAACAATACAAACAACAGTCTCCGGTGGCACAGCCCCTTATTCTTATACTTGGGATTCGCCCCTTGTTGCAGGAAATGCGTCTGCCCTTCCAACAGGACAATATAGTTTAACCGTCACGGATACAAACAACTGTAGTCAAACTGCTACTACGTTTATCGGTGAATCTACTCCGCTCAGCTTATCTGTAAACCTTGTGGATCCAATTCTTTGTTCAGGTGGCAGTGATGGAACACTTACTGCCAACCCATCTGGTGGGAATCCTCCCTATTCTTTTGTTTGGAATAATTTGGAGACTACCGGTAGTATCCCCAATCTCAATTCTGGTACCTATCAAGTTACGGTTACCGACAACACAGGATGTACCATATCAGGGTCCCAGGTTTTGGGAGAGCCTATCTTATTAGAAGCATCAATTTCATCATCTACCAACCCTTCTTGCAATGGATCGTCCGATGGGACAGCTATTTCTGCTTTATCCGGTGGTATTCCACCCTATAATTTCCTTTGGGAAAATGGGGGTACTACTTCGATAACTACAGGATTGTCTTCAGGAATAATTTCCATTACTATTACAGATAGCAATGGGTGTTTGGCGACATCAGCCATTACACTTTCCGATCCACCGATACTTGGTGTTAGCCTGATTGATTCAGATTCGTCAACGTGCTTTGGGTCGGCAGACGGTAGTATTGAAATTGGAGTGGCAGGTGGTTCATCACCCTACAGTTTCTTATGGAGCAATGGCGCAACCAACAATACAGCAACCGCCCTAGCAGCAGGCACCTATCAAGTAACGGTGACAGACGCAAACGGATGCAACAATACCTTCTCCACCAACATCAATCAACCAAATGAACTTGTGGGAAGCTTCTCGCAAATTACTTCGGTGACTTGTGGAGGTTTATCAGATGGACAAGGGTTATTATCTACCTCAGGGGGGATCCCACCCTATTCTTACCAATGGGACAACGGAGAAACTATTGCTCTGGCAACCAGTCTGAATGGAGGAATTCATCAAGCAACAATCACCGATGCCAATAGTTGCCAATTAGTAATTATCGGAACGGTTAGCCAACCAACACCAATTGGAATAACTAGTATTTCAATCAACTCTGTTTCGTGTTTTTCGGGGCAGGATGGAAGTATTGTGGTCAACATTTCTGGAGGGACAACTCCTTATTTGTTTGTTTGGGATAATGGAGAGACGGATGCGATGATTAGCAATTTGGCGGCTGGCATTTATGCTTTTACGGCGACAGATGACAATGGGTGTTTGATTGCTGGGAACGGGCAGGTTTTTGAGCCGGCATTACTAAGTAGCACTATTCAAAATCCAACGACCATTTCTTGCTTTGGAGCTTCTGATGGTTCGGCTACGATTAGTTCTTCTGGAGGAACGATACCCTATTTTTTCCTTTGGGATAATGGAGAAACAACTAGCACCGCCACCAATCTAAATGCAGGAAATCACACGGCGACCATCACTGACACAAATGGCTGCAACGAAATTATTAACGTAAGTATAAACGAACCTTTTGTTCT
>CALLWB010000043.1 GCA_938016265.1 uncultured Saprospiraceae bacterium
TACTAACGTCCTATCTATGCGTCGTGCGCTCGATTAAAACGGATGACCGTCCATGTAATATTATTTTTGGTCTCTAATAATAAGTGCAGGTATATTTAACGATTTGTACAATTCATTATAGGCACTCATTTCAGTTTTTACAATAGCTTTATGTTCATTTTTATACACCTGCCAGTCTTTCATCAAATCCTCAAAACGCTCTTTAGCTCCCTTCGTAACTTTAGGGTCTGCTTGGTCTACATAGCTTTTCAATTGAATAAGCTGTGCATTGAGTTTGTTGTTAAAATTAATAACATCTTGAAAGGTTTTTTGCTTGGATTGTATTAAATTTTCTTCCCAATTATTAATGCGCTTTGTTAAACGGTCTCCCTTTTCTATCAACGCTTTTGCAGGCTCATGATTTTTTAAAAGCTTGGCATAAGTTTCTAGCTGTGCTTTAGCTGAGCGCATTTGGTTTACTGATTCATGCATCTCTCTAATTGTGTTTTCAATAGTAACCAGCATTTCTTGTTGCTCGACAAAATCTTGCGAAGACGATTTAACTGCCGGATTCGGCAGAATCACTATATCTGTTTCTGAAGTATCGTCTTCTAATGTTAATCGCAATGAAAAATTTCCTGGAGCAACACTAGAGCCAGAAAGTCCGCCAAAAACAAAAACTTTATTTACCGCTGGCAATGCTTCCCGATCAAAATCCCAAGTAAAACGATTGAATCCTTTTTTTGAAGGCAACACTTCTGGTTTCGCTGGCCCGCCTGGCCAGGTTTTAAAATCTTTGGGCTTTTTATTAGTGTAGGTTCTAATAATCTTTTCGTTTTGTAAAACTTCCAATTTTAAATCCAGAGTATCTGCCTCATTATCCAAATAGTAATCGAATGTAACCCCACTTTTTGGGTTTTGCCCTTGGCCCAACGCTTTAGATGTACCACCAAAAATTCGATAGGAGGGTTTGGGTTTGAAAAGCTCAATAGATTTATGCGTAGCAGACCTATTTTGAAGAACGCCTAAATCATCTAAAATCCAGAACCCACGTCCCGATGTTGCAGCGACCAAATCATTATCTTGAATGATTAAATCGTTAATAGGGACTACCGGTAAATTCAATTTTAATGATTGCCAAATCGCACCATCGTCAGTAGAAACATACAGACCTGTTTCTGTACCTGCATAGAGCAAGCCCTTTCGTTTTTTATCTGCTCTAACGACTCTTGCAAATCCATTTGGGTCGTCCAAACCTTTTACAATTTTTGTCCATGATTGGCCATAGTTTGTTGTTTTAAAAACATATGAATTTAAGTCCATAGACTTATAGCGCATTATTACAACATAAGCCGTTCCAGGATCATGTTGAGAAATATCTATACTATTTATAATACCATCATCAATACCTTTTGGTGTTATATTCTCCCAATTTGTCCCACCGTCTTTTGTAATATGCAACAAACCATCATCAGAACCTGCATACAAAACTCCTTCTTCATGCTGCGATTCTACTAAAGCAGTCAGCGTGTTGTAATTTTCTCCGCCTGCAGCCTCATTGGTGTAAGGACCTCCGCCAGGACCATGTTTCTCAGTTTCATTTTTAGTGAGATCTGGACTTACGGTAGTCCAATTGGTTCCGCCATCCGTCGTTTTAAAAACGACATTGCCGGCATGATATATTGTAGTTCTGTTGTGAGGAGAGCTTATAATAGGAGCGTTCCAATTGTAGCGATATTTAGCGTCCTTTGGAGCAATACTTAGCCCAAGTTCTGGATATTCTTTAATTGATTTTTGTTCCCTAGATGTTTTTGTCCATTTACTAATATTGCCTTGATAAGTGCCACCGTACACTGTTTCCGGGTCATCAGGATCAAAAGCAATAAAAGCACTTTCACCACCTGCAACAGAATACCAATCTTTCCAACCTATGCCACCATCAGTTGTGCGACTGGCAATGGCAATTGCAGAGTTGTCTTGTTGACCTCCGTACACATTATAAGGGACTAAATTATCAGTTATAACTCGATAGAATTGAGAAGTAGGTTGATTCTTTTGTGTACTCCAACTTTTCCCACCATTAAAAGAAATATTAGCACCTCCGTCGTTAGAGTTGATAAGATTCTTATTGTCAAATGGATTGATCCATAAATGATGATTGTCGCCATGAGGAACTGGAATATTGGAAAAACTTTTACCACCATCAATAGATTTCATTACTGGCGCATTAAGAACGTAGACTACATTCTCGTTTTGAGGATCGGCAAAAATCTCCATATAATACCAAGATCGTGCAATATTAACGCGATTGCTATTTACTTGTTTCCAGGTTTTACCGGCATCATCCGAACGATATACGCCTCCTTTTTCACCTTCTGCTTCTATGACCGCAAACACGCGTTCAGGATTCGCTCTAGAAACAGAAATACCTGATTTCCCGAAAGCCGCAGGCAATCCTGTTTGCATTTTATTCCAGGTATCTCCACTATCAACAGATTTATACAACCCAGAATTTTCACCACCAGATTCCATAATCCATGGGTAACGACGATGTTGCCACATGGAAGCATATAAAATACGAGGATTCGTCATATCCATAGACAAAGAAGAAGCTCCAGTAGTCGCATTTACAGAGACTATTTTTTTCCAAGTTTTTCCGCCGTCAATGGTTCGATAGATTCCTCTATCGCTTGAGGGGGCATATTGAGCTCCTTGCGCAGCAACATAGATTACATCAGGATTCGTCGGATGGATAACAACATCCGAAATATGACGCGTTTTTTCTAAGCCCAAATGTGTCCAAGTTTTTCCTGCGTCCATAGATTTGTAAACGCCATCACCCATAGAAGTCATGACCCCTCTAGCGGCATGTTCTCCCATACCAACTACTACAATATTAGCATCGCTCTCGGACACTGCAATAGCACCAACAGAGCCTGTTTTAAAAAACGCATCAGATACGTTTTTCCAGGAAATACCATCATCCGTAGTTTTGAAAACACCTCCACCCGTGGAACCCATATAGTAGGTGTGTGGTTGCCCGATTACGCCAGTAGATGCAACACTTCTTCCTCCTCTAAACGGACCAATGTTGCGCCATTTTAAACCATGAAATAAAGAGTCTGTTAGTTTTATAATCGGTTCTATAGACTTTGCTTTTCTTTTTTGGGCACTAGCAATTATTGGCAGTATAAGCATGCAAATAACAAATAGTTTTAGTGATCTCATATTGTGACTTTTGGTTAGTAGTAGGTAAATGGCTAAAGAATTATATCCTTGGTGAATCGTTGGTTTTAACGAAGCATAACATTTCCTAGATGCTGCAGTTCCTATCTTGTACAGGAGCTGATCGTCCTATCTATTGTATATGGATTCAATGAACCTTTAATTCTATTTGTTAAAGATATTAAAATATCGTTATAAAGAAATGACGACTTTGAGGAGAAGAAGGTTCTTTTATGGAGTAAAGTAACTGAGAGTAATCAGCAACTTGTTAGTTAGAGATGACTTGTTTAAATAAGGAACTGTTGGCACAAGTTAGGTGACTGGCGGCCTGAAAAAAGCTAGACAAAAGAAGGTACAACAGGACCAAATGCATTATTATAAATTTAAAACAAATAAGAAATGACATTATTAAACAATGCAAAGCTTTACAAGATGGTGAAATCTCAATTTTTGCCATGTTGGGTTCTATATGACTGGTTGTT
>CALLWB010000044.1 GCA_938016265.1 uncultured Saprospiraceae bacterium
TCATCAATGCAGCACAGAGCCCTGGACTACACCAAAGGAGCTACCAGATTGCACACGCACAAAGTAAATACCATCAGACAACTCCTTGGTAGGAATTTCCGTATTCTCTCCCTCTACTCTCTACAAAATTCTATTGCCTAACCGTAATCTGATCCACAGACGTCCAGTACTTGTTTTCAGCCGTGTAATACAAATAAGCAGTCGAAGCCGGTGCATCAAACGTACCAGGGACTTCCGCCTTCAAATCAAGGTGGATCGTCTTCTTTTCAGAAGGTGCCATTTGCCGATAGTAAAATACTACCCGATTGCCCTTCGTCTCATAAAAGTCAACCGTCTTTTTGTCTAGCAACTCTTTCAATTGCCAAGGTTGCGCCGTCAGTCCTGCTGGAATTCCTACAATAGCGAGTGTCATCGGCTGGCCATCAGTAGTCGTATTAACCAACTCCGTCGTAAGTCGAACCGTCTCCCCTACTTTCGCGGTTTTGCCACCTAGTTTGGTACTAAGAGCAATCGGACAATCCGCTGAAGTATTCGGTAAAGCCGTCCTCCAGGTAATCACTGCCGAGTAAGGCATTGCCGTTTTGGCTCCTTTGTATTTCACCTGAATCTTGTGTTTCCCAGCTTTTAAGTGGGGGGTAATGTCATCGAGTACAATAGGTTCCTGGACCCCTTTCTTGTAGTTTCTGGAAGACACTTTTTTGCCATCCACATACAACTCTAGCGTGCCGTCTTCGTTGGTTTGCTTGGAGAATTTAGCATATTCGATCAAGGAACGTAACGCTAATACGGTGCTATTGGTATTGCCAAATCCGCCATGTCCATTTCTGGAACTAAGGATAAACTCTGCTACTGTTTTCACACTGGCGTAGTGAGGATTATCTTGTTTTAACAAGGCGCTTAGCGCTAATGCTGCCGTTTCTACCCGCAAGCCTTGTCCGCCAGAACCAGGGCCAGACTTGTCTTTATCCTGCTGATTCCAGCTGCCATTTTCCAGTTGAATACTTAGTAACTCTTCTAGCGCTTTAGCGGCTCTTTTCGAATCTTTATAGTTCAACATGATATTTGCTGCCAGGCCTAATTGATAAGGATTTTTTGTTTTGAGGGCGGTTTGGTAAGCCGCTTCGGCTTCCTTCTCCAATCCTTTGATGTTTGCTTCGGTGAGGGCCCAGGTGATGTAGGCGCTCAATGTTGCATTGTCAGCTAAGCCAAATTCGTGCAGCGCTCTAGGATTGCGTTGGAACTCTCCTTTGCCGTCTTTTCGTTTGAGCAACCATTCTGTGGTGCGTTTGATCATTTTGTCGTCAACGCCATCATAGACTGATTTCATGTCTACAAACTCCATCAATCCGTAAGCCGTCAACCCTTCATGGCCCGGATCGCCACCAAACCATTCGAATCCACCACTTGCCGATTCGAAGGAAGTCAATTTGCTGTAGCCTCTTTTTATCAAATCCATTGCTCGTTTGGCGACCTCTGGTTTTACTTGATCGGTTTCTTCCATGTATTTTAATACAAGAATGTTTGGATAGGTACTAGAAGACGTTTGCTCGAAACAACCGTGTGGTTCTCTAAGCATGGACTCCAAACCAGACATCAACTGATTGATGGTAGATGCGTAGGCGGTCAATTTGCCTTCCATTGTTCCTTTCAATGGTTCTGCGATGTTTACTGAAAACGTTTCGTCCAATTTTGTTCCTGAAAAGGAAAAAGAAGCTGGATATCCTTTATTCACCATGGTAATTTCCTGCTCAATGGCATCTGAAAACCCACTGCTGTTGAATTGTACGGCAAATTTTGCTTTTTCTACTTGTTGAGTGACTAGAAAATTTAGAAATTTTGTGGTGGACGAATTCGCGTCAAGCAAGATATTAGCCGGCAATTTGCCTTCTAGTTTTAGTCCTTCTGGCAATTCAAATTTGAGATTGCCGCTTAGTGATCTAGCGGTATTATTCACGAAAGTAACTGGTAAAGACAATTTGTCTCCTGTTACCACTTCTACTGGGATCTTGGAAGAAATGGAGAAGGGTAACTGCGTAAAGAACTTTTTCTCCTGTCGTCCGATAGAACCGTCTGTGGCGATGCCTTCTGCGGTAATATTGAAGGAACTCACTGCATCTGAGTTGTAGAATTCGAGGACTGTTTTTCCGTTTCTGCCGATGGTGACATTGCCATTCCAGTAAAGCGTTGATCGGAAGTCTGATCGTACTTGAGGCTGTTTTGGTAATTCGTATTTGGGCATGGCAAACTCTTTTGCACGGTAGTAGACAATTATTGGCTCGCTGGGTCCTTTTTTATTGTCTTCCATGTCATCTATAATTATCATGTCTACTTCAAATCTCCAACCAAAGGCAATTTCTTCTTCATCTAGAAAGAGTTGATCTTCGACTTCCGATGCTGCGACATTCTGTGCAATTTTAGCTTTTTCATTTTTAACGTTTTTGTCTAGGGCAATAACAGGTTTGGCAGCCATAGGTTTTGGTGCTTCTTTTACATCTGCAGGAATCATTTCTTCTGGAGCAAACACTTCTTGAGGTTCTTCCATAGGCACATCTAGTGCTTGTGCATTGAAATCCACTCGATTGTCTCTTTGTCTAGCTGCTTTGCCTAATCGTGCAGGCCTTCTTTCTTCAGCCATGGCCACTACCTCCATAAGCATTTGGTTGCTTTCGTCCATTTCGACTTTTATAAGTCCGTTTTTATCTTTCTTTGCCTGGCGAACATCGATGGATTTGCTGCGATATCCAACATAACTTACCACCAACTCCGTTTCTTCCCCTATTAGGTCTTGTTCGAATTCAAATACTCCATCCATGTCTGTTACTACACCGGATTGAGTACCAACAATTTGAACATTTGCGCCAAATAGTGGCTCTCCGTCCTCAGCAATCACTATACCCTTTGCTGGTACATCTTTGATTTCTAAGTTTGGCTCGAACTTATTGATCCATCTCCTGGAGATAACTTTCCCGCTTGGATCTTTGATGATTAATCGTTTGGTTTCATACAGTTCGATGTTTTGGAGTGCAAAATTTCCATTGGAGTCAGTCATTTGCTTGACGTTTGTTCCTTCTATGGTGACTTCTGCATTTTTTATTGGTTGATCGTCCTTGTCTACTACGAGACCATTGATTTCGGCTCTTTCGCCTTGGATGTTTGCTACTGGTTTTCCTGCATCGATTTCTTTCCAGGTATATCGTCTCCATCCTGCGGTCATTAGCAGATAGTCAAGTGCAGCAGTTGCTTTAGGTTCTTTTTCATCGAAGTAAAAATTTGGCTCGTGGATTTCCTCCTTTATATCAGATTCCATTAGAAGCCAAGATAAAATGTTGCTGGACTTGTTGTCTGCAAACGCAAGCAACTGATCGTCGGCTACGGCAACAGATAAGTTAGCAGGCATTGGGATCCCTCGCTCATCGCTCGTTTCTATCGTCATTTTCACTTTTTCTCTAGGAAGATAACGCTCCTTATCTGTTTTGATATTGACCTTTAGTTGTCTGTCTTTGTTGACAAAAGTGAGGCGTTCAGCTCTAGGGATTCCCTTGCTGTCAAATAGAGAAATCTGAGCAACTCCAATTGGTAAATCTTTTAGAGGAACGTTTACTTTTGTATCAAACCCTTTGCAATCGATGGTTTTAGAGAAATAGTTTTCTCCGCGTACATTGACCACTACTGCCAGTTCTTCCTGTTGGGTGGCTTTTAGTGTTAATACTAAATTGTCGGTGGTTTGATTGCTCACTTCTACACCGTAGCCCTTTCTAAGTGCTTCTGGCAAGTCGAACAACTGTGTGATTCCAGCAGGTTTTGAAATTCGAACTTTATAAGTTTGTCCTTTTTGAGGAGTCAATTCGAAGGCGCCCATTCCATGATGAAAACTAGAGAAATTTTTGACTTCTATGCCTAGATCATTAATAACTACGCCCTCGATATCCGCTGGTTTATTAAATTCATTTAATGCTTTGAAGGCTACGTTTGAGGTCAGTCCTTCTACCAAATCTCCTCCTTCTGGGAAAAATGCCAATTCTATTTTATTGAGAATGATGGGTATGGAACGGGAAATGGACTCTGCCATCCCCTGATAGTCGATCATTACATTGAGCAAGCCATCATTAGTTTTTAGCTGATCAGGGAGTTCGAAACTGAGGACTGCGTTACCTGATTGGTCAGTGGTGCTGGTTGCGGTGACTAATTTTTGGCCATTTAGGTTTGCTACATAACTAAAGGTTTGATTGGCAAGGGGCTGATTGCTGTTGGTATTTAGGGAAAGGTCGGCTTTCACCATGTCCTTATTGCCGTATGCTTCTTTTTGGAAATCGAGTTTCATTTTCAGTCTTGGGAGGACGATTTGTTGAACTTGGATTTCTTTGACGAAGTGGGCGGGTTGTATATCGTTGTTTTGCCATTCTGACCAGGCTTTGACGGAGTACATGCCTCCCAGAGCTTCCTCTCCGATCTCAAAATCGCCTACAGCGACGCCCTCCTTTGCGATCAGATTAAGCGACTTTTCTATGCCGCCTTTAGGGTTTATCAAATCTACCCGAACTATATCCGATTGTTCGGACGGTTTATAATCTTTTCCATTTCTAATATAGGCACTAAACCAGATAGTTTCTCCTGGTTTGTACATCGGTTTATCGAAGTGGACATAAACTCGATCTTCTGGCAAAACTTCATTGTAGTGATCTAGTTTTTCCAAAAGCTGTTGAAGAAAGTTAGTCATCATTTTTTTGGGGGTGTTATCGGTGAAAGCAGACAGCCCGATTAAGGTTATTAGCAGAACTGCTACAGAAATAAATTTTAAATTTCTCATATCAATCTAAATGTTGAATTGGTTAACAAAAGACAATCATGTCAAGTTGGAAAGGGAAGGTCTATCATTTTATAAAAACCGGTATTCAAAAATTAAAAGACTCCCTTAGCGTGTTTGATTTTAGAGATGCAGCAGGCTATATTTTTGGTGTGTGGCAATCAAACAAAAAATAATGTTTCATTTTTCCCCACAAGTTATCCACATTGAATAGTACTGATAGTCAAGTAATTAACATTAACCAACGATAAATTAGTCTTATTTTAATAGAGAAAAGAAACAAATTTGAATAATCCGCGTATACAGAAATAACCAAATAAATGAATCTTATGATAAGTGAACACCGATTTCATGAATTAAAAGAAGATAAAATCCATTATGCTTATGTATGTGTAGAAATCAAGTTGAACACTGGTTACACCGCATGCAGCAATACATTTATGGAGACGGAGTTTGACAATATTCCATCTTCTTGGATAATGGCTGCTTTGGAAGGAATAATTGAAGCAGCAGAAATGTCTGTAAACAAAGGATTGATCAATAATTTAGTCGTTCGGCTCATCAATTTAAACGGAGCAGAGCAGGAAACGAATATTGAATTAATCAAATGCGCAGCAATCAACGCTGTTTGGAAAGTACTCGCACCACAGAATAAGCCATTAAAAATTGCTTATTCAAACAAAACATGGTGTATTGAATATCCACCATTAGGAGTCGCGTCCTAGTAACTTAATTCTAAGCCAACGGGGATGAATGTCTGTTTTTTTTAGAAGTATTCGCACTGACTTATAGCCTTTTAGGCTTATCGAGGGAAACAATTTTTTTGAGTAGAAAATTGAAAGGCATTCAAAAAATTAAGTTCATGTTTAAAAAGGGAACACTAGCAGAAATGTCTGTTAGGTTCTCTTTTTATTGGAATTAGCGCTTTTTTGCTAACCCATATAAAATCTGAAGGGTGGCAATGACAATGGCTATTGACCCTGCATTTAATAACACAAAAACCGTGGTCTCTTTTCCTTGAGTGGTGCCAAAACCTGCTCCTGCCATTGGCGTCCCAGAAATCGTACCCCACGCTGCTCCTAGTACTAATGCTATCCAGATAATGTACATACTAAAAACACTAAATCGAAAGCACCAGGTCAACCCTTTTTCTGAAAGTTGCAATCGGTTCCATATCAATCCAAATACAATTAATACTAAACCATGTTGCAGCGCAGAAAGATGTGCCGACAATCCTAATTTGGGATTGGTAAAAGAAGGAATTGCCATTCCATTTAACAGACCAAATAAAAATAATAGCATTCCAGCAAAAATTAACTGTTGAGGGTGTACATGTTCTTTAATCGTTGTCATTTTAGTCTATTTAAAACTATAAATACACAAATGTCTATCATTGAACAGACTATTCCTTTAACAAATGATAAATAATGAGTTGGTACTTGAAAAGTGGACAACTATTTTGCGAGCTAGATTAGGAGATTTGGGTATCATTTGGGAGGTAATTTGCCCGAATCCTGCTCAAAGAAACTTGAGTAATGCCCAAATAGGAAGCAATATATTTCAGCGGGACTTTTTGAATAATTTCCATCTCCTTTAGCAAGGTTTCATATCGTTCTTTTGCTGAATGAAATTGAATACTTTCAATCCTTTCTACTGACTCCAAATACGAGGCTTCCAGCATCAATCTAAACAATCGCTCGATGCCAGGATAGGTGTCAAAAAGTTGAAAAAATTGGGTCGCATTGATTGCTATTAATTCTCCTGCTTCTAACATTTGAATAGCTTTAGGAGAAGGTTTTTGCGTAAACAAGCTTTGAACTCTCGCTACTAGATTTCCAGAAAGTGCAAAATACTCAGTGATATCTTTTCCGTCTTTGTAATAATAGATTCTTGCAATCCCTTTTTCAAGAAAATAGATCGTATTTGAAGTGCTTCCAGAGGTTTCTACCATTTCCTGCTTTTCCACCCGCTTAATTGAACAAGTCGCAGTTATTGCTTGCTTCTCCGTCTCTGAAAGGACTTTAAATTGTTCGAAATAATCAAAAAGTGCTTGCATAATTCTTTGTTAACTCATTATTCGTATCAAGTTAGAAATATTTCATTCCCCAATTCGCTATTTGTTGAATTATCCGCAACCGATAACGTTGAAAAGCTTCGCTAAATTTAAGAAGTATTTTGGGATGAATTAAATTAATGATGTAATAAGAACACAGTATAGATTTCGGTCTTCGGTCGACAATAAATATCATCATATGTTATTTATCATTCGCAAAGTTGAGTAACTTGGTTGATGCTTGAACGTTTCAAATCTTGTTTATGAACCGAATTTCCATTTTTCTCCTATCTCTTTGTTTTAGCTATTTTTCCATAGGCCAATCAATTCAAACCCCTGATCAGTTTCTAGGTTTTGAGTTGGGTACGGGCTTTACTCCTCATCATCAAGTCATTGACTATTTTGAATACCTGGATGCTCAATCCACCAATCTGACCTTATTTTCCTATGGAAAATCTTATGAACACCGACCATTAATAGCATGTGCCATTTCCAGTAAAGAAAACATTGCCAATCTGGAACAAATCCGATTGAACAACCTTCGATATGCCCAAATGCTTGAGGGAAAATCAACGGCAAAGGAAATACCAATCGTTTGGCTGAGTTATAACATTCATGGTGACGAAGCGGTTTCAACAGAAGCAGCGCTAAAAACTGTTTACCATTTACTGACTTCCCCGGATGCTCAAAAGTGGTTGGAAGATGTAGTAGTTATACTAGACCCTTGCCTTAATCCTGATGGCAGAGCTCGATACGTCAATTGGTTCAATAGTACGGCGAATCAACTGGAGAATACCGATATCCAGTCTGCAGAACATCAACCACCATGGCCAGGGGGAAGAACCAACCATTACCTGTTTGATTTGAACAGAGATTGGGCCTGGCAAACACAAATAGAAAGTCAGCATCGCGCTAAACTTTATCATCAATGGATGCCTCAGGTACACGTGGATTTTCATGAGATGGGTATTGAATCACCTTATTTTTTCGCCCCAGCAGCCAAACCATTCCATGAAGAAATTACAGACTGGCAGCGAGACTTCCAGGTGCATGTTGGGGATAATAATGCGCACTATTTTGATCAAAATGGCTGGCTGTACTATTCGAATGAAATCTTTGATCTTTTTTATCCGAGTTATGGAGATACTTGGCCTATTTTCCAAGGTTCTATGGGGTTTACCTATGAACAGGGCGGGTCAAAAAATGCAGGTACAGCCGTCCTAAATGCACTAGGAGACACGCTTACCCTTAAGGAAAGAATTTCCCATCATTTTACTACAGGACTAGCGACTATCGAAACCGCTCACAAGTTTAAAGCGCAATTAATTTCCGAGTTTAAAAATTATTTCTCTGACGCGGTAAATAAACCTCGAGGTCCTTATAAAAGTTATGTCATAAAACGAAAGGACAATCCCGGAAATGCGAAAGCCTTAATTGAAGTACTTCAACGCCAGCAGATCAACGTTCAGGTAGCAACCAATCGGTCTACCCATAAAGGATTTCAGTATTTACAGAATAAAGAGTCTGGTTTTGAGCTAGAGGCAGGCGATTTTATCCTCCCTTCTAACCAACCACAAAGCAGATTGCTAAAGGTATTGATGGAACCAAGGTCAATGCTTGAGGATTCGGTGACGTATGATCTTACTGCATGGGCACTGCCTTATGCGTACGAAGTAAATGCATTTGCTTGTAATGATGCCATTTCTGGAAAAGCATATGTAGATACCGCAACTCCAGTAAACAACTCAGACAAATTACCTTCTACTATTGCTTATCTGGTGAATTGGCAGGATTTTGAGAGTGCCAAATTTTTATCTGCAGTTTTACAAGAAGACATTAAAGTCCGAAGATCCCTAAAACCGCTTGATGTAAATGGGCAGCAATTCAACCGTGGATCCTTGCTCATCACAAGAACTAACAATAAGGGAATTGGCCATCAGCTAGAAAACATCTTGAATAAACTTGCCCAAGACTTCCACATAGAATTGACTCCAATCACCCCAGGAAACAAACCCTCAGTTGGTCTTGGTTCTAGTAATTTTGAGTTGGTATCCAGTCCAAGGGTAGCACTTATCAGAGGACGTGGAGTAGATCCCTATTCTTTTGGTGAATTGTGGTATTTCTTTGATCAGGAATTGAAGTATCCGACGTCTGTTATTGATGTAGATCGAATTGGGCATTCGAACCTAGGAATCTACGATGTCATTTTGTTGGCGGCAGGTTCCTACAAAAGCTCGGAGACCATTGACAAGATTTACACCTTTGTGGAGCAAGGAGGCCAAGTTATTGCCATAGAGTCAGCCTTGAAACTATTTGCCAATGAAAAACAAACCTCCCTTAATACTAAAAAATCTAGTCCAACGCTCGGGAAACAACAACCTGGGCAACAAAAATATTCGGACAAAGAACGCAAGCAGATCAGCGGAGATTTAGCAGGAAGTATTTATCGAATTCAGCTTGATGAGACTCACCCACTTGCCTTCGGTAATGACAAGGACATTCACATCATGAAACGTAACCGGACCACTTATAAGTTGTTGGAAAAAGGTTGGAATATTGGTTCTTTTGGAAAAGGCAGTCATGTCAGTGGATTTGTGGGGTATAAGTTGAAACCACAAATTGACAATTCGCTTGCGCTAGGGGTGGAGGAAATTGGGGATGGTACGGTGGTTTACATGACGGATTCTCCTGTATTTCGGGGTTTTTGGTATAGTGGTAAACTGTTGTTGGCGAATGCTGTATTTCTTCGTTAGTGGCCAAGTGGCTATTATTGGTGTTTCACACACTTCAGGGTTTAGGGGGAAGTGGTAAGAAGCCGGAAACTTTTTTCATGTGTTCGGCATAACCGGGGCGGCGTCTTATGGAGCGTTCGTCGATCATTGGAATACTGATAAAAACGAAAAGTAGACTGATCGATAGAGGTCCGATAATTGTCCACCAATAAGAAGGATTGGCGGCAATTCCGAAAAGGAAAAGTCCCCACCAAAAAGTCATTTCTCCAAAGTAATTTGGATGGCGAGAATACTTCCAGATACCCGTTTTAAAAATCTTCCCTTTTTCAGTATTGGTGGTTACGAAGCGGTGCAGTTGGTGATCTGCCAAGGCTTCAATAAAAATTGCAGTAAAAGTGAGGATTGTTGCGAGAATATCTATTGTATTGAAGCTGGAATTATTCTCCGTAAGGATATGAAACAGTGGCAAACATCCCATAAACACTAAGGCCGTAGGAAACATATGGATACCAGAAAAACTAACCAACCAGTACATGTTCCCATGTTTTTCCTTCAGGTCGACATATCTCCAATCGATGTGTTCCAGACCAGTCCAACCACGCATCCAGTTGTACGTCAACCGAAATCCCCACCATAAGACCAGTGCAGTGACGACCATCTGCCGCGTATAGTCGGCCCCACTTTCCAAACCCAAATAAAGCAAATACAAGGCGATAAGAATAGGTCCGACACTCCAATAAGCATCGTAAAAACTCGAATTTTTATACACGTAACTGAATAAGAAAATCACCAATGTCCCCGCTATATCTGCTACTCCGACCTGAAGTAATAGTTGATCAGTAGAAAAAAAACTTCCGGCAAAAATGGCGGCAGCCGTTGCCAGAATATAAGCGAAGGTACAATGCAATATCCCTTTCCAAAACAAGGTTGAATCTTTTTTACTCACAGTAGTTCTTTTAGTGTTTCCCATACGTTAGTTGCTACAATTTTCTGACCTTCCACATTTGGGTGAATGCCATCAGGCAAGTTTAGGTTTTCCTCTCCAGCCACATCCTTCAAAAGAAAAGGAATCAAACTAATGTTGTTTGATTTCGCCAGATCTTTGAATAGTGTTCTAAAGTCCGAGGTAAACTTTTCGCCCATATTGGGTGGTGCTTCCATTCCTGCGATGATGATGTCGCAATTCGGATATTTGGCTTTTACTTTATCGATAATTCCTTGCAGGTTCTTTTTGGTGGCCGTAGTTTTGATACCGCGTAGGCCATCATTGGCGCCCAATTCAAGAACGAATATGTCAACTTTGTTTTTAAGCATCCAGTCTATCCTACCCAAACCGCCTGCTGTAGTTTCGCCACTAAGCCCTGCGTTGACCACGGTATATTCCAGGCTTGCTGAGTTTAGTTTTTCCTGGATTAGTGAAGGGAAGGACTGGTCTTGATCAAGCCCATACCCTGCAGTAAGGCTATTTCCAAAAAACAGGATTGTTTTTGTAGATTTAGTTGGGGTACTTTTTTTTGTGGAAGTTTCCTTATTCTTTTTCAAATCGGAGGTAGTGGAATTTTCTGCCTGGTTGGTATTTGTGCAGCTCAGACACAGGAGAAAACAAAAAAGGCCAATTGCACCTATAGATATGGAGTACTTCAATGTATTTGTTGTTTAGAATTCGCACAAATATAGTGAATAGGTTTTTGGTTTTTGGGTTATTTCACCACTAAGTTATTGGGGTCGTTGAGCTATTTCACTCTTTCAGGGTTTAGGGCAGATGACCGTTGGCAGTTAGATTGGTATAGTCGGACTTTTGGTTTCATCCCTTTAGGATTTGTCCCTACCTTCTTCTATCCGTTTTGCGGTAGCAAAACGAGTCTCCCTACAAACGAACAAAAAATAAAAAACTGACTACCCTAAAGTCCTCCAGCTTTAATATGGGCAGTCAGTAATATACAGGTTCCTCACGCCTGCGTCTTTAATATCGTGTTACCTATAGACAAAATAATGTTACCTATAGTATATATTTACTAAAATTATACCAAAAACGGGTTAATACCATATATAGTATTAACATGTCTGGTAACCAGAATGTCTAATCTATTTGGGTTGTTAGTGTTGTGTCAGTAGTCGGTTGAATAGGGATTATTCGTTGGTATGGTTGGGTACTGCAAAATTAACACCCAATCTTGGATTTCCAATAAAAAGAATATTTTTTTTTGCTAATCAAGCAATTTATTTTTCAAAAGGTTGGTTCTACCTAGGAAAGAAGGGACTTTATATGAGAAATACATAGAATGTTTTTTCCGTAAAAACCAATTCTTGTATTAGAAAGTTCTAGTTGTTGTACGAAACCGTCGTCAAGGTTCCTTCTCTTATGGAATTATTAATTCAAAACTTCGGGAACATTTAGGACTTCGGGCAGTCTCGAACACAATTTCCTTCTGCATTTATATAAAACGCTTTATTTCCAGTTCTTACTCTACCTGCCCCTTTTAAAGACATGCCAAAAGGATCTGCCTTATCGTACTGAAAAGGGACGACTATTTTGTTTTTGGAGTTGACGTATCCCCATTTTCCTGATTTTTGGATATTACATAGACCTTCATTCGAATATCCGGTGGCGTCATATTTTATTGGGATAACTTCAGCGCCCTGCGCATTGATATACCCCCATTTTCCACCGTTCTGAACGGCGCTCAACCCTTCTGTAAACCGAAGAGTAAAGTCGTACTTTGGTTGGACGACAAAGGCTCCTGTTTTATCGATGTACCCCCATTTCCCATTTTCTTTTACGGCGGCGAGGCCTTCGGAAAATATACTAGCATCTTCGAATTTCACAGGGATGACTTCCTTGCCATCAAGGTTGACAAATCCATATTTTTTATCCTTCATCACTCTTGCCCGGTCACTTTCTCTGTAAGACATCGCTGCATCGTAAATAGCAGGAGAAATAACGGCTCCCTCTTCATTTTTGTAGCCGTATTTGCTTGTTGCAGGATCTTGAAATCGGGTTAGTTTAGCTAATTCCTTAGCCGGTAAGCCTGGTTTCTGGATTTTTTTTACCGGCTCCTCTTTTGCTACTGTTGTTCCATTGCTAGTTGTTGTGGTGGAGGTGGCTGTTGCGGAATTGCTGCTGTCTTGGGTACAGGAAACAAGAAAGAGACTAATTATTATAAGAATGAAAAATAATTTATTCATAAGAGGAGGCAAATATTAGTAATATAAAAATTAAGGATCATAAAAATCCAGATTAACAAAGACAAAATTAAGAAAATTTAATACGGGATAACCTATTTCACCAAGTTTATTGTCATGTATTTTTTAAAAAAATATTTATCACAATAAACTGCTATTTACCAACAACTTAAACAGTGCATTTGATTATTATTCTAATAGAAAAATTATTTTTTATCCCTGGATTGTAACAGACCTTCCCCAAAATTGATAAAGAGAATATAACAAACAAAATAATTTATCCAGTCACTAACCTTTTCATGGATAACTGCAAGCCGAAATCCCTACGGTTTCTCGTTAATTAAAAAACATACAGAACAATTACGCAACAGACTGAATGCCTGTATAGTATCAGTATGCCATACACAAACACAATTTTATTTTTTCATATTTAATTAACCACAAAATCAATTTAAAATGAGTACGCAATTTTTTTCAACCTTCACTAGATTAGCCTTGTTTTTAGGCCTTATCGTAAGTTTGACCTTAGTTTCTTGTAACAAGAATGAGTTTACACCAACACCTGACGAAGTGGACACCATCGAAGCTGCTGATGAAACAGTAATCGCTGGAAAATACATCGTTGTTTTTAAAGATTCCTATTTAGCACCGTCCAAAAGAAACAGTCCAGTTTTCAGAAGTCGTGATGCTAAAGCCAGCTACTCTGAAGCAGCTAGAACAAAGGCTACTGACAAGATTACAGCATTTGCGCAAAAACAACTTATTAGCGAAGAGAAGATCGAACGTATCTACACTGCGGCGCTATCTGGTTTTGCAGCAGAACTTACCGCGGAGGAAGTCAAAACACTAAAAGCCAATCCAAATGTAAAAGCTGTTGAGCAAGATCGTATCGTTGAGTTGACGCCAGAACTAGAAGCGGAAATCAAGGAAAAACCACAGGATTATAGAGCACAGTACACGACTTGTGCGATCTCCAATGCAGGTGGTCCAGGATCAGGGCCAAGCAGCAAATGGATATGGATTGTTGATTCTGGTATCGATTTGGATCACTCTGACTTAAATGTGCAGACTTCTCCTACATATGCTCGTTCTTTTGTTGGTGGCAGTGCCAACGATTGCCATGGACACGGTACGCACGTTGCCGGAATTGCAGCAGCCAAAAACAATGGTTTCGGTGTCGTCGGTGTATCTGCTGGAGCACGAGTGGTGCCTGTAAAAGTATTTTCTCAATGCTGGCCAACACGACCAACTTCTTCTACTTCTACGATCATCGCTGGTATTGACCACGTTGCCCGATACGACATATCTGGTGATGTTACCAACTTAAGCTTAGGAGGCTACTTCGGTATTTTCTGGTGTGGTACATTCTCTTCTTACAAATCTGCTGTAGAAACACTTGCTAATGCAGGCAACCGCGTAGCAATCGCTGCAGGTAATAGCTCTGACAATGCAGGGAACTACCAGCCTGCTTGCTTGAACGGCAACAACATTTATACTGTTTCAGCAATGCGTTGCAACCGTAGCTTTGATTCCAGCTATTCTAACTACAACATGGATCCTGTGGATTACATTGCGACAGGTACAAGTGTCTACTCTACCAACATCAACAACGGATATACTTGGAAAACAGGTACTTCTATGGCGGCTCCAGTCGTAGCGGGAATACTTCACGCTCGACAAGCTGCTCCAAGAACTTGTGGATGGACTTCTTTCAATGGAGAATGGTATCCTCAAGCTTGTAGATAGTTTTATAGGGTAATTGGTAGAAAGTAGGGAATAAATACCTTCTACCTTCGGCCAATTACCCATTACCAAAGCAGTTGTACCCCAAAAAGACTGTTTGTTTTTAATGTAATGGAGGGGCTTGCCAGATAATGGTGAGCCTCTTTTTTTGTTTAGCATTCGTTGGCAATTAGTTTAACGGGAACATAATTGAGCATCCTTCTCCAAACACAAACAACTGACTACCAACAGCTAACACTTCACAAGCAAACTAATCGATGGCTTTTCTAATTCTATTTCCATCAGATTTCTCCATTTTAGGTATAGGTTTTATACTTTTTTTATATGAATTTTAAAGTAAGTCATTTAGGAACACTTATCTAAAATGAACTTACCCGATTGCTAAAAGAAGAATTAACCAAAACTTCTACGAATTACGACATTATTGACTGTTTGAATTAAAGCGTTCAGGTAGTAAGGCTATTGCTTTTCTTTAAGGAAACCTCGTTTTTCCCTAGTGGAAATCTATGCCCATTAAACAACATTGTAATTTATTATTTAACAAAATAATCATCATCATGAACACATTTTTTTTCAAGATTAAACACATTTTTGCTGGTATTGGTATCCTTCTCTTAGTTACTTTTGTTTCTTGTAATAAGGAGCAAATGGAGGTCATCCCCGACACTGATTTGGAGAAGACAGATCTTTCAGAAAGCGATCTTATCCCTGGCAAATATATTGTGACCTTCAAAGAGAGCTACTTGCAACCGAGCAGCAGGAATAGCCCAACGTTCAGAAACAGGGACGCAAAAATTGCCTACGCAGAAAACGCAAGGACCAATGCCACGGTGAAAGTACATTCCTTCCTTCAAAAAGAGCGAATTGATGAGGAGAAAGTAGATCATATTTACACCTCTGCAACTTCTGGTTTTGCAGGGAGTTTGACCAAAAAGGAAGTACTTCAATTAAAGGCCAACCCTAACGTACTAAGTATTGAGCAAGACCGAATCATTACAAGCGATGGTACCGTAGAGCCTACACTTCAATTTCATCTCGATGCCAGAGCACAGACAGTAGACTGCGCGGTCACTTCAGCTGCAGGATCAAACACCACCTCAGGACCATCATGGAAATGGATATGGATACTTGACACAGGAATCGATAAGGATCATCCAGATCTTAATGTCAAGACCTACTCAAATATTGCTATCGACTTGACTGGTGGTGGCAATTACGATGATTGTAATGGGCATGGTACTCACATTGCAGGTATTGCAGCTGCTAAAAACAACAGTATCGGTGTTTTGGGAGTTTCTCCAGGGGCACCAGTTATTCCAGTAAAAATAATGACTGGTTGTACAAAAAATTCTTCCTGGAGTTTGTTAATAGCTGGCTTAAATCATGTGGCGAAGTACGACATTCCAGGTGATGTCGTTAATTTAAGTCTTACCGGGAGACAAAACAACTGTAATGTCCAAAGTGGGCTGACTACAGCTATAAATTCAGTAGCAGATGCGGGTACTTTTATTGCGATTGCCTCGGGCAATAATTTTGCAGATTCGAAGGACTATGCCCCTGGTTGTATTAATCGAACAAACATTTTTACTGTAGGAGCAATAAACTGTGGTAAGACGTTTCAGTCCTGGTCTAACTACAATTCAAGTTATGTGGACTATGTTGCTGGTGGTAGCCAGGTTTATTCTACGAATAAAGATGGAGGGTACATTACAATGTCTGGAACTTCTATGGCTGCGCCTGTTGTAGCAGGTATACTCCATGCAAGACAGGCGCGTCCACGTTTGTGTAGCTGGGTTCCGATTCCCTACAAGGGAGATTATTACGGGGAGGCTTGTAAATAAATAATAGTCAATTTGAGTATTTTTTACCTAAAATATTTTTGGGTAGTTCGCAAAAAGAAGGCTTCCTAATGAGGAGGTCTTCTTTTGTTATTTATTAATTCCAGACGAAAACCTAAGCCAGAATATTTATAAACTACATAAATCCAAAGTCAAATTAATTGATATCTTTGTCCATTATTTGAATGCCACCAAAACAACATGACAGAACACGGCCAAAAAAGAACCATTCGCACCGACAAAACTGTCTTGATTAGCTCTATTTTTGTGGCAGGATTGTGCTCCATTATTTATGAGTTATTAATCAGTACAACCTCTTCTTATTTTATGGGGGATAGTGTTCGTCAATTCTCCTTAACTATTGGCTTTTATATGGCGGCAATGGGTATTGGCTCCTACCTTTCCCGCCTTTTCAGGAAACAGTTATTACAAAAATTTATTGGCGTAGAAATATTGCTTGGATTGATTGGAGGAGCAAGTGTACCAATCCTGTACTTCGTTTATGCGTATGTTGACTATGGAGGGTTTATGTTCTATATGCTTTCGCTGGTCGTCATCATAGGAATTTTGACTGGCCTGGAAATTCCTTTGCTGATGCGCGTCATGGAAGAATACGATCCACTAGACATCAATTTATCCAATGTCCTCTCTATGGATTATCTAGGGGCATTGCTTGCAACCTTGATTTTTCCTTTTTTCTTGCTCCCTTTATTTGGCACTTTTCAAACTTCTGTATTTTTTGGACTGGTCAATATTACACTTGGAGTGTTGAATTTATGGTACTTCTCCGATCATTTATCAATCACCAAAAAGCGGGTATTACTAGTAGCAGCTAGTCTGGTAGCCGTTGTTTTTGCAGGAATGTTATTCACGTCAAGTACCTTATTAAGCTATTGGAACAACAGCCTATACCAAAACCCAGTCGTCCATTCACAACAAACCGCTTATCAAAACATCATTCTAACCAAAGGAAAAAAGAACTTACGATTATTCCTAAACGGTGTCATTCAATTCTCCTCCATTGACGAATACCGATATCACGAATCCCTGGTCCATCTTCCACTCAGCAAAGCACGTTATTGCAAAAACATTCTGGTACTAGGAGGCGGTGAAGGGCTGTTGGTCCGCGAAATTCTGAAGCACAAATCGGTCGAAACAGTTACTGTAGTTGACCTTGACACTGCCATATTCAAACTAGCGACTGAACACCCACAACTCCTAGCACTCAACGAACAAGGGATGAAAGACCCAAGAGTGAAAATGGTCACCCAGGATGCCTTTGTTTTCTTACAGGAAAATGAGCAATTGTTTGATGTCATCCTAGCAGATTTGCCCGATCCGACAACGGAATCGATTGCCCGACTGTACAGTAGAGAGTTTTTTCGATTGACCAAGTTGCGACTCATTCCTGATGGTATTTTTGCTACGCAGTCTACAAGTCCTTACCATACCAACCGAGCATTTTGGTGTATCGGCGAGTCGATGCGTGTCGGTGGCTATACTCAACCACTCCCCTTCCATACCTATGTACCCTCTTTTGGCGACTGGGGATTTTGGGTTGCTGCAAACAATAGAGAACTAAGCCCTACCAACTTCAATATTGATGTTCCGGTCAAGTATTTGGATAACCGGATTGCTGAAAATTCGTTTATTTTTGAGAAAGATTTGCTGGTAGATTCGATACGGTATAACACGATTGATCGACCAATTTTACTGGAATATTATATGGAAGGATGGCGAAAATGGGGACAGTTGAAGTAGTTGGTTTGTTTATTCTACTCTTCTCTTAATCTAGTTGCGCCATAATTTTTTAAATTTTCTATCAATGCGTTGAAATCATTTGAAAAAGTTTGGTTAAATCCGCTAGTAAAAACTAATTCATGAATGCGCTAAAGCAACCTTCCTATTTATAATCGTGTTATTTATCCAATGTTTAGCAGTGGCAGTCACCTATTAATTGCCAAATATCCCGAATAGTTTTTTGCCTTGAGCTTCGCGTTCTTTTTTCTTCCACTGTTTGCGGATTTCTCGATTTCGTTGTTTGTCTTCTTTGAACAAATGGAGGGTCCCCCTTCGTTCGTAGAACTTCCGTTTGCTGAAGTGGAATTTCATTTTTAGTTGGCCTTGCAGCGTGGTTGCTTCTAGGAATACTTTGTCTCTGACCATTGCATACCCTCGCTTTTCGGGGATAACTGTCAAGTCCTTTTTTTCCAGGTTCTCCATGGGAATAGTTATCCAGACATTGGTTAAGTCATCTGGCTTAACATCGCCTTCCACAAATAGATTTAAAGCGTTGGACTGCACCTCCATCAGCGGTATTTCCAAATGCTCGCCCCTGATAATAATTTGGGCAGTAAGAGGGGCAAACATAATATCCTTGTATCGTTTTTTGAAAATCACTTTATTAGCGATCGAATCAATGATAGCAAGGCCTTCAATTTCTAATTGACGGACATCAAAGTCCAGAGTTCCTAGCGACTTCTCCTTGACCAATCCATTGCCAGCTTCGTTGATGGCTCCTTTTAAGTCTAGATTTAGACTTACGCGTCCAATTAGTTTTTTGGTGTTTCTTAGTGACTCAATCGACAGATAATCCAGGCTTTTCAGCAAGCGGGCAATATCAATATCCTTGGTGTGCAACTCCACATCAAATGGCGTTTCTTTTGGGTCGTCTATTTTGAAAGTACCGTCCAGCTGTACCTGGCCATCGTAAAAGTCGAAACTTGTTTTTTCGAGGATGAGGGTATTGTCTCCTTCAAGGCGAATGCCTGTTCTGAGGTTTTTCACCTGTAGGTCCTTGGAGTAGTTAAAAATGCCGACATGCACATTGATAGCAGGATTAAACTTGTTTAGTAACCCCTTCACCGTCGCCTTCAACGTATTTATGTCTTTAGCTTTGTTGCTCCCTGGGGTGGAATCTTTGGAAGGAAACAATGCATAGATGTTTTTCCACAATAAATCCGGTGAAAAAACACTCGTCCGTATTCCAAATTTTTTACCAGTATTCCCAATCAATATCTCACTTAAGTTATCTACTTTCCCTTCAAATCTCAGTTCCTGATCATAAGTTTCAGATCGCAAAAACAGCTTAAAATCTGCATTGTCTTGGCTTAGGTCAATCTCCACATTTTTAAAGGGGAAGGTTACATTGGCAGACTTGTAGTACAAATCACTATTTTGCACCCGCAAAGTAGCATCCGACCCCGCAATTAGTTGTTCAATCGAAGTAACATCGCCACTATAGTTTACTTTAGCATCAAAGTACCCCTTATCAAAGAAGAACTCCTCCGACTTAAAAAAGTCATTAAACAAATAAGCATCACCAGAAAGGGTAATTGTAGTTTTCATATTGACATCGCGGTTACTCCGCATAGCGGCTACCGACTTATCGATCGGTTCGAAAACAATATTTCCTTTTATGGCTTTGTTCTTTTTTGTTTCAAAACTAATCACACCAGATGCAGAACTTGGTATCAATCCGATGGTGTCATTCACAATTCCTTTTAGTTGAACATTCAGGCTTAAGTCTTCGGGCAGGCTTTCCAAGTTTTTCAACAATTCGATATTGAAATATTTCATTGGTGGTAGCAACTTTTTCAAGTTGATACTATTCGTTTTTAGCTCGACCTCAAATGGTGTAAAACGAGGATTGCTAATGTCGATTTCACCAGACAATACAATGGCGTCATTGTTAAAATTGAAAGTGGTTTTTTCAATGACAATTTTATTCTCCCCTTCAAAATGCACCCAGGTTTTAAAATTGTACAAATCTATGATATCATAGTAGTTCAGCTCACCAATATCAATCTTTATGCTAGGAAGGAAGGAATTGTATACCCCACGAATAGTTTCCTTCATCGACTTCTTTTTCAGTTCATCCGATTCGGATTTGACGGCTGATGGATCGCCTCCTGTACCAAAAATATCGATGAAATCTTTCCAGGCCAATTTGTTGGCTTTAAATGTAACGTCACTGCTTGTATTTCCTGTCTCCACATCGACAAGTAGTGGTTCAATATTTTTTAAAGATCCATCAATAAAATAGTTCCTACCATCTCCATACAGGCTACTTTTTATGGAAAATTTGGCATCTCCTGCCTTTTTTTCCAATCCAATTTCTTCTAGCAAAAAAGTAGTGTTGGATGGGGCATACCTGGCTGCGATGTCTTTTAGATCGAGGGTAGCGCTATTGCGCAAAATGATCAAATTTTTATTATTTAGCGGACCGTCTACCGCTACATTCAATACAAAGCTCCCCTTATCAAAGAAAAACTTATCATTGCCCAACCAACTACTTATCCCTGAGGCAGGGCCTGTAATTCTAAGATTCGTTTTGATTAAGCCTTTATCCTTTGGAGTAGCCGTAATCAGCACTTTATCAGACTTCAACTTGAACACATCGTGGTAAGTAAGCAGGTCAAAAATCTCGATTCTAATGTTCTTTTTTCCTTCGGTAATTGCTCGCTCATCATCGTAAAGTCGATTGACAAAACGCCCTTTGAGTGTTGTTTTTTTAAAAAGATGATCATGAACTACTAAATCCATCTTTTCCATATCAAAATCTACGGTTACTATCGGCGATTCTCCTGGCTTGAATGTGCTATGAATGGTAGTTTTAGAATAAAACGGAGCGTCTATTTGATAAGGAATCAACTTTTCTTGAATATCCGCAGGCAGCACCCGTTTTGCCGCAGCAAAATTGGTGTTTTCCTTTTCAAATACTAAGCTGGAAGGCGTCGTTAACTTCGTATTTATTTCCGCATTGAAAATGTATTCTTCCGAATCTACTATCAAATCGAATGTTGGAATAAGTAGCATGCTGTCCTTCAAAATCAAATCAAAATCTCCTTGTACGTTACTGCTGTCCAGAAAAGATCCTTTCTCTTTCTTAAAGGTAAGCTCATCCATGTCGATATCCATCGATATTTTCGCAGATTTAGTACTCCCCCGCTGATCCAAATCAACGAGCAATTTATTCGCAAATCCGACAATCACCTTCGACTTAATGGAATCGACAATATTGATTTGAAGATCACTTATATCAAAGTTGAGTTGATCTGCTTTGAAGTTTACCGGAGGTTTCTTGCCACCTTTTCTGTCTTTTGGCGGTTTGAGGATACTTGTAAGGTTGTTGTATCCAAGTTCATCCCTATGGAAATTGAAAACGCCATCTTTTATATAAATTGTTTCTATGACAAACTCTTTTGAGCGCCATTCCTTCAAGGATAAAGCCGCTTCTACTTGTTTGGCTTTTAGGATTGGGCGTTGGTGTTCATGGTAAAGCGAGTCATACAGTAGAAAGTTGTTTAACTCGATGGTTCCTTGCGGGAAATTCTTAAATATACTAACCGTGACACTATCAAACTCAACGGTACCATTGTCCAGAAATTCTAACTCACTTAGAATACGAGTTTTGTTTTCTTCCAAGTAGCTATTCACATAATACACCACACCAAGGGCACCGATAATCAACAGCACCAATAAAACCGCTAAAATCATCAGGAATGTTTTCAGCAACCCCCATTTTTTCCTGGGTTTCCCGTCCTTGTTTTGTCTAGAAATAGCCAAATTATAAGATATAATACATGTTTTTCATTGGGAGTCATGCAAATTATAAGAATAATTTGTGTTTCTGTAGGAAATAGCGGATTAAATGCAAATAGTAATTGGTAGGACTGGGCCGGCTTCAAGAAGAAGGTACAAATGCATGAATACTTTACGTGAAGTCATGTAAAACATTCATGCATTCTCCTATTCTATCATTCTACTGTTTTTTGTATTTTCAATGGCTCTTGTAATGGTAATGGTTCTGGCAATTGATCGTCTGGCATTGTATGCCTTGCCGAGACGTTAGTTCCTCCACGATATTCCCTCGGCACCCCAGAAGAAGTACCATTGTTATTTCTAAAATAAAGAAGATCTACCCCATTCACATCCGCATCCATATTGCAGTCTTTTGAAGTATAGCTATCAAAATCTCCGTTTTCTAATCGGATTTGTTGCAGATCGTTGCCATTTATGTCGTAACTGAAGCCATCCAATAACTGAAAGGCATCACCAGCAAACATTGCATAGGTACCTGGTATCAACTCTTTTTGCCCAAATGAGCTTTGTGTTATATAGGAATTCTGCATCCTGAAATCCCAGGCAAGTACTCCATTGACAACAGGCACTGACATAGGCGACATGATACCTATGTGATTTCGATGTTCTATAACAATATAAAAAGAAGAATCGCCAGGCGCAGTACAAGAAGACAAAACACAAGGTTCCAGAAATTCAATCGACCCATCTTTTTTCAGAAGACCATTTGCTTTAGCGACCCTAGTATTTGGAGTCGTCCCACTTCTAAACGTCACCAATACCCAATCTACAACCTCTTCATCATACGGTCCGTCAAAGGACGCTTCTCGGGACGTACCATAATATTGCCAAGGAGCCATCCAAAATGGATTACCAGGAGGTGTTGACGTTGAAGTACTATTTACAGGATTTTGTCCGGGCAGCATACCTCGATGGAGCAAATCCCCCGCTTTTAGATTCAACCAAGTTCCCATTTCCATAGTTGCCTCATCGAATGGTCCTTCCAAATAAGCATGCAGCTGGATATCAACACAATCAGCTGCTTTAGGTACGCAGTTCACCTTTGCCTGCCAACCAGAAAGTGTATTTTGAGCATCAGAAGTAAAAACAAACGTCAGACAACCTGTAGGGTCAGAACTGGTGACTGTCTTCCCTGTCAGATTGCTAGTACCTCCATACCCATCAAAACACCATCCGTCATAATAGGTAAATGGTGGGATAATTTTACTTTGATCTACTGCATCCCCATTATAGATATATAAGTTATCAAAACAATAATTGGTGGTATCTGCCTCTACCATAAAAGAGGAAAAACTGACAGATACTTTACTACATGTTTCATCAGGACAATACGTCCATTCTGAATATTCTAAGTTTGAATAATTACCTGATCCGCCGCTATCTGTAAATAAAGTGCCACACTGTTGACATTCAACAATTATTGACTCCGTTGCCGTACAGCCATTTGCACTTGTCACGGTGACGGTATAAGTGCCAATATTTAGATTATGAATTTTCTGCTGGGTTTCACCAGTGCTCCATTGATATTGGTAGGGAGCTACGCCACTTATTATCTTGGCCACTGCGATTCCATTGCCAACTGCAGAGGTACAATCGTCTTTGGATAGTAGCATGATCTCCATTTCAGGACTAATGGTTCCCTGGTTGATGTCAGCGGAGGAGAGGTGTTCGCATCCATTGGCATCTGTAATTGTGAAGTTGTTTATTCCGAATTGTAGGTTTGTTGCGGTAAAATCAGTTTCCCCGTTTTCCCATAAAATGGTGTGCGGGTTTATTCCTCCCATGCTTGAAACACTGGCAGAACCGCCTACTCCGCAAACAACTCCTTGTACTAATTGTGAACTGCTGGTGATGGCTTGGGGTTCTGTTATCGTTGTTGACAGCATAACTGCACAGGAAGTGCTATCTGTAATTGTAACAGTTACGATACCTGCCATCAGGCCATTTGCGACTGGCAGAGTTGCTCCATTTGACCATTGATAAGAATAGGTTTGTCCTCCTCCTCCAAGAATCGAAACTGCTGCTACCCCGCCGTTGGTACCAAAACAAGTTACATTTGCGATCACAGATATACTAGCAGACCAACCACAGTTTTGAGTAATGGTTACCTGGTCAAAAACACCTTGACTAAGATTGCAATAAGTCCCAGTATTTCCTTCTTCCAATTTCAATGTTCTTACCATATAGTGATGCGTCCCTTCCGGGAGATTACCATCGGTATAATTATATCCTAATTGAGAGGTGCCAATAGAATCTATTCTTGTGTAAGGTCCGCATTCGTCGACAGATCGGTAGATGTAATACCCTAAGATATTAGGATCTGAAGCTGCTTGCCAGGTTAAAGCGGCAGAATTCCCAACTACATTCGCAGCAAAATTCATAGGAGGCGCAACTATATGCAATCGAAGGGAAGGATCTCCCATCAATCCCATGTGCACGCCTCTTGTGGAACTGCCTCCGGGAACGTATACATTCGTGTTATTCATAGTAAGATGGGTAGATTCTCCTATATTATCGCCCATGCTCATGCCATGCATGTACCAATGTGGCCTGCCAGCCCAGACATTGGTCAGCATTTTACCAGAAGAAGCCAATGGTGCTCTGAGAAAATTATTAGTCGTATTCCAATCTCCAAAATAACTACCAAATAACATGGTAAAAACACCTTCCGGGCTGTTCGATACAAAACTTCCAGTATTGCCAATTCCGTTGGCACCAGTAAAATTTCCACCACCACAGCCATATGACCAGATATAGCTATCGGTGGCAAAAGAGGTAAAATAGTCTGCTATTATCACCTTGTCCTTCCCAAGCATACTAGAAAAATTGCGGTGCCCGTTTTGAGAAAATCCTTCTGAAAAACTCAAAAAATGGTCATCGACCACGGCCTGCATTTCAGGAACGAACTCCTTGTGTTTGAAGGCATGTGCTTTCTGAAGATAATTGGCGAGTAGTGTTTGCTCATTTTCAGTAAAAGCGGGTAAATCATTTAGATCTACTCGACCAACCTGCAGCTCAATGGCTCCTGGGAAGTTGGATTGATCAAACTTTCCATCGCCCGGGATGTTTCTGTTTTTCACGTAACTGGACGTTGTATTGTTGACGGTTTGATCTGTCCAGAGTCCATCCATATCGCCATAATAGCCATCTGCTGGCCAGGCTCCACGGTGGTTGCCATGTCCATCAGGCGCAATGTTTCCTGAATATGGGACAGGCACATGCCCCAATAGATAAACTGCTTTCAAGTCTGAAATACTAGTATATAGATTTTGGATTTGGTTTTTAATGGAAGGCACACTCTCATTTGGGTAGACATAAATAATGAAAACCTGCCAGCCATCGCCTACCAAATCTTGCTTGAGTTGAGCTATTGGAAGTGCCAGAGAATATTCGAACGTTTTGTCGATGATGACTAGCATGCTTCCTCGGTTTTCAATGGGCGGCAATTTGATTCCTGCGTTTAGGTAGCCGTATCCATCCGGGTAGGAAGGTCGATCTGAAAAGATTTTGTATTCGTAGCTGATTCCAGTTTGCACATTATTGTCAGTGTAGGAAAGATCGGTATCAGGGAGTGTTGCGATTGGATTTCCCCAGGAAGTTTCGCCTTTTAGTTTTCGGTAGATGGTGTATCCGAGGGAGGCGTTGGAGGGTAGCCATTCCAGTGTGATAGCGGGTGGTTGGCTGGTCACTGTAGCGTCGGCTCTGACGGTGTGGTTGAGGGGATTTGTTTGCGCATTGGCCGCCAAACTAAATAGGAGGAAGCCTAATAGTAGTAATCGAGTCATCTTTAGATTTTTTTTCTGGGGTCAATAATTCAGTTGAATTCACGAATTAGGTCTATACCAATATAACCTTAACCCACCTATAAAAACAAGAGATTTGTATTTCCGTTTTATACGTTTGTTATTAGAAAAATACTAAAAATAAATTAAGAATACGAAGCAATGTATTGTTTAGTTACCTGAATATTAAAATCTTATTGCTGATTCCAAACAAATCCCAAGGAACAGAAATGTAAGTAGAGAATTTGATTTAGAATTGCTTTTTATACTATCCTTTTTAGTACAAAGGCTTCCACTGGGCTGGCTTCCACTGGGCTGGCTTCCACTGGGCTGGCTTCCACTGGGCTGGCTTCCACTGGGCTGGCTTCCAGAAACCCCTTATTCTTTCAATTTATGATAAAACGAATAGACACTTCCCAAAAAAATCATATAAACCCCTCCAATCAACAAAGATAAGGTGTACCCGCCAACAGAAGAATGAAAACCCTGCGGCAACCTACTAAAATAATAAAAGGCAATTACCCCATAAAACAAGCCCCCAAGCAAATACACCCAACGAAAGTTAGGCGGATTCTTAATCTCTCCAACATTGGTATAGGTAAACAAATAAAGGAAAAAACCGATGCTAAGCAACACAAATACAAACAGTAATGGCAACTGCGTGACAATAGAATTCAAATAAAGCACCGTAAACGGCAACCCAAAAAAAGAAAGCAAAAACACAGAATTTATTGCCCCTAGCAATGCACCACTACTAATCGGACTTCTTTTTTCTTTAATAGCCTTGACCATTCCCAATACTAAAGAGACAAGGGTTCCTGCTAATATCAACGTATTAATACGGAAAGAAAATAGAAGTTGAGGGTTCTCTATACCTTGATATAGTACCAAACCAAGGACCGTTGATAAAGCAAGTAGATAGGAAAAAAAAGCGCCTCTCGTAACAAACAATAGTGCAACAATAGGAATTCCTACAAAAAGGAATGGTAACACCGTCGCATTCTCCAGCATAGACACAGTTAGACCTACAATTCCATATAGAATGATTTTACGCTCGCCTCCATGTCCACTAGTTTGCTTTGCCATTCTAGGAAAATCTGTTTGGTGTTTATTGCTTCAGAAAATTATCTATTAGGACGTTAATATAAACTAATTAGTAACAAAGATTTAACTAAAATCACCTATTTCAATAGGACACCTTTCACATCAATAACAAACTGTACATCTAATCAATTAGAAAAGAAGAAAATACCCCTGTACTACTTGGATAATTTTGGAAAATTAATCTATATTTAAATTCTACCTCAAAGTCTATTGACAAATTTGGGTTTAATGAGGCAAAACAATTACCTTATCACACTGAAATAAGTAATTTTCATAAAACCGCATTATCCTTGAAATCAAATACAGTAATACCGCATTCGCTTTTTACAGAATTTGATATTAATCTGTTTAAATCCGGCAAACACTTTCGTCTTTACCAAAAACTGGGTAGCCACCTTACCACAGTAAAAGAAAAAGCAGGTGTCTACTTTGCCGTTTGGGCACCCAATGCAAAAAAAGTAGCTGTAATTGGTGATTTTAATGGTTGGAATAAGTTCCTGCATCCCCTATCCATACGGTGGGATCAAAGTGGTATTTGGGAAGGATTTATTCCAGGCATAAAACAAGGAGATGTCTACAAATACCTCATCGAAACTCAGGATGGAACTTTACTTGAAAAAGGTGACCCATTTGCACTTTCCTGGGAGCAGCCCCCAAGAACTGCATCCGTCGTCTGGCAATCAGATTATCAATGGAAGGATAAAAACTGGGTAGACCAACGACCTCAAAAACAAGCACTAGATCAACCATTTTCGCTGTATGAAGTCCACATGGGATCTTGGCAGAAAAACCAGGAAAATGGCCAATTCCTAACTTATCGGCAACTAGCAGAAAAACTAGTTCCCTATGTAAAGGAAATGAACTTCACCCACATTGAATTTATGCCCGTCATGGAACATCCATTCTACGGTTCCTGGGGTTATCAGATTCATGGATATTTCGCGCCTAGTGCTCGATTTGGCTCACCAGAAGATTTTATGTTTCTGATTGATCAATTTCACAAAGAAGGTATTGGTGTTATTCTGGATTGGGTGCCTTCCCATTTCCCGGGAGACGCCCATGGCCTCTATCGGTTTGATGGCTCTGCCTTATACGAACACGAAGATCCCAGAAAAGGATATCACCCGGATTGGAGTAGTTATATCTTCAATTATGGACGCAACGAAGTCCGGGCTTTTCTCATCAGCAATGCTGTTTTCTGGTTTGACCAGTTTCATGCAGATGGGCTGCGAGTAGATGCCGTTGCCTCTATGCTTTACCTAGATTATTCCAGGAAGGAGGGGGAATGGATACCTAACAAATTTGGTGGCCACGAAAACCTCGATGCGATCTCTTTTATGCAGGAGATGAATGCAGAAGTGTATCAATCTTTCCCGGGCATTCATACCATCGCAGAGGAGTCGACCTCTTTTCCTATGGTTTCCAGGCCTACTTATTCCGGGGGATTGGGTTTTGGTATGAAATGGATGATGGGCTGGATGAATGATACCCTCGAATATTTCAAAAAAGATCCTATTCATAGAAAGCACCACCACAACGAATTGACGTTTAGTACTACTTATGCTTTTACTGAGAATTTTATGCTTCCTTTATCGCACGACGAAGTCGTACATGGTAAAGGGCCAATTATCAATAGAATGCCTGGTGATGAGTGGCAGCGATTTGCCAATTTGCGGCTATTGTATGGGTATATGTTCACCCACCCTGGAACAAAAATCTTGTTTATGGGTAACGAGTTTGGCCAAACTTCTGAATGGAACCATGACGAAAGTCTGCCTTGGGATTTGCTCCAATGGCCACCGCATAAAGGATTGCAAGCCCTGATTAAAGATTTAAACCTATTTTATAAACAGGAAAATGCCCTTACGGAGAAGGCGTTCGAGGCCGACGGTTTTCAGTGGATTGAATACAATGACCACAACAATTCCGTCCTCTCCTTTTTACGAAAAGGGAAAAATGTAGCGGACAATCTAGCAGTTATTTGTAATTTCACCCCAACTCCAAGGACAAACTACCGTATAGGTATGGACAGTTCCAACAAATGGAAGGAAGTTTTTAACACGGACGATAAAAAATACTGGGGAAGTGGCTGCTTAAATTCTGCGGAATTAGTAGTGGAAAATATTCCATGGCATGGGCAAAAGAAATCCTTAAGTCTGAATTTGCCGCCCCTTGGTGTTACGATTTTGAAGAAGATATAAGATGAACCGATTTATTTGTATTCATGGACACTTTTATCAACCTCCCAGAGAAAATGCCTGGCTGGATGAAATAGAAATACAAGAGTCCGCCACCCCATACCACGACTGGAATGAACGCATAACTGACGAATGTTATGGCCCCAACGGTGTATCAAGAATCCTCAACGAGGAAGGTAAAATTGTGGACATTGTCAATAACTACTCAAAAATGAGTTTCAATTTTGGGCCTACCCTACTTTCCTGGATGGAACAAAAGAACCCAAAAGTTTACCAATCGATCCTTGAAGCAGACAAAATAAGTAGGCAGCACTTCAATGGGCATGGATCAGCGATTGCTCAAGTTTACAATCACATGATCATGCCATTGGCTACACGTGCCGATAAAGAAACTCAGGTAAAATGGGCACTGTACGACTTTGAGCAACGATTTGGTAGAAAGTCCAGAGGAATTTGGCTGGCAGAAACTGCCGTGGATACAGAGACGCTTGAAATGCTTGCAGAAAACGAAATTGCCTTTACCATTCTTGCCCCTTCACAAGCTCGACGGTTTCGGAGAAAAGGCGAGGGCCATTGGATAGACGGCATTGACACCCGACGTCCCTATTCTTGTCTATTGCCTTCTGGAAAATCGATTGCTTTGTTTTTTTATGATGGCGACCGATCACAGAATGTGGCTTTCAAAGGGATTTTAAATGACGGCAAAAAATTTGCGCATAGCCTTACTGATGGCTTTGAAGACAATTTTGACGGTCCACAGCTAGTGAACATTGCGACTGATGGGGAAAGTTATGGTCATCACCACAGAAATGGGGATATGGCGCTTGCCTATTGCATTCGCTATATTGAAAACAATCATCTAGCACGGGTCACCAATTATAGCGAATACTTAGATTTGTTTCCACCTGATTTTGAGGTCGAAATTGTTGAAAATAGTTCATGGAGTTGTGCGCATGGTATTGAACGCTGGCGTAGCAATTGTGGGTGTCATACGGGTGGTCCGGGACATTGGAATCAAGAATGGCGGATTGGCTTGCGCGAATCGCTCGACTGGCTGGCTCAAGCTTTTCAGGAAGTCTTCCAAATTGAGATGGGTCGATTGGGGGTTGATTATTCTAATTTGAGGAATAACTACATCGAAGTCATTTTAGACAGAAGTCCTGCAAACATCGAACGATTCGTAAAAAAGTACATCAAGGTAGAATTGCTTTCCTGGCAGATCACAAAGGTCATCCGTATACTGGAGATGCAGAAACAAGCGATGTACATGTATACAAGTTGTGGTTGGTTTTTTAATGATGTCTCTGGGATCGAAACGGTTCAAATCCTGCAATACGCAAATCGAGGTATTCAACTAGCAGAAACAGAATCTGACGTATTACTAGAACAAGAATTTAAAAAACGACTGGCTGCTTCTTTCAGTAATTTGTCAGAGCACGGCACTGGATCAGACATCTATGATAAATTTGTAACCAGCAAGCGCCTCACCCTGACTAAGGTTGGAATGCACTATGCTGTTAGTTCCTTGTTTGCAGAGGAAGAGGAAGAAATAAATGTCCTCAACTATTCATGCAACAGCGAGCTCTTTGACCGATTTAAGTCGGGTATCAATGTATTGGCTGCGGGTAGAACAAAGGTAAAATCGCGGGTAACATTGTCCAGAAAGTATTTCAGTTTTGCCATCTTATATTTAGGCAACCATCATCTTATTGGGAATACTTCCAACAATCTTTCAGAAGAAGACTATCAACTATTTAGAGATAAAGCAGAAGCAGCCTTTATGGCGAATAATATCTCAAAAGTACTAGATATCATTCAGGAGTACTTTACGGACAAAAGCTTTTCCTTTTTTGACTTATTCAAGGATGAGCAAATAAAAGTGGTTGATCGTGTTTTGGAAAAAAATATTGAAAGAGCCATCAATTCTTACGAAAAGATAAACGAGGCAAGTTACAGTCTGTTGAGTGTTATGCGGGATGCCAATATCCCTATACCAACAATTCTCCAACAAAATCTGGAGACCGTACTTTACACTCGATTAAGGGCGCTGTTTGGAAATGAATCTATCCTAGTATCCATTCCCAAACTGGAAAAAGCCATCAATAACATTGAACGTTGGGAAGCCAAATTGCCAAATGAGCAATTCAATTACATAGTAACAAACAAAATTCGTCAGCAAATTGATGAATTTCAGTCAGAAAAAAATGGCGTGCAGGTTTTGCAAAACATCTTTGCCATACTAGAACAATTGGAACGGGTATCTATTTCCCCAGGCATCAATGAGTTGCAGGATTTTGTGTTTCACCTAATCAAAAAGAATGCACTCCCCGCTGATTTAAGGCAAGCGGCTATTCGTTTGGGGACGTTGATCAACCTGGAGCTTTCGAAGGAATCCATTTCAAGTAATTAAGGGAAACATTGGTCATCTAATATTTCCGCTCCGGTCTTTTTAGAAATACCGTACTGGTGAAGAATAATCACCCCGCCGTAGATACGTATTGCAATACGTATCTACCACATCAACACCGACGACAGCACGTGGAAGGTTCACAATTTCATCAATTTCTTTTGATGACTTTCTCCACAATCCGTTTATTGCCATTTTCCATGGTGATGAAATAAACTGCAGAGGCCAGAAATTTGAAATCGACCTCCTTTGTGTTTATTCCGAGTTCAGGGATCAGTTCTTCCGCCATCAATACTCTGCCCAGGACATCAATGAGTTGAAAATTGATGGGTCCGCGGTCGGTCGTTTCGTAGGTGATCGTTACTTTGTCGTCTGTAGGATTTGGGTAAATTGTAGTTATCCCAAAGCCATTTGTCAGACACTCTATCAAAATCAGATTGGAGTTGGTTAGGCTTCCATCTTCATCCAAAACGACCAGTCGATAGTAGCCTTTTCCAATTGGGCGTTCATCTAGGTAAGTGTAGTTTTGTTGATTGTTTGAATTCCCTTGTGCTTCTACTGATCCAATCTGAATAAAACCGTCTATCCCGTTGAAGGAGCGTTCTATAATGAACCTTAAAACACCTTCTTCAGAAAGCGTAGACCAGGACAAAGTGGTTGATTGGCCTTCTTCACACTCTCCTTCAAAACTCACCAATTCGAGGGGCAAATTAATACAATCTTCCAAGAGAGGGCTAACTGAAATTTTGGCGATATCCGAGTTATTGACAGTTGGATCAACCCAAGGTTCTCCCACAGCAATCCCGCCTATTGTCGATTCTGCAGCATCACAATAATTTAGGACATGCACTTCACAAACAGGAACACCAACTCCTGGGTTTACTGGAGCGGTAAATACTGCAGTCGGAGCAGTATCAATTATTTCAACGACTTCTCCATCACAAACAAGGATATAAATTTGTGAGTTGTTCATATCATAATCTGGCATCGAAGAAACAGTCAATTGTGCCCCTTCACAAACATTAAATTGAGAAGGATTGCAGACGGTAAAAGGAACTGGGCCAGCTATGTCTACGTCATCATTCGCTGCATAATCGGTAAGTTCTGTCAAGGTAGTTGGCGGTATCGCGGTGATGTCAGAGTTTCCAGCAGGACAGTCATTTAGAGCGTACACTTCATAAACTCCAAAAACTACTCCTGGAAAATCACAGTTTCCAGAAGGGTCAGAAGCGACAATAGCGCCAGTAATATCTACTAGATAGCAAACTTGTGTATTGTTGGTATCATACCCATTATTTGCAAATCTGGCCGTCTCACCGGGGGTATAATTGCATTGGGCATTGGAGTAATTTATCGCACTACCTATTAGGAACAAGATACTTATTCCTAAACAATAAAGCCGACTCCATCTATTCTGTCTATTTTTCATTGGTCTTTTTTTATGGTTTAGAAATTTGCTTTATTCTGGAGCAATTGTTCCTGGATTTGGAGAACAAGAAGGAGCTACACAGGAAACACTAAATGGTTCGACATCTAATGGATCATCGCAAGAATTGACCGTATAGTCGCTTGTAATAACAAAAATGATACACTCGCCAGGATTTGCTGCAGTATAAGTTGCGCCTGCATAGTCTCCACAAGTACCGAGATACAAGGGAATTCCTGTAGGGAAAATTGTGGTCCCGGTATTCCCTGAGCCTTCAGTACCAGAATAAACATTCATTTCATCATAACAATAGTACCCATAGTCTTCCTCCACATAACCGGAGTTGACCATTATAGATAAAGTTTCTGTCGCAGATTGAGGACAGAACTCAGCAACAGGTGCCATACTTAAATCATTCCCATAGCAGAAAACAAATGGTTCGACGTCTACTCCACAGATATATTCTAAAGTTGGAAGTGGAGGAGCGACACAGGAAATTTCATACTCGATCTGAGTGTAAAACTCATCAAGGCAGCTGTTTGCAGCATCTGTATTCGACACCATAGTTAAGCATTCTCCTACATTACCTTGAGCAATTACGCCATCTAAAACCCCTGAATTTGTTTGTATTAAATTTCCTCCAACACCAGATCCTGGTATACCGGAATAAAAGGTGATGATGTCCGTTGCATCTCCCTCTCCTTCATTTATTAAAATCTGAACGATATCGTTTGGTGTATCCGCACAAACTTCTTGCACGATCACATTTACTTCGTTATTTCCAGTACAATACAATTCTACATCGAAAAAACTAGCACAAGATTGGACTACTTCTGTACAGGATATACTAAATGGAGTAATAGTTAAGCTTTCACAACCAGTTTCGCCCTCATTTGCAGCAAAGACAAAACTCAAACATTCACCAGGAAGAAGGCCGGAAAAGACTGCTCCTGCAAAATTACCACAAGTTTGGGTGGGAGAAGGAATACCTTGCGGAGTTACTAAAGTACCATTGTTTCCAGTACCAGTAGCACCAGAATACACTTCCATAAAGTCAAAACAAACCCCAGGTGATATTTCCGCAACAAATCCCTCATTTATTAGTATATCAAGAATTGAATTTGGATCATCCGGACAAATTTCTGCTATTGTTGTTAAACCAATATCTGCAGGGTAGCAGAAAACAAAGGGTTCGGCATCCACTCCACAGGTGAACTCAAACGGCTCAATAGGGGGAATTACACAGAAAATATCATAGACTATAGGCAGCAGGCTTTCGTCAATACAACTTCCAAAGCCATCTGTATTTGAAACCATTGTAATACACTCCCCTGGAAGGGAGGTAGCGGTGACTCCTGATAAAGTTCCTGTATTCGTTTGTAATAAAGTTCCTCCGAGAGTACTACCTGGGATACCTGAATAAAAAGATATTGCGTCCCCTGAATCATAGACCCCTTGAGAAATTGAAATTGCTACTGCTTGCGCTGGAAAATCAGGACAAACCTGCACTACGATTTGATCAACTTCATTATTTCCAGAACAATAACTTATTGGAAGAACGTTAGGTATGAAATCAAAACAAGTCATTGGTTCTGGTAGTTCGCCAATTGGAGTTACTGAATTTGCCATACATTGGAATTCGCATTGGCCCTCTGCATTTCCGTTGCCAGCAGATGCAGTAACGCAAATAGTGTAGAGTGTGCCAGGTACCGCATTCATAAATTCCATACCTTGAGCTCCTGTCATCAAACTGGTACAAGCATCATCAAAAACTTCTATACCGGTAATGGATTGCACACAATCATTTGTGCCATTGACGTCACCATTTTCAACGACAAGTGTTTCAGAAAAAATAGAGAAGCTAGGAGAACCAAAGGCAACATGTTCGTATTCAAAACATTGGGTGACCGTCTGAGCAGCTGCAGAGACATCAATTGGAGATAGGAAACAAGCCTCGCCACCGTTCATCTCTATTTCAGAATAATTGGTGAGTAGCAGATCAGATGGGGTGACCCAAACATTGCAACCTATCGTCTCTGCATCTTGGCAAGTAGTCGCACATTCAGCAGGAATTGCGCAGGATACCGCTGCCACCCAACCACTCCGAGTTATGCTACCATCTGACCCAAAGTCTAACGTCAAACATCCATCTGGGGCAGAGGAAGTAAAGGAGGCTGGTGCTATCAAATCTCCATTTAGAACAGTTCCTAGTATTCCACTTCCATCATACACTTTTAGGTTGTCACAGCAAGTTTCGAGATCAACTGTGGTAAAATCTAAGGTCACAAATTCACCTTGGACCTCCGAGCAATAGGTGATCGTAAAATTTTCATTATTTGTATAATTGGCGGTTGGGCCTCCGGTATCATATACAGTAGATCCACATATAGGATCGGAGACTGGAGTAACAGAGTGTGCCATACATTGAAATTCACAAGTTCCTTCTGCAATTCCGTTTCCAGAAGTAGCGGTCACACAAACATTATAAGTGATTCCTTGTACGGCATTTGCGAAAAAAAGACTATCTCCTCCTGTTAGGAGACTTAAGCAACCATCATCAAAAATTTCAATATTGTCAATGGATTGAACACAGTCATTTGTACCATTTACATCTCCATTTTCAACAACTGCTGTTCCAGAGAGAATGTAGAAGGCAGAGGAACCTGGTTCGGTGTGTGTATATTCCCAACACTGCGTAACAGACATCGGAGCAGTTGAAACATCCAGGGGCGTTAAGAAACAAGATTCGCCTTCATTTGCTTGAATATCTGAATAAGAATCTCTTGGAGTATCTGCTGGTGTTACCCAAATGTTGCAGGCCATAGTTTCAATATCAGCACAGGTAGCCGCGCATTCCATTCGTTCTGCACACGTAATGTTTGCGGCATATCCGTCACGAGTCAATGAGCCATCTGAGGTAAAAACAAAAGTCAAACATCCAGAAGCATCTGTGGAAGTAATCATCATACCTTGCAGATCACCCGATCCTGTGGGAGATTGATCATCTCTATCCCAACACCATAATGGTATGGACGAAGGACTGATCAAAGGCGATGCATTAGAGTCTCCATCATGAATGAAAAGGCCATCGTAACAGGCAGGTCCATTATTTTCTGAGTTAAAATAAGTAAATGTGGCTGTTACCACTTCTCCTGGCACATCTGGACAGTAAGTGGTGGTACTATTTTCAGAATTCCCGTAATCTCCAGTAGCACCACCTGAGTCGTAGACTGTTGAACCGCAGATTGGTGGCGGCGGCGGAGTAAGCGCGGAGTTGATGCAAAATGTTTCCGTTCCAAATGAAAAGCTGGAGATATGAAAAAAGTAACTTACGTCTTCTACAAGTGTTACCGTTACGGACTCCCCCGTTCCAGGGCCAGCATCGCTATCTGCGCAGATATCTGAAGTCCCATCTCCTCCCATGACGGTAGGACATCCTTCATACGCAAAAATCCCAACGATTGGATCTTCTGCTCCATCAAGAGTTACCGTTAACGTTCCTCCGTCATCAGCGGCTGTCGCAGTGTAGTAGAACGTAAAATCCTGGCCATTATCATAATCTGTCACTCCGCAAGGACCAGTATCGTCAATTTGCAATCCTCCGGGTCCGTTTTGTGTTTCATCACATTGTGGAGTGCCAAGGGTGAGCGGGATACTTGCCTCACAAGGTGTTAAGCCTCCACCCATTCCGCAGGTACCGTCGTCTGTAAATTCGTATTGCATTTCTACTTCAATAGGAATATTCATATTAGCCGTACTATTTCCGCAACAATCGTACATGGAAAAAGTGAGGGTGGTGACATCTGCGGGGAGCATTAAGGGAAGCATCAAATCAGATTCGCAAACGCCAACTATGGTTGTGCCCCCACTGCCATCATAGGTAAAGTCAAAAAGGTATTCCGTGCCGCAGTCGCCAATTCCTACTGAAAGGGAGTTGAGAATGGTTGCATCCAGAAATCCGCAAGAACATCCAAATTCGATGTAAAGTTCTGCTGGTAGGCCGGCTGTTCCACTGCCATTTTCGGAAGCGTCTCCGGTGAAAGATTGCAGGCAAGTATCTGCAAACATTGGTGCTCCACAGCATAATAAAAGAAGGGTAAATAATAAATTTTTCATAGGAGATGATTGTAAATTTTACTAATAATCCATACAAAAACAAGCGCTAACAATGGTCAACTCTCAATTTTGATTGTTCTTATTTTGAAAATAAAGTAGGGTAACATTATTCTTGGTACTTCCGTGATAATGGATTTAGGCTAATCAGTTATGGTAACGTTTTGGAAATAGCTCTTTAAAATTGGGAAGTAAAGAAGGTGGAGTAAAATGTATTTTTTGGGCATGATTGCTAGTTTTTGGTTAATAATGGTGTCAGGTATTATTCAAAAGCGATCTTTCGTTCACTGAGTTAATAATAGGAGTAGGATTATTATTAACTTTTGAAAAAATAAACAATTCTAAGAGTTTCAGTGTTTTTATTACGATAGGAAGCACTTCAAACCTGTGTTTAAAATACTTATGGTCAATGGATAGTCTTAAATTACTAACAAGACGGGAGAAGTCCAAATCTAAAGGATATCTTCTATCTATATTTTTTCTTTGAATATCACTTAAGTACAAAGTTAATATTAATAACTAAAGCTGATGTAAAGCACTGACAACAAACGCAATGCATTTAACATCAACCAACAATCCATACTACTTATATGAAATGTAAAGTTAGTTCAACATTATACTTTGCCATACTGGTTTAGCGTCCGCAATAATCCAATACCAATTCAATTAGCAATAACCTGCTCCGACAATCATTTTTTTCACTTTTCGTTAAATCATGAACCTATTTCCTACAATAACTTCCTTCAGAGGCCCCGGGATAAATTCATTGGCAACGCCTTGAAAATCTATAAAAAACGAATTGAAATTTTTACTTACTCAAGACTTGTCAAATTAAGACCTTAAGCATTTTTAGGCTACTTTTATGTTTATTGCTGATATTAGGCTAATTTTGAAATCATTTTTTAATCCTAACAACTACCAATGAAGTATTTCCTCCAGCTAGTTAGTTTCTCTCTCCTTTTCCTTTTGTTTTCCTGTGAAGAACCTGTTCAAACCCAACAAAAAAAGAAACCCGTCCGCGCTACAAATATTGCTAAATATACGGCCGTTTATGATGAGGAAAGAAAGGAAATAAAGAAAGGTGAATTTGATGAAACGCATATGATGCAATTCACCTATTTCCATGAAAATGGAACGATGAATAAGAAATATTGGTACGACAAAAACAAAAAGGTCGTCTATACGCTCGAAGTAAAAAGAAATTATCAAGGAAAAGACAGCGTTGGCGTTATAAAAAATGACAAGCTGGTCGTCCAATCAAGAATCAAATACACCCTAAATGCTGAGGGTAACAAGGTCGAAGAAGAGTACCGGAACACAAAAGGAGCCCTAACCAAAACTAAAAAATTTCAATACGACAGCAATGGAAACATCGTAAAAGAAATAGAGTTGGACAAATCTGGAAAAACCAAATTGACCACCGCCTATATCCTCAATGAAAAAGGAGATATTGCCAAAATGAATAGCTTTACACCTGATGGTTCCTATAAAATGGAAGAAAACTATGAGTTCCAGCTTTTTAATGATTCAGGAGACTGGACTCAAAAACAGGTGGTTTCGGATGGTGTCGTCACGCATATTATAAATCGAAAAATTAATTATCACGGAGAAAAGAAAAAATAAGGAACCTTATTTCTAATTTTTCGTAATAAAAAGTACTTAATTCTAGAATTCTAAACATTAACTTATGAGAAGCTTCCTCACTCTACTCCTTCTAGCTTTTCCTTATCTAATCCACGCTTCCAGCAGTTTGCTGCTTCAAAATAATACGCCATTAGATCTTACCGTCTCCGTTTCTCAAACGGGTTCACAAATTCTTACTGAGGGCGTCGACTGGTTTAACCTCCAATCCGCAAGCAGAGCATGGGAAAAGAGACTTCCTATCCTCGAAACAACAAGAGATCAGGGACTCACTCCAGGAGAAACCGTCTTTTTTCAAGTAAATGTTTCTGACGGTACAGACATCATTTCGCTAAAACTTCGCGTGCAGGCACTTGCAGATAGCAGTATCTTGTCCTACAGTGCAGAAGCTCCCGGCTGGAATTTTCCATGGTTTTCTGACAACAATATGCATAGTGTTGATTTTAACGCATTTGGCAAACCCATCACCCTAAGTTTTAAACCGATCAATACTGACCAAGAACTAGAAAAAGACCTGCTTTTTGTGGTCCATGACCGGACACCAGACTTCGCCGTTATCCAATCCGATTTAGGCGATCCGAATATACTAAATGTGCTTTCTTACAACATAAAGATCTTCCCTGATGTCTTGCCTAATGCGCCTATATCTCTTGAGCGAGCAGCGGAAGTGGCCAACCACATTGACACAAGTCTAGACGTGGTCGTTTTTCAAGAGGTTTTTTGGGATGAGAATATTCCAGGCTCTACTTACATCAATGCATTAAATTCTTTGGAAACAGGCATGAATGCCATTGGATTTATCAATACAGAAATCTTAAACCCGGGTCCATTTGGTGGCGCTGATTTGAAAACAAATGGCGGTGTCATCATCTTCAGCCGCTGGCCAATCCTAAAAGAAGACGATTTCCAGTTTCCTGAATGTGACAATAATTCTGGTGATTGTTTTGCTAGAAAGGGCGTAAAATATGCGCACATCAATAAATTGGGCACCCCTTACCATATTTTCGGAACCCACGCAGAAGCTGGCAGCAATGCCAATGAAATTGGTATCAAAAAAAGACAATACAAACAGATGCGGGATTTTGTAGAAGCACAAAATATCTCTTCCTCAGAAGCCGTTGTTTTTGCCGGTGATTTTAATGCCAATTATATCAATAACAGCAACAACTTATACCAGTCTATTCGTGATTCGCTTCGGATTATCCCTCCTACTAGAACAGGATGGCCGGATTCTAGTCCTGGGGATGCGGTAGATGGATTTTCAGAAGGCCACACTTCTTATTTTAACAACTCTGTGATCGACTATGTGTTTGCCGTTGAGGACTATCGCCTACCCTATTCAGAAAACAACCATCTATTTATCTTCCGATCGATTGATTCTACGATGTGGCCGATTTTCGATTTTGGTGATCATATTCCAGTGCATGGACGTTTGGTCTTCCCTGGATATACGGCCCAGCCCATGTCTCAAACGGTTTGCATTGGAGATTCCATCGTACTGGAGGCACCGAACAATCTATTGAACAATCATCAATGGTTTAAAGATGGCGTGTTGATTCCTAGTGCTACAAGTGATCGGTATGTCATCTACAATGCCACTGCTGCAAATGCCGCGACGTACACTTGCAATACCAGCTATAACTACACACATGAGACAAATGTTTCGAGTACGCTAACTACTGAAGAAGCGATTGTAACTGTTATAAATACTAGTTTTACACCAACAATTACCCAAGCAGGTAACACATTGATTTCCGACGCTTTTTCAGGAAATCAGTGGTACAATCAAAACGGGCTAATCAATGGAGCGACTGAGGCGACTTATTCTCCTTCAATTTTAGGTGATTATTATGTAATTGTCACACTCAACAACTGCAGTACTTCCTCTAGCAACAGTATTGGTTTTGTGTTTACGAATACCGAAGATTTGTATTCTGATAATGAATTGGTAATATTTCCAAATCCGACTACTGGAGACTGTTGGTTGGATTTTTCTGATCGGACAACTTTCGTTGAATTAATGGTTTATAATTCTACTGGTCAACAAGTTATTCCAAGGAGAAAGGTTTATTCTGAAGAAGTTATTCAATTGGGGCATTATCCTGGCTCCATTTTCTTCTTGCAAATCTGGGATGGAATTGCCTGGCAATTTGCAAAAATCATTGTTACAAAATAATATAATTAGGAATTTTATTCACAAGAATAATTTCGTGTTTTGCGAAGCAATGCGTATGTTTGCGCTCGTAAAAAGACAGTATACTATAAACTAAAATTTTAACCACATGACACCTCTAAAACGATTCAGCAAATTTCCAGTAGTAAAAAAGACAGTCATTCGTTCTGCATTTGCGCTAACCATTGCAGGAACTATATTTTCTGCTTGTAGTAGCGGAAGTTCTGAACAACAATATGAATTGCAAACCAAGGTAGAGCTGACAAAAGGATTGATAACAGAGGTAGAAGAAGTGGAGCAAGATATATTTAAAATTACAGACGAAACTGTGATAGAAAATAAAGAAGATTCTAGAATTATTGCCGCTTATCTCGATGGTCAAAGAGACACCTTCACACTTGAAGAGGCAAAACTTGTTGATGCGGAATCTGCAACTCCAAGAAGAAGAGGAATGAACGGTGTATTGATGGGCGGCGTGATGGGATACTACATGGGTAGAAGCCTTTCCAGTCCAATCAACAAAGGAGCTTACAAATCACCACAAGCTTACCAAAAATCACAAACAAAAGCAGGATCTACCGTCAAGCAAACAGCTAAGCGTTCAACGGTAAGAAAACCTGTTAATTCTTCTAAGGGTTTTGGTGGAGGAAAATCAACCCGATCTTTCGGTGGATAGTAGAAGAGTTCGACAAGTCAATGAGCTTCCCTATCAAATTCTAAAAGAACTTGGATGGGAATGGTTTGCCGGAGAAGATGACTGGCGATACCTAGCTCCAGAAATGATGGCAGTCACCCGACAAGAAATCAATGGCTACAGAAAAGCCTGCGATGAATTGTATCAAATGTATCTTGATGCAGCGGAGTATGTCATCAATAACAACCTTTGGAATGAGCTGAATATACCGCCAAACATTATCGAGCAGATAAAATACACCTGGTCTCAGGATAGTCACCAGCACCTAATCGGCCGCTTTGACGTTGCCGGAGGCTTAGACGGACTGCCGATCAAGCTAATTGAGTTTAATGCTGACACGCCTACTACACTAGCGGAAACCTCCTACATCCAAAGTGAGATGTTAAAAATAAATGACATTGATGAAAACGAACAGTTTAATAACGTGTACGTCGAATTGGTGGATTATTTTAAGAAACTGAAGATTCTGAATCCCGATAAAGAGCCTACATTGCTAGTCTCTACGATGGGATTTGATGAAGATATTATTAATGCGGATGTAGTATATGATGCTGCAGAAGAAGCAGGATTTGACGTTGAATACCGTGATCTGGAGGATGTCAATTTCTCCCCGGATGAGGGTATTTTTGTAGAGCTGAAGGAAGAACGATTTATGAAATTCGACTTTTGGTTCAAACTAATCCCCTGGGAGTTTATTGCTTTGGAGGAGCCAGAATTGATGGATATTCTGAATGAGATTGTAATGGATGATTTGGCGATTATTTTAAATCCCGCCTTTTCCTTATTGTTTCAGTCAAAAGGGATGCTAAAAATTCTTTGGGATATGAATCCCGGTCATCCTTTGTTGCTGGAAACATCTTACAAAAAACCAGAAAACCCTACTAATCGATACGTAGAAAAAGTAGTCTACGGACGTGAGGGGGAAAACATTTGTATCTACGATGCAGATGGGAAAGTCCTTGACGAACGAGAAGGCGACTACTTTGAATTTCCGGTCATCTACCAGGATTTTGGAGAGTTGCCTAGAGACGACAGTGGCAATTACTATCAGCCGGGAATCTTTTACGTGGATGATGCTTGTGCATTGTCTTTCCGAAGGAGAAACAGTTTGATTATTGATGAGGATTCTAAGTTTGTCGCTCATTTTTCTATTGATTGAAAGCAGTAGAAAGACAAATGTCTCTTGGACTTTCAAGCTAAATACGTAGACGATTTAACTAAAAATAGAAGGGATAACACAAAAGCCCTCTTTGTATTTTGTACAAAGAGGGCTTTAATAATTTATTTTAGTCTGAATTCTGCAGTAGCGATTATCTAGGGATAACCGTTTCGTAAGTTACAGTGATCATATCTGGCACCTTTTTGTTTTCGACACCGATACCAAAAATGGAGCGATCTACTTCCGCTGTACCTTTTACGGTAAGTGGATTTTGGTTGATTACCTGGAAGGTGGATTGTAGCTCTTGTTTCTGGTCGCGCATGGATAATGTTAGTTCTGCGTGGTTGTCTTCCCCATGGCTGTGTACATTTCTGATGGTCAATTTTGCGGTAGTGTATTTTGCCACATCAAAATAGTCGTTTGCTTTCAGGTGCTCCGTAAGCCCATCGCTTTTTTCCCAAATAGAAGTCAGGTCAATATCGATATCTGCATGCAAAGTAGCAAGATCATTCTCTTCAATACTTACATGAGTAAAATTCCATCTTTTGAAGGTACCGTCTGCACTATATCGGTCATTGGCCGCTGCAAAAGAGATTTTGCCTGGAGGAGTATCTAAATCAACAGAAGAAGTAACTACGTCTTCAGTAGTAGTTTTGGCATCCTCAACAACTGTTTTCCCGCCATTACAGCTTACTAGTGTTAACGTTAAGGCGAATAATAAGAAATAAATAATTTGTCGCATGTTTGAATGTATTTTTGTATGAATTGCAAAACTAGATAAGAATATGTTTTTTTACTAGTTAATGGTAAATTATTTTTTACTGCAGAGTGTCATGGGTGATAACCAAGCTTGTATTTTCCTGTTTTGTTTCACCCTTCCAAGGTTTTCTACAGGTTGCCGTTTAGGAGTGATTGGTCGGATCCGACTTTCGGTTTTATCCTTTCAGCATTTCAGCAAGCATTATTAATATCTTGCAGGGTTTCTTCCATAGATTAACGATTAGCTAGTTGGCAGTTGATCAAGTAACCCACCTGCCTTTTACCAACCACCTTCCATTAGTTACTAACTACCTTGCATTAACCACCTTGCAAACAAAAAGCCTAAGGTTGCAACACTTCCCGACAACACCATTCCCCAAACAATATCAATATACACAATGGTTACTGGCCAGTCTTTGAGCGTGGCCAGATTGGTGAGGTCGTAAGTCGCATAAGTAAAAAAGCCGAACAAGACGCCATATGTTACCGCATGGAGAAAGGAAGATTTTTCAATACCCGGCAACACTGCGAAAATGAGTATCCCTGAAATAAAAATCAGATAAAAAATAATGGCTGCTGTCCAATTTACCTCTCCCAGCAAATGGCCAAGGTACTTTTGATATAGGCCTTTGGCAAATATTCCAAGCCAAAGCAGATCAATAATAAAAAAAACAACGGTCATGAAACCGTAAGTTAATAGGATTTTTGTTACAGGCATTGTCTATTCTTTTAGGTATAACATCGAAGAACGGAAAAGGTTATTTGCTTCTAAAAATAATCTATAATTTGGTACAAAAAAAAAGGCCACCTTCTAACGTTATAGAAGGTGGTACCAAATGAAACCCTAAGCCTTTTCAGGCCATGCTATGAAGAAAATCTTTAAATTAGTTAGATTTAATTTTGTCTGATTGTGATACTTTAAGATACGTAATTTTTATTAAATATCGTAGCATTTATAATCTATAATTAACTCTAATTGCAATTCCTACCTCCAATTAGCTCGTAAGATTTGTCTTCTTTTAATTGTACTTTTAGATCAAGTGCCAATTCTAAATTTTCGAAGACTTCGCTTATGCTATTATCATTAAAAGTAGAAGTGTATTTGCAACCCAAGACCTTTGCCTTAGACTTATTAATTTTTATGTTGTAATAATTTTCAATGTCTTGAATAACGACAGACATTGGGGTGTCTTCAAAGTGCAGTTTTTTAGTATTCCAAGAATCGTGATTTCTGGATTTCACTTTTGTTTTCAGCAATTTCTTTGAAGACTGTTCGTAAATACCTTGGTCATCTTTTTCAAGTACGACAAATTTGTACTGTTGCTCTTTTGTTTTTCCAGAGAACTGAACTTTACCGGTTGCCACAACGACTTCCGTTTGTTTTTCTTCAGGATAAGATCTGATATTAAAAGAAGTACCGAGTACTTTTACTTCCGTTTGGTTGCCCTGCACGATAAAAGGGTGCTCGGGATCTTTAGTTACCTTAATAAAAGCTTCCCCTGAAAACGTAATACTTCTTGTATCACCATCAAACGTTACTGGATAACTAAGTGTAGAATTTTCATTTAGAGAAACCGTACTCCCATCAGACAGTGTAACTACTTTCGACTCATTTTCAGAAGTTGTCACTTTAGCCATCTGTGGAGTGGATGCACTAAAATAGTTCCATACAAAACCTGCGCCTACCAATAAAAAGACAGCTGCTGCTGCACGGTACCAGGTAGTGAGACTTCTGACTTTTGAAGTCGGTAGATTTTTCGTATCCTTTGCAATCCGCTGTTGAAATCGTTTTAAACCGGCATCAACATCCGGGGTATAGTCCTTTTGATAATCTAAAGAAATATTCCAAACCTTCTTATATTCTTCGAACAACTCTTTATTTTTCGGATCGCTGTTTATCCAGCTATCAAGCTCCTTTTTTTCTTCAGGAGAAATGACTTCCAAAAGTAATTTCTGAGTAAGTTCTATGGGCGTAAACTCGTTCATTCAATATGTTTTTCATGTGTAAGACCCTAGTTTTTGATTATCCCCCTACTGATTGTTAGAAAATTAATAAATAATATTTTTTATTAATTGAAAAGCAAAAACAAACATTGTTTTGCCAATATAGGGTTTCAGAAAAGTTCTTAGGTGTTTTAGGGCTTTTGAGATATGATTTTCAACTGTTTTTGGAGAAATATCCAATTTTGCAGCGATCTCTTTATAGGACAATTGTTCGAATCTGCTGAGCATAAAAACCATCCTTGCCTTAGGGGGAAGTAGATCTATCGCTTCATTAATCTTTTTTTCTAGTTCCTTTTTTTCTAACGAAAGTGCAATACTATCCTTATGTGGAATATTTTCGTATTTGGAGTCTTCTTCCATCACGACCTTGTTGTCCCGGATGTAGTTTAGTGTTTTATTTATGGTGGCCCGTCTCAAGTAGGCCTTTATTGCAATCTTGACATTTAGATTTTGTCGTTTCTTCCATAACTCGTAAAATACGTCTTGGACTATATCTTCGGCAATGGTCGAATTTTTCAGAATCCTGTTGGAGGTCTTACAGAGATATTCGTAGTCTCTTTTAAACAAATAATTGATCGCTGTCTCCTGATCGTTTTTCAGGAGTTCCAACAACTCTTCATTCGTATATTTCGGATCTGTAGGCAATGTTACTATAATATTAGGTGTGTGCGCTGCAAATGTAGTAATTTCATTTGGTTTTCGAGAAGCATATTTAAAGTAACTGCTGCTTGTTAACACTTATTTGTTTTTCAGTTTTGTTAGAGGGACTCGTTTTGCTGGCGCAATTATTATGGTGGAGGATCGGATGCGACCACGTTTGGACTATTTATCAATAACCAACTAATCAATCGGCAGAGGGCGAACGAGGATTCTCCCCTACACCATTTGTTTTAAATCCGCCCCCCAATAACTATTAACCTAACCACAAACAGCTCAATTTACAAGGTGGGTGGGTGCAGAGAAGCATTGGACTGTGTCTTAACCGTTTTTGTAGACATTGCGAGGTACGAACTTGCCCTGGCTAGTGAGGCGGCGCAACGGAGTGAGCAGGGCAAGGGATAGCAGTGGACGCGCCGGAATGAAGTGGAGGGGCTGGAACGTATAGCCCGACCCGAGTGCGCAGCACGTCGGGATGATTTATAATGTTTCTCTTTTAGACTTGAATTGGTAGTGATGGAGACGGATTGCAATGCGCTTCTACAGTTTGGTGGGATTTTGCATAGCTCAGGAGCCACCTACTCCACTGCCATCAACCCATGAACGGCCCGCCACTTCGTATCATCATTGATCTCACAGGTGAAAGAAACCAGACGTCCATCCTCCGTCATCAATTCGCCGAGCCGGGCTTTTGTATGTTTGTAGTTTTCGTGGTAAAATTCGATGTTCATGCCTTGGGCTGTTGCTATTCTGGCGACCATATGAGTCACTCCAATTTGCCGGAGTTCTGCTAGGAAATAATCTTCTACACTCCCCATATCCAAATCAGTATTCGCCGCAGCTATATGATCGTTCAAATCTACCTTTATCAGGAAATTGTATGGACAGTACGCCTTAAACTCATAATCAATATACCCCTTATCCACCCACCCTGTAAAGGTTTCTCCATTCTCAGAAGTCACGGTAAACAAAGAGATCGCAGCATCTGGATAAATAGAAGCATTCCCATCAATTTCGTCCCAATTGACTTTCCTTCTGAATAATCTGCCGAATAATCCCATGGTTTGGTTGAGTTATTAATTAAAAAATCGAACCCAATATACTAATACGACCAATAATTTAATAACTAAATTAGCTTAACAACCCTACTTAAATATCCTTTAGCTCAGCGATGAGTTTGGAAAGAGAATCCTTTGCGTCTCCGAACAACATTCGACTTTTTTTCATAAAGAACAATTCGTTGGCGATGCCTGCGTAGCCTTTGCCCATGCTTCGTTTCATGATGATCACATTTTTGGACAGGTCGACTTTGATGATGGGCATGCCGTAAATGGGGCTGGATGGATCTGTTTCCGCTGCTGGATTGACCACATCATTTGCTCCTACTACAATGGTTACATCCGTATTAGAAAGCAGTGGATTGGCATCTTCCATTTCGCGGAGCTTTGGATAAGGGACGTCGGCTTCGGCTAGTAGTACATTCATGTGGCCTGGCATTCTCCCGGCTACTGGGTGTATCGCATAATATACGTCTACCCCTTTATCTTCCAATATTTTTTCAAACTCGTGGCAAGTATGTTGTGCTTGGGCTACGGCCAATCCATATCCTGGAACGATGCAAACCCTCTGGGCGTAAGCACATAAAATCGCGGCATCGGTCACACTGATTTCTTTTGCGACTTTTTCTCCGTCTTGCCCTTTGCTGCCTCCTGCGCCGCCACCAAAAGAACCAATCAACACATTCAACAAGGATCGATTCATTGCCGTACACATCAATATGGTAAGGATAGTTCCTGCCGATCCAACCAATATCCCTCCAGTCAACATGACAGAATTATCATAAAGAAATCCTCCCATAGCCGCCGCCACTCCAGTAAAGGAATTGAGCAAAGAAATAACTACCGGCATATCTGCTCCACCAATCGGCATCACAAACAACACTCCATAAAGAAGGGCCAAAACAAGGATCAACCAGATACTAGTAGACCCAAGGGCAGATGGCATAAATATTCCAAGTACAATCAGTCCAGCTATAACAAGAAAAAGGGCATTATTCGTAAGGGATAATAATTTGGAATACACATCATTTATCTTTCCATCCAGCTTTCCATAAGCGACCATACTACCACTAAAAGAGATACTTCCAATCGCTAGCCCCAAAAACACAATACTCAAAAATCCTGGTGATTGCGACTGATGGGAGTTAAACTCAACGATAGATATGATTGCTGCGCAAGCGCCCCCCATACCATTGAACAAGGAAACCATTTGGGGCATGGCTGTCATTTTTACCCGCATTGCCATTACATAGCCAAGGCCTGTACCTATTAAAATGGCCAGTAAAATAAGTGGAATATTGCCGATGGATTCTCCCGCTTCATTTTTATGAAACACTAACGTTCCAACAATGGCGATACCCATTCCTACCGCTGCTATGATATTCCCTTTCCTTGCGGACTCGGGGTGGCTTAACATTTTTAATCCTATGATAAAGGAGATGGATCCTAGCAGATAGGAGATTTCTAACATAAATTGCGTCATCTCAATTACGATTTTTTCTTTTTAAACATTTCCAACATTCGATTGGTTACCACAAAACCACCAACAACATTTAGAGTCCCAAGCACTACTGCCAGAAACCCCAATCCAAGCGCCAGATAATTGTCAGCAGCAGCATGCCCCATGACAATAATCGCTCCTATGATAACCACGCCGTGAATAGCATTCGCACCTGACATCAATGGCGTATGCAGAATCGCCGGTACATTTGAGATCACCTCCACTCCCAGAAAAATAGAAAGCATGATGACAAAAATAAACTCCCTGTTTTCAAGGAATAATTGCATTATTTCATTCATAAGTTGGTTATTGGGTTATTAAGAGTATTTAGTTATTGAGTGTTTTGGATACAAGTCCATGACTTAGCTAAATTGGCGTTTTACGCGCTCATTAATGATTTGTCCTTGGTGAGTTACACAAGTACCTTTCACCAAATCGTCCTCAAAATTGAGGTGCATTCCACCTTCTTTATCGATCAATAACTTCAGAAAATTGGTCATGTTTTTACCAAACATCTGACTAGCATCGGCGGGCATATTCTTCGCCAAATTGGAGTCTCCGATGATCCAAACGCCGTTTGCCTGTACGGTTTTATTATTTTCGGTCAGGGCACAATTCCCCCCGGTTGAAGCGGCCAGATCGACCACTACTGATCCTGGGTTCATCTTTCCAAGTGTTGCTTCCTGGATGAGTAATGGGGCTTTTCGGCCGGGTATCTGTGCTGTGCATATGATGACATCTGACTTGATGGCATGATCCTGAATAAGTGCTGCTTGTTTTTTCTTGTATTCTTCTGTTTGTTCTACGGCATAACCGCCAGCTGATGTGTCGTCGGTGGCTCCTGCTACCTCCACAAATTTAGCGCCCAAGCTGAGCACCTCTTCTTTGGCCGCTGCTCGAACATCAAAAGCCTCTACCACAGCTCCAAGTCTTCTCGATGTCGCTATGGCTTGCAAGCCAGCTACTCCAGCACCAAGAATCAGCACCTTTGCAGGTTTGATGGTTCCGGCGGCGGTCATAAACATTGGAAAAAACTTAGGCAGTTTGGCCGCTGCCAACAAAATTGCGCGATAGCCTGCTACTGTTGACATTGAAGACAAAACATCCATTGCTTGTGCTCTGGTTGTACGTGGTATCACGTCGAGACTGAAGGTGGTGAGTTGTTTTTCTAGGAATTCATCGACTAGCCCTTGGTTTCCCAAAGGGGAAAACTGCCCAATAAGGAGTTGGTGCGGGGTTATCTGCACCAATTGGTCCTCCCCAAGTGGGTGGATCTTACAAATGATATCTGCTTTTTCAAGAATGGTTGGAGCATCAGCTATTGTTGCTCCTTTTTCTTCGAATTGCTGGTCGGTTAGAAATGCTCCTTCCCCTGCTCCGCGCTCTACCAAAACTGTCTGTACATTGAGTTTTTTCAGTGCGGCTACGTTGTTTGGAGTTAGAGCAACCCGGTGGTCCTTCTCCTCCTCCCCTAGTACGCCAATGATCATAAATGAATTATCTAAATATTCTAATGTGTTCTAAATGCTTTAAACGCTTTCTGCCTAAAGCCTCCACTAATATAATATATTGAGTTGAAGTTTTATATAAAATATAAGATTGATTATTACGAAATAGCGCAAACAATGTTCTTGAACAAGAATAAGCCTACAATCCTAAATTGAAATCAGCGTTTAGAATAGCCAAGCCTTTCCCCAACAATTCGAACCTATTCAAAATAAATTCATAAATTCCCTTACAGAAAAGTATGCCCTTTTCAAAATCCAAAAAAAATAAAAAATGATAGACATCACCTACCCTATTTCCAAAAACATCCCAAAATGGCCGGGCAGCATCGGGATCTCGATCACCCAACACCTCCAAATGCCAAAGGAGGCTGCCAACCTCACTTCTATAGAGATCGACTGTCATCTCGGCACCCATCTTGATGCGCCCTTGCATTTTGTGCACCAAGGGAAATCCGTAGATCAATTGGATATTAATACCCTTATCGGGAATGCTTTCGTAGCAGAAATTAGAGGTTGCAAAGTCATCACGATCGCCCACTTGGAGGCCGTCGTTCCTGAAGGATGCCAACGCTTATTGCTCAAAACCGACAATCAAATCTACTGGGAAGAAAAACGGACTGAGTTTGAAGAAGACTATTCTGCTATAGATGCTGCTGCTGCAAGTTGGTTGGTAGAAAAGGGCATAAAACTAGTCGGTATTGACTATCTGTCGATACAGCGCTTTCATGATGGCCCGGAGACACACCAAGTATTATTGGAAGCGGAAGTGGTTATTGTGGAGACCTTAAATTTGGAAAGCGTCACTCCAGGTTGGTACGAGTTGATCTGTTTGCCGATCAAGGTGATGGGGGTGGAAGGCGCACCAGTGCGTGCGGTGCTACGCCCAATTGACTAATTTTTTTGGTTAGCTCCCTCCACTTGAAGTTCTAGTATTCGCATAGAAACGTTAGCATAAGTGGGAGAATAGAGAAATTTAGCTGGACAAGTCACACCAGAATCCATATGAATAGAGCTACAATTATGATTAGGGAACAATATTGCATCCTGCGGAACGACTAGCATCATCAAACAAAAAAGAAGTGCCAAAAATTTCAACCCAATCTTGAATGGTTTATGTATCGTCATCTATATTTTGCAGTTTACCATCAAAAATTCATTTCCCCTCTACCAGAAGCCCTTTCCCAAGCACAAAGCAATAATTTATTAAATTTGCATCCATTCAAAAATAAAAAACGACCAATCCACCATGCGAGTTGACAAACTAAAGGAATACATCAATCACTACAAGCGTTTTTTAGAAAAATCACCTGATTATGAAATCGGCTATAAGTGGGCAGCCAACAAACAGTTTAAAGACAACTGGAAATTGCTGTTTACCGACTTTCCGAAAATGTATGATGCCAGTATTTCAGATAGATTTGTCCAACGGTTTTGGGGCAATCGGTATGAGCATCCCAAAGCCGCCATGTTGAAGTTGGTCGCCTACCAACCCGAACAAGCAGAATCCATGTTTCGAGCCTTGCTAAATGAAGATGAACTGCTAGAACGTCGGATTGGCAAATTTCTGTTTATGCTCGACGATTTGCTGAGCGACTACAAACGGACACACGAAGACCTGAACAATCATTTGCATGATGGATTTAAAATGATCTCCGTCTACTTGAGTTTTCAATATCCAGAAAAGTATCCACTCTTCGATTATAAAGTTTTTAGCGAACTGATGCGTAAGCTGGGCGCTACGAATATTCCACAAATAAATGAATTCGACCGGTACATCAAAGTCCTTAAAAACATCAACCTATTTATACAAAAGGACGAAGAGCTATTAGCTATCCATAAAAAACGGATAGTCCAACCCGATTTTTTCCAAGAAGATAGCTTATTGCTTGCCCAGGATTTTGTCTGGTGTTGTGGAAACGCTGAATGCAGAATAGAACACTACTAATCCTTGATTTTAGCCTATTCAAATCCTCAAAATCTTCCCACCCATTCCCATTAAAGAACTAATTTTTTTTCTTGTTTCCACAATACAAGTATATGATTATTAGCAATTTGGAGGATTATCAATAAAAATAATTGCCTTCTGAATTACTAATAATAGCAAGTAAAAAAATTATTATTCTTGAACTACATTACGTAATTTACTAATATAGAGTTGCTTATGCTTACTGTATCTGATATATCTAAATTACAGATCTGAAAACCAACTATACACATTATAATTATTCTAACCAAAAACCCGAAACATGAAACCCAACCTCTACACCTACTTTAATTTCCCCTTCTTAAAATCAGTGCAAAATATCAAGCTTAAAAGCCAAGGGTGGAAATTCTTTTTGACCACCTTGCTCTTCGTTTTTTGCTCTTTGTCCATTTATGCGCAGCTACTTTCTTTGGGTGGAACCATCTACAGTGATGCAAACAACAATGGCATGTATGATGACTGGGAAATCCCAATATCAGGAGTTATTGTCAAAGTGTATAGCAGAGGACCAGATGGAAACTGGGAAACCGGCGATGATTTAATAGAAACCACCGTATTGAGCAATATAGCTGGAGGGTACCGTTTCTACACAACAAACACAGGGACATTTAGAGTTCGAATAGAGGGTACCAATTTTTTAGCCGGAGGCGAATTAGAAACCTATGGCACCTCTTCCACAACTACCTCTAATACTGCCAACAATGATATTGACGATGATGACAATGGTGTTCAGGCAGCTCCTGGAACTGTCACCAGAACAAACTCTGTCGGTATAAGCCCAGGTAACGAACCACCCGCATCAGTTGACGGAGATGATACAAACAGCAATTCAACTGTTGACTTTGGGTTCGTCCCAGATATCTTTTTTAATGATGTTTTTACACCTAGTATAAATTGTGAGACGATCAATAATCCACCAATGATCACTACTTGTTATGCAAATGGGATAAACATTGGAAATACAATAGAACCTGCAGTTATCAAAACAAGATATAACCTCAACCAAGTCCCTACTTATATTGCTTATGCAAGTCAGGTGGGTTCAGTATATGGTGTTGCGCATCACTATCCAAGAGATTTAGTGTTTGCAGCAGCATTCCTCAAGTCTCATGTCGGATTTGGCCCTGAAGGAATGGACGCTATTTACATTTTAGATCCTGAAAATGGCGGGTACAAAAACACAACAGATCCTACCATCCCAATCGCAATCAACTTATCTGATTTTGGGATCAATGTTGGCACGCTTGCACCTCTTTGCGGTCCGGTCACCCTAAATAGTGGTGCATGCAGAGATCTAAAAGGAGACGATAGTTTTGACAATTGGGGTATGCGAAACCAATTTAAAATCGGACTTGGGGATATGGCCATTTCGCCTGACGGTAGGACTTTGTATATTATGAACCTTAACGATCATGATAATACCTATACAAATGGACAGTTAGTTATTCTGGATATTAGTGATATCAGAAATATAAAACTTCAAGGTACTGTTGACATTCCAGATCTCCCTGCATGCGCCCCTGATGAGGTTAGGCCATTTGCGATGGATTATGATGTGGAAGGGGAAAGATTGGTAATTGGGGTCACCTGTTCAGCCCAAAACTCCCAGCTTAGAGGACGGATTAGAACATATATGTATGAACTAAACGCAGCAAACACCGGATTCACCCTCCTACCGGTAAACTCCACGCATCAATCACCAATTGCAAGCAACTATATTCCATTAAATTATCAAAGAGGATCAGGATACACTTACGTGTCTAGTTTCCCTGTAAACAATATAAATGTTTCAGCAAACTTTGAGCCTTGGACAGATGATTTCCTCAATTATCCTAAAGAAACGGTCAACAATCCAGATGGTTCGACCTCTACCTTTGTGCATAGTTACCAGCCGCTATTGACGGATATCGAAATTTTAGATGATGGATCTATGGTACTAGCATGGTCTGATCGAGGGAGTTGGCAAATTGGTCATAATCAACGTTTTCCCGGTATCACTGGCTACGCTTTTACCTCATTGGCAGGAGAAATATTAAAAGTCCACAATACGGCATCGGGATATCTCCTGGAAGGACACCCTTCTGCTCCTGCATCCAATCACAATACAGGGAATGGCCCAGGAGGAACAGAATTCTTTAATGACATTCACCGATTCCCAACCTCCAATGAACACCATCAAACGGCCATGGGATCTCTAGCTTACAAAAAAGGAGCTCCCAGAGTAATGAGCTCGAGACTAAATCCTAGAGAAAGAAATATTTATAACGAAGGAGGTATCGGAGGTTTTCTCAATGATACCGGAGTCCCTTCCAGAAGTTTACTCTTATATACAAGTAAATCCGCCGGAAAATCTCCTGGCATAGGTGAAATGACACCAATCTGTGGTTGTACCGAACTAGTATCTGTTGGTTCAACCGTTTTTGCAGACAACAATAATAATGGGATTATGGATGGCTCCGATGCTGGAATACCCAACGTTGTCGTAGAACTAATCGATCCAGGAAAAGATGCTGTTTTTGGTACAACAGACGATTTTGTATACGAAACACTGGAAACAGATGCCTTTGGCAATTATTTCTTTGATCGATTGCCTCAAGGACAATATAAAGTCCGTATTCCTGCTTCTGAGTTTACAGCTGGAGAGCCATTGGAAGAGTACCTCAATTCCTCCACCACCACTATAACAGTAGATGACAACGGCGCAGTAGACGGCGATGATAATGGAATTCAAACCGGTGGCAAAGCCACTCAAGTGCTGTCTCCTGCCTTTACACTAGCAGCGGACACAGAAAAAGTCAATGAAACTGGGCAAGGAGGTGTTTTTGATGATGGAGATGATGACAATGGAGACATGACCATAGATTTTGGCCTTTATCCAAGAGACTCTGACAACGATTTACTCCCGGATGTAGTGGATATCGATGATGATAATGATGGAATACATGATTTAATAGAAGTACCCTTAGACCCATTTACGGATGCCGATGGCGATGATATTCCAGTATGGTTGGATGATGACGATTCCAATCCTTTGATCGGAAATGTTGATATGGCCTCTAACCCTGATTTTGATTTTGATGGAGATGGAGTGCCCAACAATATTGACCTGGATGCTGATGGTGACGGAATATCAGATATCATCGAGGCAGGAGGTATTGATACGGATGGTGATGCAATGGTTGACTATCCAACACCTGGAGACCCTACCTCCATGACTGATATTGATCGGGATGGCTTAAGTGATGACCCCATTTTAGATACTGACGATGATGGGATTGCCGACCTTGCTCCTGATGACGATCTAACTGGTCCTACAATTTCTACGACGCTACCAATATTTAATACAGATGGCGTTGATGGACCGGATTTCCTTGATCTCGATTCTGACAATGATGGTATCTTGGACAACATTGAAGCTTTTAATGGCGCAAACTATTTTCCGCCAACGAATATGGATGCAGACAGAGACGGCTTAGATGATGCATACGATGGGGACAACAACGAAACATTAGGAGTTATTGACGGACCTGGGACGGCCATTGATCCTGTCAATACGGATTCCGACAGTGTTCCTGACTATAGAGATCTAGATGCAGACAATGATGGACTCAACGACATTGAGGAGTCTGGCGGCACTGATATTAACGGAGATGGTCTAGTAGACATAATCACTGACCAGGGCACTACCATAATGCCTTGGGACGACGACAATGATGACATACCCAACTTCCAGGAAATAGACTCCAACAATGACGGACTAACTGATATCAGCGAATCCACCCTTTCCAATGAGGATACGAATGGAGACGGTATTATTGACTCTACTATCGACCCTGACGGTGATGGGATCATGGATGTAGCAGATGGCAAACCTACCGTTTTCGGAGATGCTCCAAGAGGTGTTATCCTTACGGTTAAGTTGCTTTTGGAAGGTCCATATAACCAGGCAACAGGCTTGATGAATGACAACTTAAACACTTCTGGATTATTGCCGACAATGGAACCTTATACTGCTTTCGGTTATCAGCATGCTCCTGGTTATGGTGGAGAAATTGCTGATCCAGGAGTTTTTGATGTCACTGGACCGGATGCCATTGTAGACTGGGCCTTTGTGGAACTGAGAAGTTCGATAGATTTCACACAAACCGTTGCCACCCGTACCGTACTATTGCAGGCAGATGGCGATCTGGTTGATATGGACGGAGTGTCTCCTATCTATTTTGCAGATGTTTCTGCTGCCAGTTATTACATTGTAGCAAAACACAGAAACCACCTCGACGTTATGACCCCGGGTGCTTTACCACTAAATGAAGCAACCACATTACCGCATGACTTTTCTACAGGATCTGCTTTTGGTGTGATCACTTTCCTCGATGTTCAAAAAGTAATTGGCCCTGGAGTCTTTGGATTATATGCCTGCGATTTCAATCAATCCGGTTCAGTGGACGCCGCAGATCGAAGTATCTCCTGGAATGCAAGAAATCAAACTGGCTACCTTCTTGAAGATTCAAATTTTGATGGTGTTTGTGATGCCGCCGAACGAAGTGCTACTTGGAACAATCGAAATAAATTATCTCGTGTACCCTAGAGTAGGTTATTGAGTTATTGGGTGTATTAAGTTATTGAGCAAGGCACAATTATTAACTTATTACACTTATCAACTCAATTACTACCCAAAGGTTTTAGGGAGAATTTCATAAAAAATTTAAGCATATCTCTTGCAGGAGAAGGGCCATCTGGTCCTTTCACCTTGAAATTAGAGAATAAATCTAGGGTGTAGGCGGTGGTAACTTCCAAACGCAATTCTCCTTCCTCCGAGTAAACAGGAGTCAGAGTTGCTGGAACTGTTAGTGGAATTGATTTTCCCTTTAGGGTGAATTGACCGGTCACTTCTATTTCTTGTGGGGTTTCAAGTTTGAGGGGAGAAGATGGTCCTGTTACTTTTTCAAAGATAAAGGTGGACGATGGGTGGTTATTTCTGTCTAGCATTTTGTAATGGACTTCTTTGTCAAACCCTAAATCTCCCATTGTGATGTCTTCTATCTGGACTTCAAAACTCCCTTGTGCATTGCTAAGACTACCTTGCTCATTGAGCGATAATTTGCCAGTTAGGTTTTTGATTTCGCCGGCGTAGCCGTTTAGCGGGGCGAAAAAACTGAAGGCTCCTACTGGTTGGGTGGTACTTTTTATTTGTTCTACTGCCCAATGTCTTGGAATTTTGGTTGTTGTTTGTGTGGTTGTTGGTGTGTTCTTCAATGAGGCAGATTCCAAAATAAAACGTTCCCAGCCTATTGTTTTTGTAGCGATTGGAATAGTGGAAAAAGCATCTGGCTTTGCGGAGGTTTCAATGAGATTGACGACGACTTCTTCTAATTTTTTTCCAGCTTCTTCAAATAACTTAGCTCTTTTGCTCCATTTCCCTTCTACCAAAGGCTTATCCATACACTTATAAATTGGGTCAATACAATTGAACTGTGAATAAATCTCCCCTGTGATGGCTAGTGTATTTTTCTCGCCTTTGTAAGGATATAAATTCATATAGAATGCCCGGTTGGAGGCTAGCTGATCAAAGGATTCCTGGATTTTGAATTTTTGCATTCCTTTGCTGGCTGCCTCTTTACTGCATTTTATAAATTCTTCTTGGTCAAAACTGTTTTTTAGGGTGCCGTTGAGGTTGGTTATTTTCAAGGGTGCAGTGATGGTCGCGCGGTTGGAATTCCAGACGAGGTGATTTTCTTTTGTATTGGTAACGGGGTTGGTGTGCAGGAGGCGGGAAGTCCTGACAAAGGTACGTAGCCGATTGAAGTTTGTTGGGCGGCCATAATAATAGGATCGGCCAATTGTATTCATAAATACAATCGTAGGAGTCAGGGTTATTTCTTCTGGTGCTCCGGATGCTATGTGGTGTACCACGTATTTCAGTTCATTGGTATTGGCAAACTGTTTAAATTTTTCGAGATACTCCTCGTTGACAATTGCATCTTTATTGCTTGTAAATAATACAAGCTGATCTTTCGGTGGGTCACTGAATGGTTGATTCAATTGGCTGAAAGAGGATACAATTAACGTAAGTACAATAAGAAATTTTGATAGCATTTGTATTCCAGTTTTTCGAACAATTTTACTAAGATTCTATTCAAACAACGATTTAAAATTGATAATGTTTGAATTCTATAAATTCTACTTTGTCAAGAAGATTAAAATAAGACGTGATTTGCTAATTATAGATTCTCCTCCAATCAAAATTATTCATGCTAAAACAATGTAAAAAATAATATCGAATGTATAATCAAAACCTTTTTTTTTGTAAAAAAAATCATTCTTCATCCTATTTTCATAGGTTTTTGACAACCTTATCGCTTTAATTTTATTTTTATCAATAATAAAACTAATGTATACCTAGGGTAAACCGACAAGTAACATATTTACTTGGTGTATTTTTTGTGCGGGAACCCTTATATTGCACATTATTTTGTGAATCTTAACTACTACTATCCCTTAGCTGAAATCTATGAGAAAAACCTCTTATATCATTTTGCTTATTATTAGCATTATCTCAATGATGAGGATGGATATTTCCGCGCAAACCTTAGTAGATCTTCCTGTTGAATTGAAGCTGGAAAAAGTTAGCTTACAAGAAGCCATAACTCAAATTACCGAGCAGACGGGTGTTAATTTTTCGTACAGTAAAGACATCCTTCCCCCCAATAAATTAGTCAGTATTTCGTGTAAAAATTTGCCATTAAACATGGTACTGCAAAAAATATTGGAACGAACCCCAATCCAATACCGAGAAGTCGGCGATCAAATCGTTTTGTATGAACGATACAAATCCTCCAATTCTACCAAAAAATACACCATTAGCGGGTATGTTGAAGATGCAAAAACTGGGGAAAAACTGGTGTCTGTCAATGTCTTTCATCCTAAAACATTGAATGGTGTCTATACCAATGAATATGGGTTCTACAGCATTACCCTTCCCAAAGAAGAGGTAGAATTGCACTTCGGCTATCTGGGCTATGAACTGAAAGTCAAGAAACTGGACTTGAAAAAAGACACCAGAATAAACATCCGACTTCAATCCTCCACGCTACTCCAGGAAATAACAGTCATCGCCAATCCATCCAACAAAGTAAAAGAATCACCAATTATCAATGCGCAAAGCATTCCAATGACAGAAATTAAGTCCATGCCCTCCCTTGGTGGTGAAGCAGATGTGTTGCAAGTGATGCAGCTAATTCCTGGCGTACAGTCCGGTAATGAAGGGGCTAGCGGTATTTACGTGCGAGGTGGTGGCATTGATCAAAACCTAATTTTACTGGATGAGGTGACCATATACAATCCTTCTCATTTGTTTGGTTTTTTCTCTATTTTTAATGCAGATGCAATCAAGTCGGTAGATCTGATAAAAAGCGGAATCCCTTCTAGATACGGCGAGCGGCTGTCTTCTGTGCTGGATATACGGTTGAAAGATGGGAATAAAAATCAGTTTCGAGGGTCTGGCTCTGTTGGTTTTTTGACAGCCAAATTGACGTTGGAAATTCCTGTTATAAAAGAAAAAACATCAGTCATCCTTTCTGCTCGTCGAAGCCTAGTTGATGCGTTGTTGGCCCCTTACAATACCCTCCAAAAAAATAGAGAAGGCAACAAAATCAACTATTACTTTTACGACGCTAATGCAAAAATCAATCATAAATTTTCGGATAAGGATCAAATCTATTTTGGCTTTTTTAAGGCGAGGGACGTCTTGCATATTCGTGAAAACACTGGCTTGTTGGACTCAACTGACACCAATCGCCAACTCAATGAAAACAGAACGGACTGGGGCAATTTTGCGGCCTCTGCAAGATGGACTCATTTGATCAACCATAAGACATTCACAAAAGCAACTATTGCGTATTCAAACTATACATTTAACTCGGAGGACATCTTTGAAGATCTACAAAAGCTAGGTACGGACTCTACCACTTTTTTGTCGATTATTAGAAAGTACAATTCAAAAATCCAGGATGCCAATATGAGGTTTGAGGTGGATGTCAATCAAAGTCCAACCTATCAACTAAAAATGGGCATAAATGGAGGTGCAAAATACTTTCAACCAGGGTCTAACGCCGTTATCCGATTTCAGGAATCTTCTACGCCAGTAGATACTGTCTTTAATGATGTCACGCTGAAAGCCTATGAATTTAGCGCCTATGCGGAAAACAGAATCAATATACAACAGCGATTTAAAGCCAATATCGGACTACGGGCAAGTGTTTTTAGTATTGAAGGCAGCACATTTAGCTCTTTGCAGCCAAGAGTCGCCCTGTCATGGGAAATTCTGGATAAAACTTTTGTTCGGACGTCTTTCGACTATGTGGTGCAGCATCTTCATTTGCTAACCAATACAGGGATAGGCCTGCCTACCGATCTTTGGGTCCCTTCCTACAAAAATATTAAACCAGAAAACAACTACCAACTAACCTTAGGGTTTACTCGTCAATTCGATCATAATGTAGAATTTAGTATGGAAGGATTCTACAAAAGACAAAATAATTTATTATCTTACCGTGTAAGTTCGGCATTTTTATTGGATGGAGAAAATTGGAATGAAAATGCGTTGATTGGAAAAGGCTGGGCTTATGGTTCGGAACTATTTTTGCAGAAGAAAGCAGGAAAGTTCTTAGGATGGGTCGGATACACACTTTCTTGGTCGTTTCGGCAATTTGATGAAATAAATGAAGGGAAAAAGTATCCTTTCAAATACGATAGAAGGCATGACATTTCTATTGCTTTAATTTATAAGTTGAATAAAAATGTTAAAATAAGTGGGAGTTGGGTATATGGAAGTGGGAATGCTGTAACCTTACCAATCAGTGAAGTTCCATTGAATGACCCAACCAATCCTTTAAGCACACTGACGATATTTAACTACGGTGAACGAAATAATTTTAGGATGTCTCCTTTCCATCGCTTAAATTTGGGGGCAGAATTTTATAAGAAGAAGGAAAAATTTGAGCGAACAATAAGGCTAAGCATTTACAATGCATACAATCGAAAAAACCCTTTTTATATTACTATAGGAAAAAACGAAAGAACTGGCGAACGCGAATTTAAACAAGTTAGTCTCTTTCCAATAATACCAACCATAAGCTATGATTTTAAATTCTAACAAAACATTGCCCCCACTAAAAACCATACTGGTTTGTTTAGGGCTGCTAGTCTTCGCGTCTGGCTGCCAAAAAACAGTGACCATCACTCCAGACTCTGAGACTCAGGTCGTTGTCAATGCCAATTTTACGCCTGGACAAGCCTGGAAAGTAAACATCCAACAATCTTCCGGGATTTTGGACAATGCAAATCAGATTCAACCAATAACCGACGCCACCGCCTGGATCTACTACGGTACAACTGTTGTCGAACAACTACAATACAACAGGGCTACTCAAATGTACATTAATACGCAAGATCATACGCCTTTGGCTGGCAACAAATACAAAATTGCCATCCAAATCCCTAACCAGTCTGCTACAGTAATGGCAGAGGATATAATCCCTGAATCATCTGCAGAAATTGTGGAATTTAAAAGAGTAAGTGCTGGGAATGGATTTATTGAGTTTATGTTTGACTTCAAAGATGTCTCCAGCAACGAAAACTTCTACCAGATTTCTCTCCTCGAAAAATCTTATAATAAAATTTCATCTCAAGGAGAAACCATTCGCAAACCGCTCCAATCCAAAGTTATCCCTTATTCTATTAAAGATTTTGAACCTATTTTTGGCTTAGAATCCGAAACAACTGGAATTAAATTGTCCAGCAATAATGGATATATCTTTAATGATGATGAATTTAATACCGAAACTAAAACAGTTTTGCTCAGAATATCAACACAGGATATCCTGCACATGCCAGAAAATAATGTATTCTCCAGCTTCGAAGTTGAACTACGAAGTGTGAGTAAAAATTATTACCATTACCAAAAGTCAGTCACAGAACAGTTGTTGGTTTCTCAAAACCCGCTAGCTGAACCAGTTCAAATTCACAACAATGTGATGAATGGTGTAGGAAATTTTTCAGGGTATAGCGCCCAAAATTCTTCGAACATTTCTATAGAATAATACTTCTTTCCTCCTGCTATCAACTTTTTTACTTTAATAGGACAATTCCTAATAGTGGTTTGTATACTTTAAATTGTCTATCTATAAGACGACAATTTTTGAATACAAAAATTTGTATATTTAGTAACAAAAATACTTACTAAAGTATATAGTAACAGTATCACCTTTAATTAAACAATATGCACCGACTGGCTCAATCCCTCCTACTACAACTATTTTTTTTAGCTTGCTTTTCTATTTCCTTTGCGCAGGTTGATGACAACTATATTGAAGGAGATTTGCTTGTCCAAATCTACCACTCAGCAAACATTAATGACGTAGTTAAAGATTTAAACAGGAAAGTAGGTCATCGGACAAGTATTACACTGGGTAGACACGTTTCCAGAAATGCACATATTTGGCAATTGCAATTTGACCCAACGAACATTAGTCATGAGACTATGATACAATTAGCTTATGAAAACAAGTCCGTTCAAATCGCTCAAAACAACCATAAACTTAAGCTAAGAGCAACCACCCCTAATGACACCGAATTTGCTAACCAATGGCAATATATAAACACTGGAGCAGGCGGTGGTGTAGCAGGAGCAGACATTGACGCCGATTTGGCCTGGGATTTCACAACAGGTGGTACTACTGCGTTTGGAGATACCATCGTAGTAGCAGTCATTGACGACGGGCTTTCTTTAAACCATGAAGATTTTGAAGACAATCTATGGGTGAATCGCGCAGAGATCCCTGGCAATGGGATTGACGACGACAATAATTTTTATGTAGATGACGTCAACGGATGGGATGCCGACAATCAAAATGGAAACATTGGCGATGGCGGTGGCCACGGTACTCCAGTAGCAGGAATAATAGGCGCTAAAGGGAACAACAATAAAGGAGTTGCTGGTGTCAATTGGAATGTAAAATTGATGATTATTCAAGGAGGAACACCAGAAATGCTGGCAATTGCTTCTTATGATTATGCGCTTACCCTGCGCAAAACATACAATGCGACAGCAGGAGCAAAAGGAGCCTTTGTAGTAGCTACCAACTCCTCCTGGGGAGAAGACATGGGCCAACCATCTGATTCACCTTTGTGGTGCGCTTTTTATGATACCCTGGGGGTACACGGGATTTTGAGTTGTGGTGCAACAGCAAATGCCAATTTTGACATTGATGCCGTCGGTGATTTGCCAACTGCCTGCCCCAGCGACTACCTCATCTCGGTTACAAACATGAACAAATCAGACGTAAAAGTAACCTCTGCTGGTTATGGAGCAACAACCATTGATCTTGGTTCTTTTGGAGAAGACGCCCATACTTGTAATTCCGGTGGAGGATATAGTGGATTTGGAGGAACTTCGGGTGCCACTCCTCATGTTACAGGAGCAGTAGCCCTGTTGTATTCCCTACCTTGCCCCTCCTTTATTGCTATTGCAAAATCTGATCCTGGTGTAGCAGCATTAATGGCAAAGGAGTATATACTAAATGGAACAGACCCCAACACTAGCTTAGCTGGCATAACCGTAACTGGTGGACGCCAAAATCTACATAAAAGTTTACTACTTGCGCTCGACAGTTGCAATACGAGCGCCTGTTTGCCACCCTACTCTATCCTATTTTCTAATATTGATGTCAATTCATTTACCGTATCCTGGGATGCTCTTTCTTCTGCCCAGTCCTACGATTTTAGATATCGAGAAGTTGGTGCGACTTCCTGGACGACAATTAGTGTCGCTTCTAAATCGCATACCGTCTCCGGATTGTCAGATTGTACCGATTACGAAATACAGCTCGGGTCTGGATGCGCTGGAGGAAGTAGTGGTTTTGGATCAAGCAAATTTGTTACTACAGATGGTTGTTGTTCGGTACCGGGAAATATCTCTGTTTCTGTAAGTGCTAACCAAGCTACTGTGAGCTGGAATGATGTGACCGCGGCAGTCTCTTACGGGCTACAATACAAACCAATAAATGAAGCTGTGTGGACAGAGATTAGTAGTTTAACTAGTTCTCCCTATGTCATTAGTGGATTAGCTCCATGTACAGAATATGAGGTCCAACTGCAAACTGCTTGCAGTGGGCAGACTATCCCTTATGGGCCATCCAGCAATTTTGAAACGGAATGTGGTGCTTGTACCACTCAACAATATTGCATGACCACTGCCAACCCTGGCTCAGAGTGGATTGCAGAAGTCACCATTGGCAACAATACCAATAGTACAGCTGCTGCTAATGGTGGTTTTGCTGAATACACTTCACTAGGTTTTACACTTGAAACGGGTAAAACTTATCCGATCAATCTGGTTCCTAGTTTTTCAGGTTCAATGTATGATGAATATTTCTTGGTCTGGATGGACCTCAATCAGGATGGTGATTTTGAGGATGTGGATGAATTGATTTTTGATCCGATGGTTAGCAGTTCAACGGCAGTTAGCGGTATGGTCAGTATCCCTTCCAATGCAGTAACCGGGAATACAAGAATGCGGGTCGCAATGAGTTGGGATACGCCACCAGTCTTGTGTGCGGCTAGTATTGAATATGGCGAAGTGGAAGACTATTGTGTGCTTATCCAAGCACCTGTAGCCAATGAGAACTTACCTTCTGCAATTTCTGCGGTCTCCATTTATCCGAATCCATTCAATTCCAATTTTTCTGTACATTTAATGTTGGAGGAGGCACAAACGCTTAGTTATGAACTAATCGATCTGACTGGACGGCAGCTTGATACTGGTAGCTGGGGAATGTTGGGACGTGGACAACATTCAGCATTCATTTCTCCAAAGGTAGATTTGGCGAGTGGCGTTTATTTCTTGAAAGTAAATTCAGAATCTGGTTCTTTTGTTAGAAAATTGATTAGAAAATAACTTAGGGTATTAGTTCCAAGTTGTTATTAAGTGATTGAGTGCGAGTGTGTACTCAATAACTTTGAATTGTTGCTCCTACTTACTTCCAAAGATAAATTAACAACTCAAGTAATCAAACTAACTCAATAACCTAGTCACTCCATCCACTCCAACTTAGTTACCCCAACTCAATAAAAAAGGCCGTTCTTAACGAACAGCCTTTTAACTACTTCAAGGTCTAAAAAACAACCAAATAATGGAAAATGGTATAACTTATATTCGCACCAGTTTTTTGGTAAATACTTGCTCTTTGATTTTTAAAGTACAATAGTACACGCCTGCAGGCATATCCTCCATGTCCAAGTCAATTTCTTGATAGCCAGTCGTCTGATATACCAAATTTGCAGGAATTATTTCCCTACCCATTACATCAAACAATGTTATTGTGATATCTGATGAAATGGGTAAGTAATAACTCAGCGTAACCTGCTCATAAGATGGATTTGGATGAGAAGTTAGCAATATGTCAAAAACCTCCGCCTTTTGAATAGAAGTTGAAGCATCAAAACTAAAAATATGCAATCCAGAAGTCATATCGGAAACATATACAGTACCTGAGGAAGTGAATGGATAAATACCAAATGCGCCATCAAAACCTTCACCAGATTTAGAAGGAATGGTATCATATTCGCCAGCAAGTACCGGATTTTCTGGGTCTGTAATATCAAAAACTTTTATTCCTGCTGTGTAATAGGAAACATAAGCAAAGTTGCCGATTACGTATACATTATGAACAGTTGCAGTAGTGTCTGTGATCCCGCCTTTAAACACTGGATTTACTATATCAGAGATATCCCAAATTGTGATATCCGGTGTTAGATTTTTTGCTCCTTCATCAGCAATGTACAGATAATTGCCATCCTCAGAAGTCCAACCACTATGGTGATAGCTGATTGTTGGTCGATCTATTATGTTTAAGAATACGGGGTTGTATCGATCAGTTACGTCATAAATAAATGTACCGTCCACCCCATGGAAATCAAACAATCTATCTCCTATCACTGTTGCATCGTGGCATCCACTAAAACTACTGGTGTCTACCCAGGCTATTGTGGGTTGAATAGGGTCGATGTTTAAATCGTAAATAGTCAATTTTGGGCACTCTGCATACATAAAGCCTTGGTCGTCTATAAAAATATTGTGCGCATAAGGAAAAGCTCCGACAACAACAGGATTGTTAATGTCGGCGATATCAATGATCACACTATTGCCTCCGGTAGTATAGATATAATGATCCCAAACTTTTACATCAAAACCTGTAACAGAGTCGACAAAAGAAATAAAGCTGGGATTGTATGGATCATCTACATTATAAATAGATACACCACCACTTCCACCTCTATGACCAATCACTGCATACTCTGAACCCGTTGCTGCATCTTCATATCCCCAAATATCAAACGCTTGAATTGAATCATTTGCAGTATGAACTAAGGTTTGTGCCAGAATTTCTTCTGAACAAAAAAGAAGACAAGCAAGGGTTGCGAGTACTAAATATATATTTCTAAAAAATGACCTCATGAAAGATAGAAATTGGTAGGGGGTTACAGGAAAAATCCAACAAAGGGCGGTTTAAATCCTCCTTAAAACCACCCCTTATTGGAAAAGTTTAACCAAAAACTATTACGAAACGAGAATTACACACTTTCGAGTGCAATGCTACATTATACTTACTAGACACAAGAAAATAAATCTCCCCTATTGACAATTAGAAATTTCACATTTCTTTAACATTTAGAAAAAATTATATTCATCTAATAACTTATTTGCAAGTATAGAAACAAGACCTTATGTCCTTTAGAACAAAAAATAATCCTTCACAAAAAAAGAATTAATAAAAAAAACTTAACCTCAAAGATAATATTAGGGCACACTTGACAAATCTTCTTAATCTATTGAAATATAGACCTCTAAGAACTATTTCTAAAAATATGAATAACATTTTTATAATTCACAAAAAAAAAAATACAAATTACTGTGCAACGAAATAACATTTTATAGCGACCTAATTATTGACAGCTTGGGAAAACAATTTTATTTAGAAGTCTATTTTAGCCATCTTTTATAATGTTGCGACTCCCCTCTAAGCTACTCCAAAATTTGAATCCCTTATATTTTTTTGAAATTATACTTACGTATAATTATACGCTCAATCTTGGGAAGTAATTCCCTATACACCATTCTGAAAATTTCAGAATACCTAAATGCCCATTAAAAAATTGGAGTACACTCCTAGTTTTATTTCTAGTAAGGGAGTGAACTCTATTTTTTTAACACTAGTAAACATTGTAGCAATTTGCTAAAATTATAAAGAAATTCTTTTTCGTCTAAATTGGGGTTAGCACAAGCCTGTATGAACGCATACAGGCTTCCCTTTTTTACAGAAGGTTGATAAATTTTGATTAGCTAAATCGACTTGAAACTAGTTAAAACAAAAATAACTCAACAAATCACCAACAAATTGACTAAACAGGCAACCTTTTTACACAAAAGTGACTCCTTAGATTGTAAGGTTGGATGCATTATTGTGAAGAATTGTTTAAATTCTATTAACAATCTCTCTACATTCTGTTTACATTTGTTTCAAAGTAAATTTAAAAAATGTCAGCTAAGCAACGACAAACTACTACTACTAACTTTCGAATACTTGCTTGTTTCTTGGTCATTTCACTATTCATTTCTTGTGAAAAGGAGCCTGGAGAGGGAGGTACTGCTACTATCACCGGAAAGGTGTATGCTCGAAATTACGGTGACACCTCTGGAGAGTTGATTAATGAATATTTTGCTCCAGATGAAAGAGTGTATATTGTATATGGAGACAACATAGTGCATGATGACGATGTTAGAACATTCCACGATGGGACATACCAGTTCAAAAATCTATACCGTGGCGAATATACCGTTTTCGCATATTCACAATGCGATACCTGCCAGACTCCAGATATCCCCATTTCCCAAACCATAAATATTACTAGTCGAGGACAATATTTTAATGTCCCCTTAATCACAATATTCAAATAGTGACTGCAACGACGCGATACAATAGGAGTAACTTGGATGAAATTATTAACCAATTTCAAACCATTTCATTGGAAGAAATGGACAAGGTAAAATTGATGAATCGGGAGGACACAAAGTTTGCAGTTCCTGAAAAGAAAATAGGACAAATATTAGCTGGTATAACTGACCACTATGCTATTCTTAGTATCAACAATCACAAAATTAGCAGGTATTCTTCCCTTTATTTCGATACACCTGACAAAGAAGCCTACCGACTTCACCACAACGGAAGAATGAATCGATACAAATTTCGGTACCGTAGCTATGTCGAATCTGGGATCACCTTTTTTGAGGTAAAACACAAATCAAATAAAGGAAGAACAATAAAAAACAGAATCCCTAAACCGAAAATACTTACAACACTTGACCCCACCGACCGTGATCATATCTCAGAGTTTACCCCCATCAATCCTCAAAGCCTTGAACCAAGTATTTGGATTTATTTTAGAAGAATAACATTGGTCAGCAAAACGGATGAAGAACGAGTAACAATTGATTTAGACCTTTCCTTTAAAAATGTGAATACTGGAGAAATAACTGAAGCTCCAGATTTGGCAGTCTTTGAAGTGAAGCAACCAAGATTTTCTCGAAAATCAGTGGTTATTTCTAAATTGCATCATTTTAGAGTTTATCCCGTAAGAATAAGTAAATATTGCCTGGGCATCATAAGTTGCTATGGCGAGGAATTGAGAAAAAACGGATTTAAAAAGAAGCTTCTAAAAATAGCTAAAATTATTAAAAATGACCACTATCGAAATATTGTTGAACATTAACCTTTTGGAAATCAATTGGTTTAATTCGGAAAGCATGACCTCTCTTGCTTTGAAATTTGTGATAAACCTCATTATCACTTATTTTATTGTAATAGTCGTTTATCGTCCGAACAACGATAAGACAGAATTTATATTTACCTATTTTGTGTTTAACATCCTCATCTTTTTCTTGTGCCATCTAATGCTTTCCACCCAGCTTACCCTAGGATTTGCCTTCGGTCTTTTTGCCTTGTTTTCCATTATGCGTTATCGAACAATGACCATTGACATCAAGGATATGACCTATCTCTTTGCAGTAGTTTGTGTTGCTGTTATGAATGCACTGAGTGGATTTTATGTGAGTGTTGGAGAACAAATTTTTATCAACATCGCCATTTTGAGAAGCCTTTTTTTATTAGAGTCGATTCTCTTCAAACAAGGATTAGTTTCCCAACAATTAGTCTACGAAAACATTGAGTTTATCAAACCACAACACGAACAAGAACTTAAAGCAGACCTCGAAAATCGAATCGGCCGCCCCATAAAAAAAATCAAAGTAGTGTCCCTCAATTACTTAAATGATAGTGCAGTTCTTAACGTACAGTATAGCCCCAGCGAACAACTATCCACCTCCATGAATACAACAAAAACACAACAGGTCAAAACTCCTGTAACGGAATTTCACAAAGACTAACCCGCCACCAAGGATGAATCTCATTGCCCGCTATCGCATTATAATTCTGCTGCTCCTTTTTCCCATTATCTCTTTTGCGCAAAACAGAGACTTTGTATTATGGGAAGGATTCTCCTTAAAGTACGAGCTATCTGATAAATGGTCCGCTGAGTTAAAAAACCAACTCCGACTAGAAAACAATGTTTCTCAGTTCAAATCCGCCTTTGTCACCCCAGGAATTACCTACAAAATAAATAGTGCCTTTCGTGTTTCCATGGGATATAGATATTCCTTGACACCAACTCAAAACAAACACCGGGTAGATCTAAATTTCGAACATCGCTACAAAATAAAAAAAATCAAACTGCAGCTTAAAACCAGACTTAAATTTCAACGAGAATCAATCGGCAACGAACAAAACGAGATTCCAGAATACTTCATCAGACCAAGGATCACCGCCGTCTATAAAATCAAACCCATTGATTTAGAGACTTCCTTTTCCACAGAATTATTTTACGACCTTACCAAATACAAACAAGAATTCAACCGGTATCGATTCAATTTTGGCATTTCCTACGACATCACCAAACGCAACAGCCTTTCCCTCAATTATATCTACCAACAAGCATTTAATGTTCCCAATAGAGTGCAGGTAAATATCCTCAGTTTAGGTCTAAGTGCCGACATTACCCAAAAAGCAAAGAAGGAAAAACAACCTAAATGATCTCTTTTTTATAATTTGCAAGTATGCGATGGATCATTTTATGCATTTTTTTCCCGTTCTTGTTGCTCGCCCAAAGCGAGGAAGCTTCCATTTCCTCCTCCTACACAAAAGAAATAAACACGCCAATTCGTGGCATTACACTCGGCCTTCATTCCCACGATTACGAGTACAACTACGGTCCGTTACTCCAGGAAATAAAACAAACAGGTGCCAAATGGGTTAGTATATCCATCAAATTTTACCAGCCCCACCAAAACTCAAATACTGTACAAGTCTTACCGGAAGACCATCTATACTGGACTCAGTTAGACAGCACCCTCCAACAAGCAAATCAGCTTGGGCTCAACATCATGCTGTTCCCTATTCTTTTCATTGAGCATCCAAAACCCGGTCAATGGCGCGGCACCATCCTCCCAAATGACAAAACGACCTGGTATCAATCCTATTTAGGCCTCTACTCCAAACTGGCAGTAATCGCAGAGCGCCATCAAGTAGCGCTATTCTCCGTCGGCTCCGAATTTTGCGCCCTCGAGACAGATACCGAACATTGGATTTTGCTGATCAATCACCTACGCTTAATTTATACGGGCAAACTCTCCTACTCCGTAAACTGGGACGCGATGGAAAAAGTCAACTTTCATACCCATCTGGACTATCTAGGCATCTCCGCCTATTTTTCGCTCACCAACTCCCAAAACCCTACGATCCCCGAGATCAGAGCAGCCTGGCGCCCCATCAAAAAACACCTCTCCGCCCAACAAGCCCGCCTCAACCTTCCATTTATATTCACAGAAATTGGCTACACCTCCCAAAACGGCACCAACACCAACCCCTGGAATTACAACATCTCCGACAAACTCGACCTCCAAGAACAAAAAGACTGCTACCAAGCCCTCACAGAAGAATGGCTCGACGATGAACTCCTAAGCGGCATCTTCTTCTACGATTGGTTCGGCTACGGCGGCCCCACTGACCTCGGCTACACCCTCCGCCAAAAACCAGCCCTCCAAATAGCCAAACAATGGTTCAAGGACTAGTCTTCAAACACCAGTTATCTACCCGACTCATATGGACCATTTCCAGCCAAACAATCAACCACAATCCAACTTCCCAACAACTTAATTCACCTAAACTCAATAGGTTTAGTAACTCCATCACCATAATGGGCCTCCGCCCTAATCGGGCGGCGCTACGTTCCGTGGCTCGCTATTCGCTCGGCCAGCTCCTATACAGTCGCTGTCTGGCTCCTTACGTCACCACCACTGCACATCGCTAGTCCGCATCACAAATCCAACCAACATCAAAAAATCAAAGACAAACAGCAGCAGGACGCCCATACAATCCAAGCACCAGACCCTTAAGCACCAGTAAACCCTCTAGGTGTGAAACTTAATAGCCGGGATGTCAAATCCTGGGAGCCATTGAACATAAAGCCAAAGCTCCGTAGGTGCAAAATTTCAACTTGCTATAATTTTTGGAAATTCAATAATCGAATAATTTTGATTAATTCGACCGCAGATTTATATGTTCGAGGAATAAATACGAGGCGGCAATTCAATAGGCCAGCACACCATTTATAAAAAAAGAAATGCCTACTACTAGTCCTAAGACTAATACCAGGCATTTCAACAACCTTTCTTTCAAAGAGAAACAATTTTAACTTCTACCTCACTAGCGTTACATCTCCTTTGTACATTACGACCGTACCATCATCAAACAGCACCTCTGCGTAGTAAACAAAAACTGCAGGATTCATTGGCTCTCCTCTGAATGTTCCATCCCATCCATTTGCAGGATCATTTGGCTGGAAGTCAGTGCCTTCGAAGATAAACTCACCCCATCTATCATAGATTCGGAAAGTACTGATCTTCGTAACTCCAAGGCCGCCATAAATCATGAACACATCGTTCGTTCCATCCTCATTCGGAGTAAAGGCATTCGGTATGTAGATATTAAGTTTCTTCTCAACTTCAAGGGTAATCTGTGCGGTGGTCGGACAACCATTTCCATCAGTTACAACAACGGTATAAGTAGTCGTTTCAATTGGTGTAGCAACAGGATCAGCACAATCAGTACAACTTAGATAAGTCTCAGGACTCCAGCTATACGTCATATTAGTTCCTTGATTGACAATAGTCGTTTCTATTTGATAACTATCTCCAAGTTGAACAGTGATAACCTCCGCTTCAAATTCAATCACCAACTCATTCGGCTCATCAACAGTCACTTGTCGCTCAATCACACAACCATTAATATCCATGATATAAACCACATAGTCTCCGCCATTCAATCCTCCAAACACATTGCTTGGCTGATAAGTCGACCCGTCTAATGAGTACACATATGGTCCATTTCCACCATAAACCGTATCAACAGCAATCGAACCATTTGCTTCACCGAAGCAAGCAGCGCCAACTGATGATACTGCAGAAGCAACAACTGCTGGCTGATTGATGGTAACATTTTCTATTGCAATACAACCATTCAGGTCAGTTGCAGTCACCGTGTAGTTTCCTGCATCCAATCCTGTCGCTGTAGCTGCTGTCTGGCCATTATTCCAGATGTAAGTGTAACTTGGCGATCCACCACTAATCGTTACAGTAGCGCTACCGTCACTTTCACCCCAGCACGCTGGATCAACACTTGTCATGCTCATTCCCATTGCCTGAGCAGAACCGATATTTACAAGAGCCGGTTGAGGCGCTCTACATCCATTTGCATCGACAACAGTAACATAATAAGTACCTGCAGAAAGTCCCGTAGCAGAATTTCCGAATTGAGGCGGAGAAGTACTCCATACATAATTATAAGGAGCAGATCCACCACTTGCAATCACTGAAGCAGAACCATCATTTCCTCCGAAGCAACTAACCGGAGTTGCATTCAATTGTGTATCATCCCATCCGATTACAGCAACAGATTCAATAAACACTGTTTCTACAAGCAGACATTGGTTAGCATCGGTTATTGTTACAGAATGACTACCAGCAGTAAGACTTATTGCAGGGTTCGTAGTTTCACCATTATCCCACTCATAGGTATAAGCTGGTGTACCACCTGCAACAAACACAGTTGATGTCCCGTCTGAGCTACCAAAGCAAGTTACGTCAGTACCAATTAAGTTCGCCGACAATGCTTGTGGTTCCAGAACCGTTATATTTCCAATATTGAAACATCCATTCGCATCTGTTATTGTTACCAGGTAAGTATCAGGTCCTAAAGCTGTCAAGGTAGGCGTTAGACCACCATTACTCCATACATAAGTGTAAGGCATTGTACCTCCACTTACAGCGACACTGACAGTTCCATCATTATCACCATTACAAGTAATATCAGTTCCTGTTACATCAATCAACAATCCATTAGGCTCTGTTATAAGAACACTTGCCGTTGCTATACAATTATTAGCATCTGTTACCGTCACTGTATGAACACCAGCCCCTAATGAGATTGCAACATTTGACATTTCACCATTATCCCATTCGTAAACGTAGTTTCCAGCTCCTCCAGTTGCTGTTGCTTCAGCAGACCCGTTAGATTGTCCATTACAAAGTACGTTAGATAATGTATTTGTATTTAATACTAGTAATGCTGGTTCTGTTATCGTTACTGTTGTAGATACGATACAACCATTATTATCAATTACATCCACGTTATGTGTACCAGAACATAATCCAGTAGCAGTCATGGTAGTCTGTCCACCAGCAGAAGCTGACCACTGATAAGTATAAGGAGTCGTTCCACCAGCAGGTGAAGCAGTAGCCGTGCCATTACAAGCGCCAAAACAACTTACATTTGCCTGGACAGTTCCAACTGTCAATACTTGTGGTTCTGAAATCAATACTGAGGCACTTGTTACACATCCATTCGCATCAACCACTGTCACTGAGTGAATTCCAGCATCTAGTCCTATTGCAGTTGCGGAAGTCTCACTATTATCCCAGTTGTAAGTATATGGTAGTGTTCCTCCAGTAGGTGTTACTGTTGCAACTCCATTACTCTCTCCGTTACACAACACGCCACTATCTTCTACTGCCGTTGCTGAAAGCACATCCGGCTCTGTAATCAATACATTATCTATAGTTATACATCCGTTCGCATCGGATACCGTCACACTGTGAGTTCCTGCTCCCAAGCCAGTCGCTGTAGCTGTCGTTTCAGAGTTATCCCAGTTATAAGTATATGGTGTCGTTCCTCCGCTTACACTAACTGTCGCTACTCCATTACTTTCTCCGTTGCACAACACACCGCTATCTTGCGCTACACTCACTACTAAGCCATTTGGCTCTGTTGTAGTCACGCTAGCTGTCTCCACACATCCATTCGCATCTGTTATTGTGATAGTATGAATTCCAGCTCCTAACATCGTTGCTGTAGCTATCGTTTCTCCATTATCCCATTCGTAAGTGTAAGGGGTCGTTCCTCCTGTTACTGTCGCTGTTGCTACTCCATTGCTTTCTCCATTACAAAGGACACCGGAGTTTTCTACTGCTGTCGCTGACAATTCTGCTGGTTCTGTTATTAATACTGTTCCTACTACTTCACAACCATTGGCATCTGTTGCTGTTACTGTATGCGCTCCGGCATCCAGGCCTGTAGCTGTAGCAGTTGTTTCTCCATTATCCCAGTTGTAAGTGTATGGTGTTGTTCCTCCGCTTACTGTTATTGTCGCTACTCCGTTACTTTCTCCGTTACACAACACGCCACTATCTTCTGCTATCGAAGTCATTGCAAATACCGTAGGCTCTGTTATTACAACTGTTGTTATTGCCTCGCAACCATTCGCATCTGTTGTAGTTACCGTGTGAATTCCTTCATCTAATCCTGTAGCTGTAGCTGTAGTTTCTCCATTATCCCAGTTGTAAGTATATGGTAATGTGCCTCCTGTTACCGTTGCTGTCGCTACTCCGTTACTTTCGCCATTACACAATACTCCGCTATCTTCTATTGCTGATATCGAAAGTACATCTGGTTCGGTTATCGTTATGGATACTGTTTCTATACATCCGTTCGCATCGGATACCGTCACACTGTGAGTTCCTGCTCCCAAGCCAGTCGCTGTAGCT
>CALLWB010000045.1 GCA_938016265.1 uncultured Saprospiraceae bacterium
TAGATGGTGGTGGTACCCAAACAGTCAATCTCGCTGCACTCCAAGACGGTGTCAACGATGCAGACAGCGATCCAGCAAACGAGTTCAACACAGGAGCCACACTAACAGGCACTAACTTAAATATCATAGATAATGGCGGTACACAAACTGTCAATCTCGCTGCTCTACAAGACGGAGTCAATGATGCAGACAGTGATCCATCCAATGAGTTTAATACAGGAGCGACACTATCGGGAACTAGCTTAAATATTATAGATGGCGGTGGCACTCAAACTGTCAATCTCGCTGCTCTACAAGATGGGGTCAACGATGCAGACAGTGATCCAGCAAACGAGTTTAATACGAATGTTACTTTAACAGGAACTACGCTGAATGTAATTGATGGTGGTGGTGCGGAAAGTGTCAATCTTGCTTCCTTGGTAAATGACGCAGATAGTAACCCTTCAAATGAGTTGAATTCAAATGTTACCCTTACGGGAACTACGCTGAATGTGATAGATGCTGGTGGTACACAAAGTGTCAACCTAGCTTCTCTCCAAGATGGAGTCAACGATGCGGATAGCAACCCAGCAAACGAATTCAATACGAATGTTACCTTAACAGGAACAACTCTGAATGTAATAGATGGTGGAGGAACTCAAAGTGTCAATCTGGCTTCCCTTGTAGGAGATGCAGATTGGACGGTTAGCGGAGCAAATCAATATTCTGCTGTATCAGGTAATGTAGGTATTGGAATAGCAGCACCCCAATACAAGTTAGATGTGGTGTCAGGTTCTCAGTCTGTAACTAGTAAGTTTTTAAAATCAGGAAATGAACCTCGAGCCTACCTTGCTATCTCAAATGATAATACTGGAGCTTTTGATGGAATCACCGGATTTAATATTAATGGACACGATATTGGTGTCTTGGGTGTGTCTGTACATCCAGGTTCAAATCCAGACAATTATGGAATTTATGGATATTCTTCTGGATGGGGAGGTACTTTTGAAAATTCCCTTTCTGGTGACTTTGTAGAACTTAGTGGTGCAAGCATCTATCCAATGAGAGTGTTTGATGCCAGCGCAACAATAACACCTGGCATGGTCCTCACAGCAATGGATGCAAACGGAAACACACAATGGCAAACACCAGGTGGTGACATAGGTGGAATTACGGCTGGGGCCGGTCTTACTGGTGGAGGTACAAGTGGAACTCCCACAATAAATGCAAATGCAAATAATGGACTGAATGTGGATGCCGGTGCAGATAGAATACAACTAGGTGGCCCATTAACAGAAACAACGACATTAACTTTTGGAGCATACAGTTTGATCCACAATCTAAACAGTATAGGAGATTTCTTAATCAGAGATAATGGTGTAAATCGATTTGCTGTATTAGACAATGGTCGGACAACTGTTGGTAGCACAGCAAGTGCTGGAATGTTCAATGTAACAGGAAACTCCTTTCATTCAGATGATATTTACCTTAGAGATGGTTCTGTTACAGGGGTTAACTTGGTACGGATTTTTGATTCTTCGGATGATGGTCTTATTGATGTCTATCGAGCTGGTTCAGTAGTCAATCGATTACATGGAAATGGAAATAACTTCATCAATGGAGGTTTCTTGGGACTTGGCACGACTGCACCTCAGGAGCGATTGCATACAATCGGTACCCAACTTACGGAAACCAATGGAGCTGGTGCCACTGATGAATGGTACGGAGAAGACAAAGTGATGACTACCAGCTCAACAGATCTTCATAATGGAACAGGAGACAGGAATACATTTACTGGAAACGGAAACAGGACTTATTTTGGTGTGTCCAATTGGCATCAAGGTACAGGAACTGGCACAAAGTATGGAGTCTACAACCTGTTTGAGGATGTCCCAGGAATTAAATATGGAATGTATAGTACAGTTACTGGAACTGGAACCGGAACTTACTACGGAACTTACAATTATTCAAGCAATACTTCTACAAGTACGAAATACGGAGTACGTAATCAAATCATAAATCCTGGTTCAACAGCTTATGGTACCTACAATTATATCACTCCGCTTAGTACCTCTACATCTGGCACAAAGTATGGTACCTACAATTTAATCGGAAGTAATGGTGGAGGTACAAGGTACGGAACGTACAATTCTGTTTCTTCTTCTACAACTAGTACTTACAATACATACGGTGTGTATTGTACCATGGGTTCCAGTGGTACAGGGAATAAATATGCGGCATATTTCAATTCGGCAGGTGTCAATGGTCATGCTGCTGTTTTTAATAGTGGGCAAGTTATTGCCAACGAAATTGGTGGTGATTATGATTTCCGCATTGAATCTGATACAAGAACACATGCGTTCTGGTTGGATGCAAATGAAAATCTGGTCAATTTTGGATCTCCCTTTAGTAATGCTTCATCCAATGGAGCAACAGTCACTGGGGTTGTCGTTGACTATGTTGCCGATTTTGACAAAGGCACCGCTACGGGTACTGGAATTGGAATTGGTTCTATAGAGTTCCTGTTAGACGGTAATGCCGAAACTACCATCAACAATACCTTTTCTCCTACAACGCATCTAATCAGAGATTTAGGATTTTCAACACTCCGCGCTTGGGACGATGTTTTTGCAGATGATTTTGTCAATGTTTCTGATCGAAGAGAGAAAAACAATATTGAAAATCTTTCCTATGGACTTACAGAAATCATGGCTATGCGCCCTGTTTCTTACAAGCTTAATAGAGACGAACATGCGGAGACCAAACTTGGTTTGATCGCACAGGAAGTACTGCCTATTGTAAAGGAAGCAGTGAAGACACATGATTTCAGAATTCTTGACGAGTCTACAATGGTTGAAGAAGAAGTAGAAATGGAAAGAATGGGAATGAAATATCAACAACTCATCCCCGTTTTGATCAAAGCTACGCAAGAACAACAAGATATGATTGAAGAGCTAAAAAAGACAAACGAAGCGCAACAATCCTTAATCGAAGAGTTGAATAAACGACTGATGATGCAGGAAAATTCTAATCCAGTAGAGGCAAATCAACTCGCTCCCAATACTGGAGGAGGGAAATAAGAGAAAATCACAAATAAGCTGTCTAAAAAGTCGGCTTTTGATAAAAAGCAAAATGCGTACTCCATTTAATTGGAGTACGCATTTTTTTATTATAAATAAAAATGTCTACTTTTAGATAGAGTGTTCCAATTGCATAATCAATTTGCCCTGATTTGCAGTAGAATGACTTTCCTTTACAAACGTTGCCATCTTGGCAAGAAATCCTTTTTTGTAACTAAATCTTCTATGCTATGAAACTGAAATTTACCTTATTTATTCTAAGTCTGATCCCATTCTATGCATTCGGACAAAATGTAGGTGTCGGCCAATCTGCCCCTACGAATACCTTGCACATTACCCCAACTTCTAGTTCAGATCCCATCCGAATTGATGGCCTGCAACTATACGGGATGGCGGATACCTCCATCTTGATGGTTAACCCTACAACAGGTCTTGTAAAGTACATCCTACCAGCAGATTTGGTACGAGTACTTGGTTTAGACTTTGTAGCAGGCCCTGGTATCACAATTGTCGGCAATACGATTACTAATACAGCTTCTGACGTGCCTGTTGTCCTCACGGGGGCGGGGTCGGTCAGTATTTCCGGGACTTATCCAAACTTCACAATAAGTGGTACTGACAATGTCAATGATGCTGATTCGAACCCTACAAATGAGCTCATTACCGGAGCAACATTAACAGGCACCATGCTAACCATCTCTGATGCAGGGGGCGCTACCAATGTAAACCTAAGTTCCCTTCAGGATGGGGTCAATGATGCGGATAGCGATCCTGCAAATGAGCTCAACACCGGAGCAACATTAACAGGCACCATGCTAGGAATTACAGATGCCGGTGGAACTCAAAATGTAGACTTGTCTCCACTCCAAGACGGAGTAAATGATGCAGATGCCGTTATCGGAAACGAGTATAATACAGGCGCAACCCTAACGGGAACAACCTTAAATATAATAGATGGAGGTGGCTCCCAAAGTGTCAACTTATCTTCTCTCCAAGATGGAGTAAATGATGCCGATTCAGATCCTACAAATGAACACAATACTAATGTAACCCTAACAGGTACAACCTTGAACGTCATAGACGGTGGAGGAACACAAAGCCAAGATTTAAGTAGTTTGAGAGACCATGATTGGTATGAAAGTACTGGAACAAATCCAGCAAATGCGATAGCAGATAATATTTATACCCAAGGAAATGTCGCCATAGGGAAAACGAATGCTACCCAAAAATTAGATGTTGCCGGAAATATTAAATTAGACGACAATGTAATGGTGGAAGGGAATTCAACTGCACGAATATATAGAAACCTAGTGACTTACAATCATTCCTCCTCAGGTTCTGCAGGCGTATTTATAATCAACACACAAATGCCATGGAATCTGGCATGTATGTTTACTGTAAATGTAGAAGGGTATTTTTACGATGCTTCAGCACCTTTTGAAACAAAAATTGGGGCTTACATGTATGTTAATAATGACTTTGTAAATAAAGGTTTTACTAATACAGGAGGCAAAGTTTTAGACGTTAGACTTGGAAGAAATTCAGCTGGCAATATAGCTATCATATTGGGTACAGATGGCGCAAGTTATTCCTATCCAAAAATATCGGTTACTTCTTTTTTACAAAGTCATGCAAACATTGTCGAGTCAAGAGCGGATGGATGGACAATAACAAGAGCCGCAAATACTTCTGGACTTACTTTTGTTACCAATGTACCAGATGTTACTAGAACGGATGGCGATTCAGTTATCGGTAATGAGTATAACACTGGAGCTACCCTTTCGGGAACTACCTTGAATATTGTAGATGGAGGAGGGACACAAAGTGTCAATCTGAGTGCGCTTCAAGATGGAGTCAATGATGCGGACAGCAATCCAGCAAATGAGTTTAATACAGGAGCAACCCTTACGGGAACTACCCTGAATATTGTAGACGGAGGCGGCACACAAAGTGTCAATTTGTCTTCTCTTGGAGGAGATGCAGATTGGACAGTAGTTGGAAGTAATCAATACTCTGCTGTATCAAATAATGTTGGTATCGGAGTTATGGCTCCGCAATACCGTCTTGATGTTCTTAATGGTACAGGATCTGCAGCGGCTAAATTTATGCGATCAAATAATGAACCAAGAGCCTACATGGCGGTAACCAATGATTTCTCTGGAGCCTTTGATGGGATCACAGGGTTCAATATTGATCCACATGATATTGGTGTATTGGGAGTGTCTATACACCCCGGCTCACCTACAGATAATTATGGGATATATGGTTATTCTTCTGGTTGGGGAGGAACTTTTGAAAATTCAATTTCCGGTGATTTTGTAGAAATTGGTGGGAATAATCATCCACTTAGGGTATTTGATGCTAGTGCAACAATTACACCTGGTATGGTCCTTACTGCAATGGATGCCAACGGAAACACGCGATGGCAAGCACCAGGAGGCAGTATCGGTGGGGTTACTGCTGGTGCTGGTCTTTCAGGAGGCGGCACCACTGGGACACTAACAATAAATGCCCTCGCTAATAATGGTTTGAATGTAGATGCTACTGCAGATAGAATTCAGTTAGGAGGAGCACTGACAGAAGCAACTACGATTACAAATGGCGCACAACGTATGATGTACAACCTCAACGGTACCGGAGACTTTGTTATCAGAGATAATAATACACCTTTTTTTGGAGCAATGGACAATGGTCGGATTGGTATAGGTACCGAAGCCCCTGCCTATAAACTTCACACTATAGGAGATATTTATGCGAATGGTGGCTGGTTTAGAGTATCTGGGAATAATGGACTTACCTTTCAAACGCATGGAGGTGGTTTATATATGATTGATGGTACTTGGATCAGGACCTTTGGGAATAAAAGTTTCTATCATAATACAGGAGCAATGCGCACAGATGGTACCTTGCAAGTTGGAGGGTCTGGTGCTACGCTGAATGTGCCAAACGGTGGGAATTTTGCCTATCGCACAAGTACATTATTTGCTAACACTGCAGGAAATGTTGGAATTGGTACAAATGCTCCAGCACAAAAATTGCACGTCATCGGTACTGGTCGGTTTTCCGCTTTGACTGGTATTAGCAATCGGTTAGTGATGTCTAATTCAGCAGGAGACTTGGTTAACTTAGCTGGAGGAGCTCCTGGACAGTTACTTTCGATGAATGGTGCTGGAAATCCTACTTGGATCAGTACTGCTTCTACCGACGCATGGCTGAAATCTGGAAATGCTGGAGTCAATCCTGCTTCTCAATTTCTTGGAACAACAGATCTGAATCCATTAGTGATCAAAACAAACAATACAACAGCAATAAATGTCAGTAACGAACAGATAGTTGGATTGGGAGGAGTGACTCCAGGTGGTATTTCTGAACCTCGATTGTACATTAAAACTTCTCCTACAGAACGATTTAATATCGGTCAATATACGGAGATGCAACAAAGCAGTATCATTGGTGGGGATTTGGTCGGAGATGAAAAAGTATTTAATACCGTCGCGGCAGATATCTACAATGTACATGGTGAACGAAATACATTCACAGGAACAAGTAATAGAGCCAAATATGGAGTGTACAACCTATTTGACGACGTACCTGGAACAAAGTACGCTGTATATAATTCAACTACAGGAGCAAGTACAGGAACATCTTATGGGATTTACAACATTAATACCAATACCTCAACAAGTTCTAAATATGGAGTTCGAAATTACTTCTCAGGTGCTGGAGGTACCGTTTATAGTACCTACAACTATGTGCTTCCAAGTACTACGGGTACCTTTGGTACTAAATATGGCACCTACAATTTTATTGGCAGCGCAGGTGGAGGAGCCAGATATGGAACTTACAATAATATTGCAACCTCTTCGACAAGTACCTACAGCACTTATGGGGTATATTCAACCATGGGATCATCGGGTACAGGGAGTAAGTATGGCGTATATTCAACCATAGGGTCAGGAACTACAGGGAATACATATGCTGGGTATTTTAACAATTCCGGTACAGGAATAAATTCTTATGCAGCTATTTTTAATAGAGGACACGTCGTCGCAAACGAAGCAAGCGGTGATTATGATTTCCGTATGGAGTCTCTGGATAACGATTATGCGTTCTGGCTGGATGCTAATGAAAATTTAGTCAATTTTGGCTCGCCCTTTAGCCAGGCAAGTAGCAATGGCGCAACTGTAACAGGAGTTCTTGTTGATTATGTAGCGGACTTTGATAATGGAACCGCAACAGGTACTGCGATCGGTATTGGTTCTATAGAGTTTTTGTTGGATGGTTCTAATGAAACCACGATAAATAATACTTTTTCGCCAACAACACATATCAACAGAGATTTAGGATATTCAACACTCCGCGCTTGGGATGATGTTTTTGCAGACGATTTTGTCAACGTATCGGATCGACGAGAAAAGAACAATATCGAAAATTTGACTTATGGACTTCCAGAGATTATGGCAATGAGACCTGTGTCTTACAAGCTCAATAGAGATGAAAGTGGAGAAACAAAACTTGGCCTTATCGCTCAGGAAGTATTGCCGCTTGTTAGCGAAGCAGTGAAGACCCACGACCGTAAAATCTTAGACGAATCTACTATGAAGCCAGAGATCGTCGAAATGGAAAGAATGGGAATGAAATACCAACAACTCATCCCCGTTTTGATCAAAGCAACTCAAGAACAACAAGCCATCATCGAAAAACTGACGGATGAAATTGATCGACTAAACGAACGTTTGTTAATTCAGGAAAACGCACAGCCAGTAGAAGCAAATCAAGTTGCTCCTACTCCTGATGGCGGGAAATAAGATAACCAGACTGCAATCTGAAAGGATGGTTCTTTGAAAATAATAAAACGCGTACTCTAAAACTTGGGGTGCGCGTTTTTTTATTGAAAAACGGAATGCTTATATTATTGTTGTTGGTGAATACTTGCCTAATTATTAGAGGCATCAATAAAATTCACTTGGAATTGCGCTTGGTGTAAAAAAACAGAAACCCCAAAAAACCACCTGTTCCCGTCAAAAAGTGCCAGACACTGTGTAGCTGAAACCAAGAATCCGGCGCACAACCAACATGTTGCTCATCACAGACGTGCAGGAAGTAGCCCAGTCCAAGCATTACAAACCCAATGGCTAATAACAATAGGTTGTAATTGGCGCGGTGTCTAATATAGTTGACCATAGAGATCAAAAATAAAAGTAGTGCAAAGCTTATAAACAAAAACTTGCCTCCAAAGACAAAATAATGGAGCCCATAACAAACAGGAACAGCTATGAAACCAAGCAATGCGTACGTTTTTGGTTGACCTGAAGGAGTTAGCTGATGTGCACCAATTGTGATCAGGGAGATAAATATAGCCAGCGTTGCATTGATGTCCATCCGATGACCAACGTCAATAAACGAGGCATGAAAAAAAGAGCTTCCAAAAAACAAATATACATATGATGCTCCAAGCAAGTAAATCAAAATGGAAGGTACGGAGGATTGAAAATGGGAAGTATGCCTTACTTGCCTACCTAGCAGCAAAAGCAACACACCATAAAACAAATAAATCGAATTGGAGTACACGTTGGCTGGTTGGCGCAAAAATTCACCCTCCCGTTTGGTCTCACAGTATGGAAAACGATTCATATCTGCAGTTGACTCCAGCCAACGCCACATGGAAGCATCTAACAAATAGTCCAAGCTCATAAGCCCTGCCACTCCTAGAATACTTATTCCTAGAGCACTAGGAACAAATTTTTTGAATTCGTAAATACTCATTTTGGAAGATACTTATTTTGTTTTGTTTGGACGATTGACAAATTATTAATTTGATAATTTATGTCGGCAAAATCGGCTGTTCGAGCTAACCGTTATAAGTTCAATTTATTGATGTTTTGTATTTTGTCAAAAATCATTCAAATCATACCCTCTGCCAGCAGAAACTTCCAAAAGTAAAGGGAACTAGTAAACAATTTTTCTGTAAATACGTATTACTAGTGGAAAAAGAGATTCGCGGTTATTTATTACTTTTGTAGCGTAAATAACCGAAAACATTAAAATACCTCGAGTGGAACTCTAAAATCAAAAAATCTGTCCTTCGGAAAATATAGAGTGATATTCCCGCAAGGGTAAAAATAATATTAAAAGTAAAACAAAAATCATGGACGAAGCCGTAATCAATAAATCTGTTCTGAAAGGAGGAGAGTTTCTAATCAAAGAATCGACACCAAGTGAAATTTTTATCCCCGAAGAGTTTGACGAAGAACAACTCATGGTGAAACAGATGATCCAGGACTTTGTCGATGCGGAAGTAAAGACCAATATCCATAAAATCGAAAAGCAAGAAAATAATATAGCCGCCACCATTCTTGAAAAAGCAGGGGAGCAAGGAGTACTTGCTGCTCATATCCCTGAAGAGTATGGCGGAACCTCACTAGATACCAATACCAATACCCTGATTTGCGAAGAAATGGGCAAAAGTGGCTCCTTTACCGTGTCTTTTGCTGCGCATACTGGTATCGGGATGCTGCCCATCTTGTATTTCGGTACGGAGGAGCAAAAGTTAAAATACCTGCCCAAATTGGCCATGGGAGAACTAAAGGCTTGTTACTGCTTGACAGAACCTGGGTCAGGATCTGATGCCCTTGCCGCAAAAACTAGAGCAGACCTCACGGAAGACGGGAAAAGCTACACCTTGAATGGACAGAAAATGTGGATATCTAATGCAGGATTCGCAGATATTTTTATTGTATTTGCAAAAATCGATGGAGATAAATTTACCGGATTTATAGTTGAAAAAGGAACGGAAGGAATGACGCTCGGTGCAGAAGAAGACAAATTAGGAATCAAAGGATCTTCTACTAGACAAGTGTTTTTTGAAAATGCAAAAGTACCGGTGGAGAATGTATTGGGTACTATTGGGAAAGGACACCATATTGCTTTCAATGTGTTGAATGTAGGGCGTTTCAAGCTAGGCGCGCTATGCCTAGGTGGATCAAAAGACAGTATTGAACTAGCAGTAAAGTACGCAAACGAAAGAGTCCAATTTAAACAACCCATTGCCAATTTTGGAGCCATTCAATACAAATTGGCAGAGCAGGCAATACGAAATTATGCCCTGGAATCTTCCTTATATAGAGTGTCCAATTTGCTGCAGGAAAAAATAACAGCCTTAAAAGCAGAAGGTGCAAGTATCGAAGAAGCAAAACTGAAGTCCGCAGAAGAATATGCCATCGAATGCGCCATCATGAAAGTCTACGGATCCGAAGTACTGGATTATATAACAGACGAGACCGTACAAGTTTTTGGTGGGCTAGGATTCTCTGAAGAGTTTGGAGCAGCCCGCGCGTATCGCGATTCCCGGATAAATCGGATTTACGAAGGAACAAATGAGATCAATCGACTACTAGCAGTAGATATGTTGTTGAAACGATCGATGAAAGGACACCTAGACATAAAAGGACCCGCCTGGGAAGTCCAAAAGGAATTAGTAGCCGCCCCTTCGAATACTAAACCAGAAGGCCCATTCGCAGAAGAAAAGGCGGTACTTGCCAACCTCAAAAAAATATTGTTGATTGTCGCCGGAGCAGGCTTCAAATATCAAATGGACGGCAAACTCAACCTCAAAGGCGAGCAGGAAATCCTAATGAATTTAGCAGACATCATGATCGATATCTTCAACCTGGAGTCCTTGTTGCTCCGAGTACAAAAAAGAGAAACATTAGGCTTAGACTCCAAGGCGCAAGAAGCAATGTTGCAAGTATTTCTGCACGATGCAGCAAACAGAATTGAGAAAAATGGAACCGATGCGCTTGTCTCTTTTGCCGAAGGCGACGAACTGCGAATGATGCTAATGGGTGTCCGCCGTTTTGCAAAACACACTCCTGCAAATGTCAAAGAAGCCCGACGTACAGTGGCCGCTGAGCTAATTGCTGCAAATGGATATTGTTTCTAGGTTGTAGAGGGCTCGTTTTGCTGGCGCAGATCTGATAGAAGAGTGTAGGGATAAATGCACTTTGGACTACCTTTTGACTTACACAAGTCAATGGTGTGCGAGGTAGGGGCGAATGATGAAAAATAAATAGTCAGTGCACTATACGATAAAAACTATACTCTTTACCCAAATTTGCGGTAGCAAAAAAATCACTCTACAGAAGCAACGCTTCATCAATGAGAAGGCTCATTATCAGGCGCCTCAAAAGCTTTTTCGTTTTCGATATTTTCAAGGACTTTACCTTTTTGACGCTTCAATGGATTGGCGCGACTTTCAAGATAGTTGGCGCGACAACGAGCAATGTCTATAGCGGCAAAAACTGCTTTTCTAAAAGACCCTTCATCAGCTAGGTTTTTTCCTGCAATGTCAAAGGCGGTCCCATGATCGGGAGAGGTGCGAACAAATGATAAACCTGCAGTATAGTTGACTCCTGATCCGGCAGACAATGTCTTGAAAGGAACGAGTCCTTGGTCATGGTACATGGCAATCACCCCGTCAAATTTGGCAAATTGTTTAGAACCAAAAAAGCCGTCAGCAGGAAAAGGACCAAATACGAGTGCTTCCTCTTGTTTTGCTTGTTGTATAGCAGGAATAATAATTTTTTCCTCTTCATCTCCTATTACTCCATCGTCGCTAGCATGCGGATTGAGTGCAAGAATGGCAATTTTAGGTTTGTCAATTCCAAAATCCTTGATTAAAGTGGAGTTTAGGATCGCTATTTTTCTTAGGATAAGTTCTTTGGTAATACTTCCTGCGACTTCATTGATAGGGAGATGGTTGGTAACCAATCCTACTCGAAGATCGTCATTCACCATAAGCATCATGCTTTCCTTTTCACCAGAATGATCCGTGAAATATTCAGTATGGCCAGGGTAAGGAAATCCTGCCAATTGCATTGCTTTTTTATTGATCGGGGCAGTGACAAGCGCGTCAATCAGCCCTTCCTTAAGGTCTTTGGTAGCGGCATCCAGTGATTTGATGGCATATTCACCACCAGCGATATCTGTTTTACCGAGTGCTATGTTTACACTTTCCTGCCATACATTTACAACATTCACCGTATCGTCCTTCAAGTGTTCTGCGGAGTGCTGATTGTAGGTGGAGAAATTTTCAACTGGGACCACATTTTTATGATAGGCTACTACTTTGGAAGAGCCATATATAATTGGAGTACAAATTTTATAGATTCGAGGGTCAGAAAAAGTCTTAATGATTACCTCCAATCCGACACCATTTACATCGCCAATACTAATTCCTATTCTAGGTTTTTTCATAATACTTTATTTTCTAGCGGACGAAGATACAATCTTCCAATCGAAATTCAGTTTCCTTTGGTAAGATTTGTCTTTTCTAAATGGGTAAGTCGTTCTTCTTTTGTAATTAAGGGCGGAACAAGGCGACCGGTTCGTCCTAGTAATTCGACAGAAAATCAAAGATCAATCGAACTCCAATACCAGTTCCATTCTTTCCTCTGTAAGAATCTGAATGATGCAAAAAAGCAGATCCTGCAATATCAAAATGCAGCCATGGGTAGTCCGTGAAATGTTGTAGGAATTTACCAGCAGTAATTGCACCAGCAGACGGGCCGCCAATGTTTTTCAAATCGGCAACATCCGATTTCAGCATTTCCCCATATTCTTCCCAAAGTGGTAGTTCGATAAGGCGTTCGTGCGTTTCGTGTCCGCTGATTTCTAGTTTTTTCTTTAGAGAATCTTCTGCATTTCCCATATAAACAACACCCACAGATCCAACTGCTCTGGCTGCTGAACCCGTCAAGGTAGCAAAATCCATAACCAGCTCCGGGTTATATTTTTTTGCAAAGTGAAGTGCATCTGCTAAGATCATTCTTCCCTCCGCATCCGTATTCAATACCTCTACTGTTGAACCGTTGAACATGGTAATAACATCACCAGGCACATAAGCGTTTTTCCCAGGACGGTTGTCAGTCGCAGGAATAAGAGCGATAACGTGAAGGGGAAGCTTAGCTTTTGCTACAGCATACATGGTACAGGCAGCGACTGCAGCGCCCCCCATGTCCGACTTCATGAAATCCATGGAATGTGCGGTTGGTTTTAGACTCAATCCTCCAGTATCATAAACGACCCCTTTGCCTACCAAAATGATTGGTTTTTTGTTTTTAGGCTTAGCGGGCTTGTATTCCATGATACTAAATGTTGGCGGATCCACGCTTCCATAATTGACAGCTAGCAACCCACCCATTTTTAGAGAGGCAATCTTTTTCTTGTCATATACTTCCACTTTTGCTCCTGCCTTCTTTCCCATTTCTTTGATCTGCTCACTGAGTTGTGGCGCATTTAGGTGAGAAAGTGGCTCATTGATTAAATCTCTTGCCCAACAAGTAGCTTCTAGTATTATATTGAGTGTTTTTAGGTCTTTAGCAGACAAAGAGTTTTTTCCGACTTTGATTTTTTTAAGCGGATTGATTTTTTTCTCTACATTCTTGTAATGTCTCAAAAACTGATAGTTGCCAAGTGCAAGACCTTCAATAAATTCTGAAGTGAAATTTTCTTTTTGCTTATTAACTATGGTGAGTTCTTCAATTTTGAATCGTTTGATAAGTTCCAGCAATTCATTTCCTTCCCTTCTTATCGTTTCTTTTTTGCGATAGGCATTTTGTTCTGGTTTGAAATACTGAACAAAAACAGTTTTGTTTTCTTGAGGAAAGACCAATTGAAGTATCTCATTCTTGGCGGCTGATTTCAAATATTTGATTTCAGTCCCTGACAAAAATTCTTTACACCAATCAAAATCATTCCCATCTGCCAGGATTAAAATATTATCTTTGTTGGAAACTGATTTTGCTGATACTATTGAAAGATTCATGGAATAGAATTTATTTTTTTGAGGGCAATCCGCGATAAAATATCGAGTAAAAAGTTAATTTTCTAATACGAAAATCAATCCGCAAAGATAAAAAAATAGAGATAACAATTTAATTGATAACAAATATATTCTAATAGAATATTCTGATGATTGCATAGAGTCCCTAATTTTTAATTGAAATCTAGTAGTAAATAGTGGGAAAAACAATTTTACAAATAAACGATCTTCAGAAAAAGGCTCATTTGGGTCTACTCAACAAATAATAAAATATTATTCACTAGTTGAAATTACATATTCACCGATTGAAAAGACTTATTCACGATATACCCCTTGTACAATCTCCGCTATTTTGTCATATTTGAGAACAGCTACCTGCAGAACTAAAATAGTTCTTTGAATTTGACGTATTAATGATTGTGGAAGGGAATCCTAAAAAGTAAGGATGAAACCAAAGAAATCATACGGGCAACACTTTTTAACAAGTGAACCTATCGCTGAAAGAATTGCGAAAAGCTTAATATTGCCCAACAACTGTAAGCATGTACTTGAGATTGGTCCAGGCATGGGGATGTTGACGAAATATCTAATCGACGAACCATACAATTTAAAAGTAGTAGAAGCGGATAGAGACATGGTCAGCTTTCTACGAAAAAATTACCCTGTTTTGGACAGCAAAATAATCGAGAGTGATGTGCTTAAGTTAAAACTGGAAGAACATTTCCAGGGCCAATTCTGTGTAATTGGTAACTTCCCGTACAATATTTCTTCACAAATTTTATTTAAAATTATCGACTACAGAGATCAAATCCCTGAGATGGTTGGTATGTTTCAAAAAGAAGTAGGGGAGCGAGTCGCTTCTCCTCCTGGTAGTAAAGTATATGGTGTTATTAGTGTCTTGATCCAGGCTTACTATCATACCGAAATTCTTTTTGATGTAGATAGGTTCTCTTTTAAGCCACCACCTAAGGTGCAATCCAATATCATCCGATTGACTCGCAAGTCAAATCAAGTACTCGGGTGTGAACCAGGATTATTCAAGGCAATTGTAAAAACTACTTTCGGACAACGGAGGAAAATGCTTCGAAATACACTAAAACAGTTTACCAAAAGCGCTGATTTTTTAGAAAATCCCGATTTTAAACGCCGTCCAGAAGAACTTTCTGTGGCGGAATTTATAGATTTGACCACCAAAATTTCACAATTGCAAGAGAAATAGCGGTTTAATATTGGTTTTCTGCTATTTATGACCAATTAGATAATCAATCTGTTAGAACGAACTTTAAGTTAATTTATTACTTTTTGTATTGATTATTTTCAACCTTTCTTATATTTGTGGCACTAAATTTTAAAACTGTTTGCAGACAAAAAGACGATTTTTAGTGACAGATGCGGTTCACCCGCTGTTGATTGAAGGTTTGCAAAAAGCTGGGTTCGAATGCGATTACCATCCTGCGATACAGACTGACAGCGTTTTGGAAGTTATTCATCAATACGTCGGTTTAATCATTAATAGTAAAATTCTTGTAGATAAATATTTGCTTGACAAAGGTCAGGCTTTAAAGTTCATCGCCCGATTAGGTTCTGGAATGGAGATTGTCGACCGATCTTATGCCAAACAAAAAGGCATCCACGTGTTTAGCTCCCCGGAGGGAAACCGGAACGCAGTAGCCGAGCACGCAATGGGTATGTTACTCGCACTTTCAAACAAATTGCTGGTAGCTGACAACGAAGTTCGCCAGTTTGAATGGAACAGAGAAAAAAATCGCGGATTTGAACTACAGGGTAAAACCATCGGGATTATTGGTTTCGGAAACACGGGAAGTACCCTTGCAAAGAAACTTACAGCCTGGGAGGTAAATGTGCTGGCTTACGATAAGTACATCTCAAATTTTACTGGACAAATGAAGCATGTTACAGAGACTTCGATGATTGACATTTTTGAGCAATCGGATATCATAAGTCTCCATCTTCCTCTCAATGAGGAAACGGCTCATCTTGTCAACAAAGCGTTTATCAATAAATTTCATAAACCAATTGTATTAATTAATACCTCAAGAGGGAAAATTGTTAATACGGTTGATTTGCTGGAAGGATTGGATAACAAAAAAATAGTCGGTGTATGTTTGGATGTTTTTGAAAATGAAAAACCACATACCTTTTCAGAAAAAGAGAAAACAATGTATCAACAGCTTTATCACTATGATAACGTTGTTTTGTCTCCTCATATTGCCGGCTGGACCAAAGAATCAAAAGAAAAATTAGCGGCAACGCTTCTTAATAAGATATTGTCTGTAGCTTGACAATATCTGGTAATAGACATTAATTTTTTAATATTAGACTTCGGAAATGTGAAGAATTATTTTGCTGTTCTTTAACAATTCCTTAACATTGTATGTTCGTCGAAAAAGAATATTCGTCAAAATTTAAAATGACACAGCTTATGGCACGTTACATGTATTTATTAGTGGCTTTTTTAATGATCTCCACAGTTGCCTTTGGGCAGACTGTCCAAGGGAAGGTCATCGACTCAGCCAATGGAGAAGGTTTACCCTTCGCCAATGTAGTTCTAGAGAAAGATGGGGTTCAAAAAGCAGGAACCACCACAGACTTAGATGGAAACTATATATTGACAGGATTTGATCCTGGAACTTATGACATTTTAGTAATTTATGTCGGTTATTCAGACCTTAGAACAGAAGGTATCGTAGTTGGAGGAAGTAAAACAGTTGGATTCGATATCGAAATGTCTGTTCCATCCGATGGTGTTAAACTTGACGAAATTGTAGTAAAAGCTTACAAGGTTCCTCTTATTGAAATGGATAATACCGCTTCCGGTGCAACAGTTACCGCAGAAGAAATTGCAAGGATGCCAGTTAAAAGCATCGGATCTTTGATCGCCACCACAGCAGGTGTCTCCAGAAAAAAAGAAGGAGAAGAAACTAGCTTCCGGGGGGCACGTGAAGGAGATGATATTATTTTTGTAGATGGTGTAAGAACCAGAAGAAGTACAGTACCTGCAGCTGATATCGAGCAAATCCAAGTAATTACCTCTGGACTTCCTGCTAAGTATGGTGATGTTACTGGTGGTGTTACTAACATTATTACTAAAGGTCCTTCTAGTAAGTTTGGAGGGAATATCGAATTAGAAACTTCTGAAGTTCTTGATCCTTATGGATTTAATTTTTTGAACTTAGGTGTAAGTGGTCCTCTTTTATCAAAGAAAGACGCAGATGGAGAAGTTCTTAGGTCTATTCTTGGATATCGCTTGTCTGCTCAAGTTACTCATTTAGATGACCCAAATCCATCTTATGTTGGAGCTTACAGAGCTACGGATGAATTCATTGATTTGTTGAAAACGGATCCTTTAGTTCCTGTTCAAACTACAGATGGCCTTAGATATGTACCACGTGGTAATTTCATTACTGAAGACGATTTTGAAAGAACAAAGACGCGACCAAATGTTGGTCGACTAACAATAAATGGTTCTGGTAAAATTGATTTTCAACCAATCAGAGAAATTAACTTTACGGTTGGTGGTAACTACAATTTTATTAAAAGAAAACAAGATTTAAGAACTGAACGTACTTGGTTGTTAAATTCAGATTCAAACCTAGATCGTTTTGATAAGGATTGGAGGGTTTTTGTTAGGTTGCGTCACAAGATCGGAGGGTCTGATGATAACTTAACAGATGAAGAGAAAAAAGAGAAAAGTAGTGCTACCATTCAGAATATTAATTATTCTCTACAATTTGACTACAATAGAGTTAATATCGATCGTTATGATCCCAATCACAAGGACAACTTGTTTAACTACGGTTATTATGGGAAATATGATATCGACTTTCAACGTAATTATATTGAAGGAGATGATGGAATCTTTCGTGAAGGTGCAGCCACAGAAGTGCTGACAAATTTTACTCCTGGAGGATATAACCCATATCAGGAATTATACCTAGGATATGACGGAGCAGTTGGTAACAATATCTCTAGCTCATTGATTCAGAATGGTTTTATTCCAGGAAATCTTGAATATGTCTATGCTGAAAATTTACACTACAATTATGGAACTACTCAAGATTTTTTCCAAAAAATTGAGGAGAATCAATATGGTGTAAATGCAACAGGTGGATTTGACATCGTGGGTAAAAAAGATGCAAGCGAAGAAAGAAGTAAACACTCCATAGAGTTTGGGGTACTATATGAACAAAGAATTGATAGAAATTATTCTATTCAGCCACAGTCTTTATGGCAAGTTGGACGGCAAATGGTTCGTGGGGATTATTATTTAGATACAAGTGATAGTTTAATGATTGGCGATAGTGTTTCTTATTCAATAAACTATTTTGAGAATTCTACATTTGTAAACAACATAAGAGATAAATTCTCTATTCCAGATAACCAACAATTGAATTTGGACGCACTTTCTCCTGAAGATTTATCTATGGATTTATTTTCTGCGGATGAATTAAATAGTGTTCTACCTGCACTTGTTCTTTCTTATAAAGGATACGATTACACAGGTAAGAAATTGGGTGCAGATGTTACCTTCAATGACTTTTTCACTAAGAAGGATGGAAATGGTGACCTATATCGACCAGTTGCACCTACAACTCCAATATACACCGCCTTCTATTTGCAAGATAAGTTTACCTATAAGGACTTTATCTTCAACATTGGATTGAGAGTTGATAGGTTTGATGCAAATACACAAGTTTTAGCAGATCCTTACACATTTAACCCAATTCGTACGGTATCTGAATCTTCGGATTTACCACATGCTGCAAATGCAGAACCAGATTGGAAGGTCTATGTCGAAAGTACAGGAGGAACTACCGTGCCGTCTGCATATCGTGACGGTGACCAATGGTACACTAGAACAGGTGCTGTTGTAAATGATCCTTTGGCACTATTTGGCTCAAGAGCGATTGGACAGACTGCACACTATGAAAGATATCAAGATATTAAAGATTTAGACTACAACCCGGAAGGCGTTTTTGTTGACTACGAGCCACAAATAAATGTATTGCCTCGTATCGCATTCTCTTTCCCAATCTCTAAGGATGCAGGATTCTTTGCCCACTATGATATTCTTACAAGAAGACCAAGTGAAAGAAATGACATGACAGCCTTAGACTATTATAACTGGCAAGATGCTCAAAATCTATTCGCTAATGGATTAGAAAACCCTGACTTGAAACCATCCAAAACAATTGATTATGAAGTTGGTTTCAAACAAAAAATATCTGCAAGTTCTGCTGTTACCTTAACAGCCTACTATAGAGAGCAAAGAGATATGATATCTAAAAGAACCTATTCCTATGCTGACCCTGTTCCTGAATACCAAACTTTTGGAAATAGAGATTTTGGTACAGTAAAAGGTTTTACGTTCCAATATGATTTAAGAAGAACAAAAAACTTTAAGTTGAAAATCGATTATACACTTCAGTTCGCTGAAGGAACTGGGTCAAGTGGAGAATCTTCACTACGGGGTACCTCTGCTTTAGGAACTACTAGACCTATTTTCCCATTTGACTTTGATCAACGACATAATCTTATTGCAAGAATGGATTACCGTTTTGGAGAGAATGATCAATATAATGGACCAAGAATTGCAGGTAAAAATATCCTGGAAAACTTTGGTCTAAACTTATTGATGAGTCTTGGTTCTGGTAGACCATATACTAGAAAAGCTGATCCACAACCAAGAGGTGGAAGAAATACAATTGGTGACTTTAATGGAGCTCGTTATCCATGGACTACGCAATTTGATTTAAGAGTTGATAAAGACTTCACATTTGGAGGAAAAGGAGGGAAAAAAGCCAGAACTGTAAATGTTTTCTTACGTGTTCTTAATTTGTTGAATACAAGAAATGTAGTTGGTTTCTATCCATTTACTCAAGATCCTGATAGCGATGGATATCTGATAACTCCTGGTTCAGGTGGTCAAGATGATATTGATGCTGCAGAAAGTGCAACTTCTTACGAAACGCTCTACAACCTACGACTTTTAAATGATGCTTACTTTGGATTACCACGAAGAATTCGTCTTGGTCTTCAAGCTAATTTTTAAAAAAGAAAAAAGCTATTATTATGAATAAAATTAAATTATTAGCCTTATCTGCTCTATTTATCTTATTGTCTTTTGCTCAGTCAAATGCTAAAGAAAATATTAGAGGAGGCAACCCGGGAATTGCTCCAGAACAAAATTTTCGTTCTGACTGTACTCCCTCCCTCTCTCAAGAAGATCTCAATATCAACAATGTCAGAGCTAGACTTCTTGGTGGTGGGGATCTCTGGTGGGATCTTTCTGATGGTCGATATATCGTACCAAACGTAGCAGTAGGTTCAAATCAAGATGAAGTATCATCTATATTTGCTGCAGCTCTTTGGATTGGTGGAGTCGATAACGCAGGAAACCTTAAAATGGCAGCTCAAACATACCGCCAAGGTGGTAATGACTTTTGGCCTGGCCCGCTCGATTCAGACGGAAATGTTAATCAATCAGTCTGCTTACAGTGGGATGATCACTTCATTGTGTTAGGTGAAAACATTACTGCACATATTGAAGACTATAAGGACAACAATATAATTGACAACCCTATTCCTGATGATTTATTAAGTTGGCCTGGTCGCGGGAATCCGTACTTCCAGGATCAGCCGCTACCTGCAGGGTTCGCACTTCCTAATCAAGATTTAGCTCCATTTTTTGATGTGGATGCAGATGGAATTTATGATCCGGCGGTAGGTGACTTTCCAGTTATTGGAGTTGTTGGATGTAGCACAGGATCAATTGATGATGCGGCTTATGCTGATCAAATGATTTGGTGGGTGTACAACGACAAAGGAAATATTCATACAGAAACAAATGGAGATCAAATTGGGATGGAAATTCAAGCGCTTGCGTTTGGATATTCTACAAACGATGAGATTAACAATATGACCTTTTACAAGTATACCTTGATAAATAAAGCAACCCTACCATTGAATGATACCTATATAGGTAACTGGGTAGACCCTGATTTAGGGTGTTGGGATAATGACTTTGTAGGTTGTGATGTAGATCGTGCATTGGGTATCGTATATAATGGAGAAGCTACGGATCCTGATTGTCAAGACTTTTCAGGAGGTACTGTACAAGGATATGGAAATGATGTACCGATCCTAGGTGTAGATTACTTCCGTGGACCAAAGGATGAAAATGGCGATGAACTTGGAATGTCTGCATTTGTCTATTATGACAATGATGGATCACCGCAAGGGAATCCAAATGCAGCGCAAGAGTTCTATGGTTATCTTTCTGGATTTTGGAGAGATGGATCTCCAATTGAATTTGGAGGAAATGGTTACCAGCAAGGTACTTTTCCAACTCCTTACATGTTCCCAGATGATCCTTCTAACTCAAGTCCAACTGCTTGGTCTGAGTGTTCAGTTGGTAATGCTCCAAACGACAGACGTTTTGTGCAATCTTCTGGGCCTTTCTTACTAAACCCAGGTGCTACTAATGAAGTAATAGTTGGAGCTGTTTGGATCCCTAAGGCGGATTATCCTTGTCCTAGCTTTACCAAATTACAACAAGCAGATGATAAAGCACAAGGTCTATTCAACAATTGCTTTAAATTGACAGATGGCCCAGATGCTCCAGACGTGAATATTGTAGAATTGGATAGAGAATTGATCCTTGCACTTTCTAATGAAGAATCAAGTAATAACTATCTAGAAGGATATAGTGAGCCATCTCCAACAATCCCTGGAGGATTTAATGATAGTACCTATACTTTTCAAGGATACTTTGTTTATCAGTTAGCTAAGCAGGATGTTGTCCCAGCAGATTTTGGGGATGTAGACAAAGCTAGACTTGTAGCATTGGTTGACAAAAGAGACGGAATCACAAAGTTAATTAACTATTTACCTGCTGATGACGCAGATATTAATATTTTGATTCCTAATGTAATGGTGGATGCAGACGATTCTGGAGTTAAACACTCCTTCCGTGTTACAGAGGATTTGTTTGCTTCAGGAGATAGTAGATTGGTAAATCATAAAGCATACTACTACTCTGTAATCTCTTATGCTTCTAATAACTATCTACCTTATGATCCAGCAAATGCAGGTGCAGGTGGACAGCAAATACAATACATTGAAGGTCGATTAAATATCAAAACCTATACTGCAATTCCTCACATCAATGATCCTGAAAATGGTGGAACAATTGTAAACGCAGTATATGGAGATGAACCAGAAATTACAAGAGTGGATGGGAAAGGACATAGCGGTAAGTATTTGAGACTTACAGAAGGCTCTATTGATGATATCTTCGATCAAACTGCTGCAGGAAGAATTACTTATGAAGCTGGTTCTGGTCCTTTTACAGTGAAAGTTTACAACCCACTGAAAATTAAAGATGGCACTTATTCACTCGCTTTGGAGGATGAAGACCTGACAGATGCAGACTTAGTAGATCCTATCACATGGGTGCTAACTGAAAGTGGAGGAACTCAATATTTTTCTGACCGATCTATAGACATTGTTGAGGAGAAATTAATCCCTGAACTTGGAATTTCTATAGAAATTGAACAAACAGAAGATGTAGAAGATGCTCCAATGGAGGGTAACGGATTTGTAGGTGCAAATGCAATATATAGCGATGCCAATGCAACTGCATGGTACGGTGCAGCTACTGATGATATGATACCACGTTTTATGAATTGGATGCGTACTGGAAACTTAGAACAAGAGCAGGCACGTGATCCGAATAAGGTATATGCAGATGTACTTGGAGGTACTTGGTATCCTTATTCCTTAGTAAGTTGGAAACCAGAGCCTACTTTGCCTGCAGGAAACTTTATTACTCCAGCATGGACAAATAATTTCTCCAGTCAGGTAGATGCAAGAAACTTCCTTAAGGATGTAAACAATGTAGATATCGTTATCACTTCTGATAAATCAAAATGGAGTCGTTGTGTTGTTGTTAATACATACTCTGATTATTATGCAAATGATGGCGCACCGAATCCTGATTCTGCTCCTTACGCACTTCGGGATGACGCATCAATAGATAAAGATGGAAATGCTGATAATACTGGAACAACTGGGTTTTCTTGGTTCCCAGGTTATGCGATCGATGTGGAAACTGGTGAACGCTTGAATATTTTCTTCGGAGAAAATGCGTACTACAATCCTGTAGATGATGGTGTAATAGGAAATGCGGTATCTTTAGGTTTACCAACGAGAAATGGTAAGGATATGGTTTGGAATCCAAACTCAGACTTTGCAGTTCCAATCGATCCTTCTGGACAATTTTCAGGTGCTCTTATTGAGTTCCCATTAGGAGGTCAGCATTTCGTTTATGTGACAAGTGAGCGTTATGACGAATGTGCAGTTCTTGCTACCGAATTAGGAGGAAGTGCTTTTAACAAAATCAATGGTTGGTCTAAAGTTATTTGGACATCTGCTCCAATGTTACCACAAGGAGTTGAAATGAAATCTATGCAAGACGGCTTAATTCCTGATAATAGCGACCTTAAATTCGAACTACGGGTGAAAAACCCATATAGAACGTATGAAGCAACAGGAGAAAATGATAGCTATCCTGAATACGAGTTTAGCTTCTCTGGAAAAGCAGTTGCAACTGGTCAAACAGAAACAGCGGAAAGTGCATTAGATGTTATTCAGGTAGTTCCTAATCCATATTATGCGTACTCAAGTTACGAAGGTGGAAATAATGATGGTAAAGTAAGGATTACCAACTTGCCTGCTAAGTGTGTAATTTCAATTTTCTCTTTAGACGGACGATTGATCAGAACATACAATCGTAATGAATCAGGAGTCAATACAGACCCATTACGATCTGATCAAATTTACACTGCTATTGAATGGGATTTGAAAAACACTAATGGAATTCGAATTTCAAGTGGGGTATATATTATACATATTGATGCTGAAGGCATTGGTGAACGAGTTGTGAAATGGTTCGGATCGATTCGTAGATTTGATTCTCTAGGCTTATAATTTCAAAAAAAGAAACGAAATGAATAAATATATAGTATTATTATTGGTATTTCTTATGACGCTTACGTTCAATGCGGAGGCGGGAAATCCTGACAGACAAGGACAAGCAGGAGCCTATGAATTGCTTCTTAATCCTTGGGCAAGAAGTTCAGGACTAAAGGGAATGCTTACAGGTAATGTGAAGGGAATTGAATCCTTACGGATTAACCCTGCAGGATTATCTTTCCTAGGTAAGACACAAGTAGTTCTAGCTCGTACCTTTTACCTTCAAGGAAGTGGCGTTAGTCTAAATGGTTTAGGATTGGGACAACGTGTATCTGAAAAAGGAGTACTTGGTTTTTCTTTAATGTCCGTAGATTTTGGAGATATTGATGTCACGACCACTGATGCTCCTGATGGTATTGGTGCAACTTATAAACCATTTTTCTTTAATATTGGTTTAGGTTATGCGCATCAATTTTCAGATAGAATATCTACTGGATTGACAATTAGAATGATCACTGAACAAGCTCAAAACGTAAATGCATTTGGTTTTGCTTTAGATGCTGGTATCCAGTATCATGCTGACAAATTCCATTTTGGAATTAGCTTGAGAAATATTGGAGCACCAATGAAATTCAGCGGTGGAGATGGAACAACTTTTACTGGATTTTCTCCAGATGGATCAGACGGTTTTACCGTTCAGGTTCGGGAGAATCCATATGAGCTTCCTTCATTACTTAATATTGGAGCTGCTTACGATTTCAAATTTTCAGATGACAATCATCGGGTAACTTTGTTGGCAAACTTCACCTCGCACTCTTTTTCTAAAGATCAATATGGTGCAGGTTTAGAATATTCCATGAAAGAAATGTTCATGTTACGTGTGGGTTATCAGTATGAAAATGGCTTGTTGGATACTGAAACAAGAACGAATGCACACACTGGATTGTCTGCTGGACTTAGTATTCAAGTACCTATCAAGAAAGGAAGTGAGACAAAGCTTGGCATCGACTACGCATACCAAACAACAACTCCTTTTAGTGGCACACACACTATTGGACTTCGATTTGATTTGTAGGCAGTATGGCTGGTTTACAGACCATATTTTAACATAAAAAAAGAACGTTTCTTCCCTATGAAGGAACGTTCTTTTTTTGTTTGTTTACTTATGTGAAAATTTTATCAACTGATTGAATAACCACGAATACTTGTTTCTATTCAATAATTAGGCAAATTATGGATAGAATTAAATGCAAAAGGTTTACTATCCGTTGATTTATTTGTCAAAAAATCATATCTTTGTGAAGAGAGAAGAACGTTTCTACCATATAGGGGAACGTTCTTCTCTTTTATTTTTATTAAAATATATCAGTAATAAATCAGAATATTATGTCGAACATTACTTATTTGACAAAGGAAGGTTTAGAAAAGCTGGAAGGCGAATTACAGTATTTAAAAACCACAAAATGGCAAGAAGCAGCTGCTGCAATAGCAGAGGCAAGGGACAAAGGAGACCTTTCTGAGAATGCAGAATATGATGCAGCGAAAGAAGCTCAAGGGTTACTAGAATTGAAGATAAATGAAATGAGTATTATGCTTTCTAATGCTCGTATCCTAGATACTTCCGAATTGGATACCTCAAAGGTTGTCGTATTTACAAACGTGAAGATTAAAAACCTTAAAAACAACAAATCGTTTACCTACAAATTGGTATCCGAAGCAGAGGCTAACCTTAAAGAAAAGAAAATTTCCGTTACGTCTCCAATTGGCAGCAGTCTTCTAGGTAAAAAAATTGGCGAAGTCGCGGAAGTCGAAACGCCTGGAGGAATCCTCAAATTCGAGATTGAAGATATTTCTTTATAATGGCAAGTATATTTTCCCAAATAGTAGCAGGAACTATACCTTGTCATAAAGTTGCGGAGGACGATCAGTACCTTGCGTTTCTAGATATCAGCCCATTAGCACATGGCCATACCTTAGTTATTCCTAAAATTGAAGTAGATTATCTTTTTGATTTGGAAGAGGAGGTGTATATCGGACTTCACCTATTCGCAAAGAAAGTAGCAAAAGGAATTGAAAAAGCTTGCCCTTGCAAGCGGGTAGGAATGGCAGTAGTCGGTCTGGAAGTCCCCCACGCACACATTCACCTTATTCCATTACAAAGTGAAGGAGATATCAATTTCTCAAGGCCTAAGTTTTCGCTAAGCCAGCAGAAAATGGAAGAGATAGCCGCACAAATCAGCGCAGCCATTTAGAAAAAGTTACCATTTGGACTATTTTATAGTATTCGGTCGGGATTATTTTTAATAAACCCTTCCCAGCCTTTGGATTTACTTAATCCCTTCAATACATTGGATTGTTGGAAATGGTGGCAGACAGCACAGGCAAGCGCATCTGTAGCATCCAATTCCTGTTCTCCTAGTTTTGTATTGGTTAGTGTTTCCAACATCGCCATGACTTGCTCTTTGGAGGCATTCCCATTGCCTGTGACGGACTGTTTTATCTTTCTGGGGGCATAATCGGTAACTTCTACTTTGTTGACCATACTGGCCGCCATGGCTACTCCTTGTGCTCTACCCAACTTTAGCATGGATTGCACATTTTTTCCATAAAAAGGCGCCTCGATCGCCATTTCTGCCGGGTTGGTTTTTTTGATGATGGTTTGAATGGATTCGAAAATCTTTTTCAACTTCTCTGAAGGAGTAGATTGAGCAGACATTCGGACAGTGCCCATCTCCACAATGCTAATTTTATTTTTTAGGACATCGATAACAGCATAGCCTAGTACGTTTGTACCAGGGTCAATGCCTATGTATCGGATGGTTTTTGCCTTTTTCAAAGATTTGGATTTATTTTATCATCAAAATCCGCTCTTTTATATGTGTAGAGGGCGATTGTCTGTTGCTGCAAGCGCTGCTTCTTTGACGGCCTCCGTATAAGTAGGATGTGCATGGCTCATTCTGGAAATATCTTCTGCAGAGGCACGGAATTCCATTGCGGTGACTGCTTCTGCGATGATGTCCGCTACTCTCGGCCCAACCATATGCACGCCCAGTACTTCGTCTGTCTCCTTGTGAGAAATGATTTTTACTAAACCTTCTGTATCCATACTCGCTCGTGCCCGTCCTAGTGCTTTAAATGGGAATTTGCCGACTTTAATTGGTGTCCCAGCCTCTTTTAGCTCTGCTTCCGTTTTACCGACAGCCGCCACTTCTGGCCATGTATAAACTACCCCAGGAATCAAATTGTAATTGATGTGTGGATGCTGGCCGACCATACGCTCTGCTACAAAAACACCTTCTTCTTCTGCTTTATGCGCTAGCATTGCTCCTTTTATCACGTCTCCGATGGCATAAATACCAGGTACATTGGTTTGCAAATTATGGTCTACCTCAATTCTACCACGTTTGTCGGTCGTGATCCCAACCTTGTCTAGGCCAAGCTTGTCGGTATATGCATATCGGCCAATAGCTACCAGGCAGTATTCTGCATCGATGCTTAACGCTTCTTTGGAGTCCCGGTGTTCTGCGACGAGTTTAGTTTTTGTAGCGGTTGCGGTGACCTCTTTCACCATATATTTGAAATGGAATTTTATTCCTATTTTTTTGAGAGATCGGGTCAACTCTTTTCCTAAGTCTTTGTCCATCATGCCGATGGCGCTGTCCGCGTATTCGACAACATCAACCTTTGTTCCTAGTCGTGCGTAGACAGAACCCAGCTCCAGTCCAATTACTCCAGCACCAATAATGGTCATGGTCTTCGGCACTTTTGTGATGTTTAAAGCTTCAGTAGAAGTGATGATTCGTTTTTTATCGTAGTTGAAGCTAGCAGGGGTGATTGGTTTGCTGCCAGTTGCTATGATGGTTTTGTCAGTCTCGATGGTTTCAGTGCTGCCGTCTTTTTTGGCAATACTAATTTTAGTTGCGGATTCAAAGGAACCGTGCCCGTGAAAGACAGTGATCTTGTTTTTATTCATGAGGTAGTCAATACCCTTGGTGGTTTGGCTGACTACATCATCTTTTCGCTGGATCATCTGTTTCATATCGATTTTCAGGCCGGTGACTTTTATACCGTGGGTAGAAAATCGTTTTTCTGCGTTGTGGTAATGTTCTGATGAGTCTAATAATGCTTTTGATGGAATACATCCAACATTCAGACAAGTACCTCCTAGGGTGTCGTATTTTTCAATAATAGCGGTCTTTAATCCAAGTTGTGCACATCTGATTGCTGCCACATATCCTCCTGGGCCAGATCCAATAACCGTAACGTCGTATTTCATGATGATTTATTTTGCGCAAATATAAGTAATTTAATGCTAGGATGCTTGCTGTTGGTGGAGGAGTCCTTGATTTGTTTGATAAAAATTATTCCAGCATAATATTTACCTTTGACAAAACATATTTACTTGGTCGGATTTCCATTTAATGCCTGTTAGAATATTCGATGGGAATCTTTTTTTTGCAAAAAACTGCTACATGGTTTATTTTATGAATGGGTTGGTTTTATTGTTGTTTGTTACTTGTCAGTCTGTTTCTACGGATACCAAGATTACCCAAAAAGGGAAGAATCAAGATGTCCGTCCGCCAACAGAATTTAAACAAGAGATAATTGAATACAAAGGCGTGGATTATATCATCGGTATTGTCGATTTGAGAACGACCAATCTTAGAACGTTTTACAAAGAGGACAATGGAGCACTTTACCAAAACTTTGAAGCAATTGCTGAAGACCAAAAAACAGAAGGCAATGAATTGATCTTTGCTATGAATGGCGGCATCTTCAACAAAGACAGAAGCCCAACTGGCCTGTACATAGAAGATGGAAAGGAAATCACCCCAATAAACACCAACAAAGGAAAAGGAAACTTTTTTCTAGAACCCAATGGCATCCTTACCATTACAAAAGACAACAACGCCACTATCACCAACACCCCAAAATACAAGCAGTTAACAAATACCAGAACCGCCATCCAATCCGGCCCCCAACTACTAACCACAGGCAATATTCACCCCAAATTCAACGAAAATTCTACCAACACGCATATTCGAAATGGAGTAGGGGTGATCGATCAAAATACGCTGGTATTCGCCATGAGCCGCAAAAAAGTCAATCTATTCACCTTTGCCTCTTTTTTCAAGGATAAATTTGAATGTCAGGACGCGCTGTACCTTGATGGTTTTGTATCTAAAGTCTATTCTCCAGAATTAGAGCTCACCGATATGGAAAGTGACTTTTCCGTGATCATTGGAGTGGTGCAATAGAATGGCGAGCCAATGGTCCACTAAGCTTGACCTAAGATTCCTTCACGATCTCGAAGAATTTTGAATGTGGTCCTAGGAATCGCTGAGTTTCTAGTCCTCTACTTTCCATCCACATGGAATTTTCGAGTAGTGACTCCATCATCGACCCTTAAGGTCAATACATACATACCCGAAGCAACATTCCCAAAATCAAGTTGCTTCTGCAAATGCTGATCGACAGCAATTTGCTCTTCGTAAATGACCTGACCAACCAAGGAGGAAACCGTGATCAATAAGTTGACCCGCTTATCAAACGACAAATCCAGTTGGACGGGACCAGTTGTTGGATTAGGGACAAGAGCAATGGATTGTAGAGATTTTATGTTCTTAACACGACCAGGAATTGCTGCTAACACTAATTCTGTGCTTATCGAAGTACACCCATTACTATCCGTGACAGTTGCAGTATAAACGCCAGGTTCGAGATTGGAAAGGCTCAAATCGGTAGCACCATTTGACCATAAATAGGAGTAGGGCATAGTGCCGCCTGAAGCTGTAACAGTTGCCATTCCATCATTTGCATCTACGATTGTTTCATCTACAGTGGTTATGGTTGAATTGAGCACCTGAGGGTTTTGAATTAGGATGGAAGAAACGATACCAACGCAACCCAAAGCATCTGTCATTGTAACAGCATAGCTTCCCGCGGGCACACTAACTAAATCTTCCTGAGTAGATCCGTTGCTCCAGTTGAAGGTAAATGGAGGCGTTCCAATGTTGGGGGTGATAAATATAATTCCGTCATTATCCCCAGCACAAAGAGGCATACGGATGCTGTCTGTCGTAATGGTAAGCATTTGGCAGGCTTCCTGAAATGTTTGGACAGCGCCAAAACTTCCGATATCACCAGTATTTATAAAGTTTACATTTACGGCGTTTCCTGCATAATAGAAAGACACATCGCCTGTACCTGTAGGCGGAGCTACCCATTCTACCTGGAAAATACCAGAAGCATTAGGAGCAGAATGTTCGACATAAGTTCGACCCCCTCCTAGAGAAATTGTAGCAATTGTTGTTCCTGCAATTGGTGATTGCCAGGTGCCAGCATTCATATTTGCACTTGTCAATGCGGTCATTTGGAAACCATAGCCACTAGGAATTCCCATGGTAGAACTTACCTGCACTTCCACCGAATAAGTCGCTCCAGCAGTATATTCTGAAGTAAGTGGAACGCCTAATGGATCTTTTACAGTGAGCTGAATGTTGACGGTGCCGAAGTTGGCACTTCCTCCTGTATGACAAATTCCACAAGTCGGGCCTGTTTCTCCTGGGGCTCCCGTATTCCCAGAATTTGCAGTAGTGGCCCTACCACCTGAGCTGCTAATCAAGGCATAACCAAGGGCAAGTGTAAACAGGGAAAACAATATTTTGGTTTTCATAGAGAGATGATTAAGGTCATAAAAAATGTAGGGAATCTAGAGAAGATTGGAGTCCTATTATATTATCCTAAAATAATATTTTTTTTGACAGATGTCAACAGTCCATAGGAATTTGATTCTGTTCTTTATGGAAAGACGGCTGCGATTTTAGGAACAGTTTGTAAAAAAACCTTCTATCATTTAGTATTAAATCCCAAGAAAATTGTCGTCTGTTGCTAGCAAATCTACTGGGTAGTCCGCTTCGCCTCTCACTGCCATCCCATCTTCGATCTTGATTTTGAAACTGTACTTCCCTTTGTCTGATTTTTGGGTTAGCAATTTGACGGCTTTTAGTCCGAAAACTAGTTCTTGCTCTCCTTCGTATTCGAGGCCGGACTCTCCAGCGTTTTCAAATTTGCCGGATACTTTTCCTTTGAAGAGGTCTTGGATATCTGGTAGGTTTATATCTACCAAGCCATTGGTTTTGTCGATGCCGTTCATAGAAAAGGAGTTGCTGGTCAGGACGTCTGTTACTATGAATAGCTGGTTGTTGTCAAGCATTTCGCGGAATTGATTGCCAACTGTTTCGCGGATAGATGCCCCGTGTAGGAAACTGTCTAGTGCGATATGACTTACACTGTGCATTTTAGCGTTTCCGCCCACTGCAAAATTGATTTTTTCTATTGATTTTAACGATGCTTCGATCTTCAATTTTAGGTCTTCTGTTTGTTCGCTGATTGGCAATTTTAGGAAATTGAGCATCAACTCTACACCCGCATCTACCCCGACGTCTGAAGATCGGGTGGCTTTGATCCCGCTAGCCAGTGTGCCTGCTTTGACGGGAGGAAGTGCTTCGTCTGCAATCAGTAACTCATCTATTCCAGCATTCGCATCATCAAGAACGGGAGTGGTAAAGACATCTTTTACCCATGCCCAAACGCCAGATTGCTGGCGGCTTAAGACCTGCAATGGTTGGATATTCTCCCTTGGATTTAGTACAAGATTGAAACCTTTGGCCTTTATTAATTCTATTAGTTGATCTTTACAATTAAGATTCATAATGGTTGTTTTTTAGTCGGTTAATACAAATACTTCCTTCCCGAAATTGGAAAAAAGGTGCGGCATTTCATGAACTTTAATACCGTCTTGATCAGGATAGTCTTCTCGTCTTAACGCATTCAGGGCTTGCTTGAAGGCAAACTCAATAGGCTGGTCGACAAATAATCTTTTATAGAAAACATTGGCGAATAGAATAGCTGCATCTACTGGAATTTTTCCATTCATCCCAATGACATAAGGAGCAAATTTTGCAATGGCTGTTGCATGTTTTAATGAATTGCAGGCACTTATACAAACGAGTTCTAACTTGCTATTGTCCTTTGCCAACTCTTCAAATTCGCCAGCGAGTTCTGTCGGGCTAATTCTTGCGGTTTGGTCATCTTTTTTTACAAAAAGCAGAAAGGGGGGCAGATTCTCCTTTGGTTTTGGCCGTTCGCCATGCACGGATAGGTGGATATAATTTGGGTTGTCGGCATTGTGCAATTCCAGAAATAACTCATTGGCTTTGACTTGAAGTTTTGATTGGAGTTTTACCTGATTTTCCATTCTGCTATCTTGCAGGGCGTCATCTATAGCGGTATGTTCCTTGGCAAAACCAACTGGAGATTTGCCGTCTGGGCAAGAGGTGAGGTATAGAAATTTTTTGGTGGTAAGTTGGGTGATATTCTCAGCGACTCCTGTCCCGTTTGTTGATGTTGGAGTTTTATTTGAAGAGGCATTCCCATCTATATTATCAATGAGTTCTAATAGAACGTCTACTGTTTTTCGATTTTGTACGCGGAGTGTCTCACTAGTTATGATTCCTCTTCTGTAATCCTTATTAACTTGGAAATAGTTAGATTTTAGGTGGATGATTTCATTTTGGAGGTCTTTGTTGTTGGAATGCTGAATAGCTTGTTCTGTCTGATTTAGTGCTTCTTCGATATTGCCTTCTGCGATAATTTTTTTCAAGTGAAGGACTGGTGTTTTAGTAGGTTGGGTTACGTTAAGAATTTCTTTTGCGATGCTTACCAATTCTAGTTCCCGGTCACTTTTAGAAAGTTGACTCAGGTAACGGCCGTTTTTGGGTAGTGGCTGAGCGTTGAGTTTTGCAAAATGGTAGGCTTCCCAATTGGCTGGGCGGTAGAGAATAGGGATTAGTGTTAATTTACCATTTTCTACTCTTTTGATGACTGTTTGTTCTAAATCAGGAAAGTGCTTAGCGGCTAAAAGTTTGATACTGATGATGAAAATGGCTACTTGACTTTCGGCAAGATTTTTATCCATTTCTTCCTCCATACTTACCCCTGGATTTATCATTCCATGATGCCATACTTCTATCTGCCCTTTGCTTATGGAAAGCGCAAAGTGTGCTAAGAGTTCATCTATAAATTTTTGATCCTCTCCTTCGAAAGAAATAAAGATTTTAGTCTTACTAATGGTTCAAAATTTTTAAAGGACAACAAATAAGTAACGCCAAACTAGCAGCATAAAAAGCACCTGTTACAAAGGCGCTGTATGCTGAAATCAAGTAGTCAAAAGTACATTTTTTTTGCCATACATAATATCAAATTATGTAATTTTGAACTATCTGACTAGCCAACTTTCTTGTTGAAATTCGGTAAATGTTAATTGTGGAATAATCAAATTGTTATTTTTTGGCAAAACTAATCTATTGCGATTCAGTTATTTATGTTTTATTTTGGGTTTTTAAATAGTCAAAACTGGCATTATTGGTAATATCTCAATATCTTTGTTACGATATGTAAGATTTTTTATAGTTCATTTAATTCTTGTTTTTAGATTTTTTTGACTTTATAAATCTATTTTTTATTTTTTATTTTAATATTTTATTATGAACATTTTTGTTGCAAAATTGGACTTTGCTACTCGAGAAGAAGATTTGAGAAGTGGCTTTGAGCAATTTGGCGAAGTTAGTTCTGTTAAGATTATCTTAGACAGAGCTACTGGTAAATCTAAAGGATTCGGTTTCGTTGAGATGCCTAATGATGAGGAAGCTCAAAATGCAATCGATTCTTTGAATGATCAAGAATTTGATGGACGAACTATTGTTGTGAAGAAAGCAGAGCCAAGAGAAAATAGAGATCGTCGTTCTAGCTACGGCAATGACCGTGGTGGCGGAGGTGGATACAATAGAAGATACTAGTATCTGACATTGTAAATAAAGATCAACGGAAAGGCTGCTTGTTTTAAACAGGTAGCCTTTCTTTTTTGGGTAGTAGGTAGTTAATAAAAGGGGAACTTAGTGATTCAAATCGTCACGCACTACAAATCGGCGCTAATTCAGTAATTACAACTGTTTCAAAGAACTTGTTTTAAGTTTAAGTGGACACTAGTGACTATAAACAATTCCTCCATTAAGCATTAACCAACTGCGTTTTCTTCCTTATTTATTATATTTGATCAAAATTTATTTTAATCAACTCCGACAGCAATTTCCTAAATCTCCCCAATGAAAATTTTATCCGTAACTCATTTTGCACTTCTGGCAAGTCTTTTCACCTTCCTACTCACTGCTTGCAAATCCGAACAGGCAAATCAGCCAAATCTGCAAGAGGAAGTCACTACCGAAGTCAATACGCTAGAACCAGGGAAATCGCTAAAAGAATACATGAATACGATCTTCATTACAGGAAGAAATCTCTCGAAAAAATCAGATAATATTGTTAAAAAGTATGGAGAAAACTCTCCTGAACATCTAGCCATGAAGAAAGAACGATTGGCCGTAGACAAACGAAATGATATGGTCGTCGATGCCATTCTAAAGAAATTTGGATATCCAACCAATCAGGAATACGGCCCAGTGGTTTCTATGGTACCCTGGTTAGTTATTCACCAATCCGAAAGCCTGGAATTGAAAGAGAAACATTTCGACTTGATCCATAACGCCTACAAAAATGGAGACATCGATGGCAATTCCTTTTCTATGTATCTAAACAGTTTATTCATCTTGCAAAATGGCAAGAATTTTTCCATGAACAAAACCTCCTTTTCTATTGAAGAAGAGATCGAAGCGTTGGTAGCTGCTATTAAGAAGTAGTAAAGGGACTTTTTTGTAAAGGGTATAGGGGCAAATGCAGACGCTGATATTTTTTACCATCCACCAATCCACTATTAACTATTAACCAATCCAGGATTTCCTGATCCAAACGCTCTCAACATTTTGATATGAGAGCCAACTGCTTTATGCAAATAATCAAACTCGTAGTACGGGAGATTAAATTCGGTGACGGTTTGTTTGACGATTTGCGCTATTTTAGGATAATGTACGTGGCAGATGGTTGGGAATAGATGGTGCTCAATCTGAAAGTTCAGCCCGCCGACACACCAGGTGACAAATTTGCTCTTTGTAGAAAAGTTGGCGGTAGATTGTAGCTGGTGGATCGCCCAAGTATTTTCAAGCTGACCTTCTACAGCATCTTCCGCATCCAGATGTTCTGGCCCTTCCACGACGTGCGCCAGCTGAAAAACAACCGTTATCAACAACCCAGCAACCATATGCAGCAACAAAAAACCAAGCAAAACATAGCCAACAGACAAACCAATCGCAATAGGCAACACCAAAATATGTAGGAAATAAACAATTTTACTGACGATCATAATGATCGCTTCCCGTTTAGGATGAAACCCATTATTCTCCGTAAGGCCTTCCTTATTATACAATTTCAATTGACGGAAATCCTTGATGATCACCCAGCTTAGCGTAGCAAAACAGTACAACAGAAAAGCATAATAATGCTGAAACCGATGATGGGATTTCAATTTTCCATGGGGAGAAAGACGCAGAAATGGCTTGTCGTCAATGTCTTCATCAATGTGATAGACATTCGTATAAGTATGATGTAATAAATTGTGCTGAATCTTCCAGGTAAACGAACTGCCACCTACCATATTGAGTGAATAACTCAGGATTTTATTGACCGTCTTATTGCTGGAATAAGCACCGTGGTTGGCATCGTGCATGATACAAAGCCCAATGCCTGAGACTGCAAATCCCATCAAAACATAGAGCAAGACAATTCCCCAACCAGAAAACACTCCAGCAAACAGCAACGCATAAGGAACGAAATAACCTGTCAAAATACCCGTGGTCTTTAGATACATGATCCAATTACCCGTTTTCTTAATCTTGTTTTCGTTGAAATAAGCGTTCACTCGCTGTTGGAGTGTCCTGAAAAACAAAACCTTGTCACGTTTAGAAAATTGAATCGGATGCTGCATGTTATTTGTTAGATTTGGAACTGCTAAGATGCTGATTTTATAGCAAGAACAGAAATATAAACGCTAGCAGGAGCAAAATGTTGTGGCGCTCAACGGCAATTAGTCGTGATACATAATCACTTCATCAGCATTTATTGATTCCTATTGTCCATGGCCAGGTCCCAGATTTGTTGGATCGGAACCGATTGCCTTTCCAATTGGTTGAAATCTTCATAGGAAGTCCATAAAAATGGAGTAAAACTGAAGGCATGTGTTCCGTCAAGTCTGGCAACATCCTCCTTCCAGGTTTCCCATCGCAGTTTTTCGTAAAATTGAGATAACTCTCCAGTAAACGCCCATTCCAAAAACTCCGTATAAGTCAGATAGAGCGGTTCCCATTGCAAATTGTCTGGAGATAGATAGTAGATGTTGCCTTTGTCTTCTCCAAGGCCGCCTTCGTTTTGAGCAAAAAAACCACCCACAACGTCATCTGCCACTAGATAATAGGCAATTTCTTCTTTGTTTTCTATCGATTTTCCTTCATTCCACATCGGTAGGCTGCGGTTTAATTTTGGAGCGCCCGATCCCAGGATGCGCAACCAACCATAGTCTACTAATATTCCTCCGGTTTCGTAAATGACTGCTCCCATGGAGGACTCCGTACTTACTTGGATTTGAAGGAGCGCGGCTTCTGCTAGTTCCTTGTTTTTTCCTAGTACCTCGATATTGTTTGCTGCGTTCTCGACCAGCTCTTTTACCATTGGCCACCCAGAATTTTGAGTGCTGATAAGTTGTTTCAACGGTTTAGCATCCTGAGTAATACCAACAGTTGCGGGAACGAAAAACAAGAAGAGTAGAAAGTATTTCATGCCGGATGTAGTTATCAAGTTATTGGGTTGATTGAGTTATTAAGTTACTAGGGTTGTACAATATCGGGAATTTTCAGCGAATTGGATGTTTTTTATGGTTAATTATGGTCAACACGTAGAGACATTTTATGAAACGCATCTGCCGTGATTGCCGAATGCACCGATCCCACTGCCGCAGGGGAACCACTTATCGAGCTTCAAAAACATGAAGCAACTTAGTCAAATATTGGGAACTCGTTTCTTTCATATAGATGCCAAGTGAAATTGCCGTTTTATCAATCAAATTGACATCAAAAAAGGAATAATCAAACTGATGAATAACGCCACTGGTCAGTTGTGTACGTTTTTGGACGAGGATTTCATATTCGGCTACGGAGAGATTTTCTGCTTCTCCGGTATTGTTGTAGCTGCTCAGTCGCCTTTCAGTCACAACCATTGCATACTCTAGGACTGCCAGACTGTCTGCTGCATCCGCAAGGACTTTTCGTTGGAGGACAATCCCGTCTAGCGCCTGTTTTTTGTTGATCTTGACCTTGCTGTCTGATTTGTCTACGGAGTAATAATTTTCGTCAATGTCCTGACTAAATCGCTTAATAGTGCCGAGGTGCAGGTTGGCGAGTTCGAGCATTGGCGTAATTATCTGATTGAATTTTGAGGTTAATAAGGCGTGGTACTTTTTTTCTGCTGCCAAACTGCCCTGGTGATGTGTGCCTTTTTGTACAATGAAAAATTGAGATAAATTGCTTTCAACCTTATGTTCCTGTGCATTGAGTTTTGTAAGGAGTTTGGAGAAGGAATCTGCCTGAGTATTAAATTGTAGAATACTGTCAAGAATTTCATCCAGGGCCTCTTTTTCTGGTGGAGTGGTTAGTTGATCTTCTGCTTCGATCAACGGGTCTTCTGGCTCAGGAGGGATAATCTCATGGCTGGACAGTTCCTTGTCATCTGTATTTTCCTCAAAGAGATCGTCGTAAGGGTTGGACATGAATTAAAATGATCGGTGATTATTAATCAACTTCTTGATGTAAATTTAACGATTCTAAATTAGAAACAAAATTCATTTAGGAGAAGCGAGATGAGAGAAATTTGGAGATCACCTTTAGCTGACAAAAGACAGATTTTCATTATTTAGATAAAATTGCCATCAGAAAAAAATCTACGGCAACGTCTCTCTTCTCACAATTGCCAAAGGCAACGATCCCGCAGCGCAGCGGACTCGCAGCTGAAAACGATCTCTCTTACTTCGAATAAAACATATCATCTAGCAAATCTGTTTGATAATGCTCCACCGTCTTCTCATTGACATGCTGATACGCCGCCGCCAAAAAGACAGTTTCCGCACTGGAAATCACAATCGTCACCAAGAAAAAGGTCAATATTCCAAGCAAAATCCCAGCTATCGGATGGATCATAAATCCTAGAATACCGACAGGCAAAGCAATCAAAAATATTCCAAGCATATAAAACAACCCAAATCCGAAATTTGCACCTAGTGCTTCTCCCCATTTTTCTTTGATGATGCTAATGCTACGCTTCAGCGCATCGATAGGTCCCAGGTTTTCATAGGCGATGATCGGCACGACAAAAAAGGTTGCCAGTGCCCAACCAGCCCCAACCAGACCGATGACAAATTTCCCAACGCTTTCAGATTTGTTTTCAATAACTTTCATAAGGACGCCCACCGTAGCAGCAAGCACTGCCCAGGATACAATCACCCCAAGCCGCGAAATCGCAAAAGAAATCCCCTCACCAATATCCGGCTTCTCCCCATTGAGCACCTGCCGTGCACAAAACACCAAACCAACATTAAAGAAAATAACCACCGTAAAATTGATCAGATAATAGAAAAACAAAACCACGTACCCCAGTATCTGCGAACTTTCATCCAGCGACTCTGCGGTATTAATCACGCGGTCGAAGTCAAAACCGAATAGCGCAAAACTGCCTGCAGAAATAGCGGCAAAAATTAGAAACATTGAAAACATAGAAAGAATCGGAAAAACAATCAGGCTTTTATTTTTTCCAATTATTTGGAGGCTCTGAATCCCTAGATTCCATCCATTTTTAAGACGCGAAAAAAATGACATAGTGTGATTTTGAGTTATAAAATTAACAATGAAAGTTAGTTAGTGAAGTCACCTGCTCTTTCAAACATAGTTGGGAATCGTAATATAGCTATTTTGGTAGAAGCGCGCATTTAATTACGATAAATGCTACCAATTTTCCGATGAACTATTGAAAGTTGAATAAAATTTTACTACTTAATTCTAGCAAATTAACACGGCCGTCCAGAGAATAAACACGGCTGCTCATTGCCAAACGATAGGGTAGAATATTCCAGTAAAACCTACGTTTTCTAAGCAAAGACTTACTAAATCGTCCATTAAGAAGGTGGGAATAACGACAGGAAAAGTGTTGCTCTTTTTATAAAAGTATGGAAAGGACAACCACACCTTCGGGCCATTGTAAAAGATGTTTTTGTTTATTAAGTCCGATTAGGGAAGGAATGCTATGAGGTGGCATTTCTTTCCTTTTTTTGTTAGAAAGCGTAAATCTCTGCTAGTGAATCCACTAATAAATTTACCAGTACAGATAACTTCCAAGCGAAAAAAGCTAATTTTGCCTTTGAATGAACGAGCAAAAATTATATCAAGGGGCAAAATGGGTGCGTTCCCTTTTTAGAAATAAACAGGTCAACTTTTCGCTGAAGCTGATTTTCGTTCTATTGCTAGGATATGCCTTGTACCGCCAAACCATCGGCAAGGACAACTTTAGCGAAATCCTTGCTACGTTCCAGCAGCAATTGCGGATGGAATATATCTATTTTCTCGCATTGGCCATCGTACTGATGCCTGTCAACTGGCTTCTGGAAACCATCAAGTGGAAAACATTAGTCGACCACATCGAAAAAGTACCCCTGCTCCGAGCATTCAAAGGCGTATTTGCAGGCGTCGCCCTTTCCATTTTTACCCCAAACAGAATCGGAGAATACGGAGGGAGAATCCTGGTCGTCAAACCAGAAAATAACATCAAAACGGTCGTCGCAACGATTGTAGGCAGTTTCAGTCAGTTAGTTGTTTTATTGGTGATGGGGATGCTTGGAATGACGTATTTCATTTACCTGAAGATGGATGCAGACATTATGGTACAATACGGCATCGGTTTTTCTTCCATGCTGATCACCGTTTTGTTGGTGTTTTTTTATTTGAATGTCGATCTGATCATTCCCATCTTCAACCGTCTGCCCCTGTTCAATAGACTCGTGAAGCATATTGGCATATTAAAAACCTATTCTTCCAAAACCCTGACCATCGTCCTTGGATTTTCGCTGATACGCTACTTGGTTTATTCTATACAGTACTTTTTGTTGCTACAGTTTTTTGGAATCGATTTATCCATTTTGCAAGGATTAGCGAGTATCGCTACGATTTTTCTGATCCAAACAAGCATCCCACTCCCACCGATCTCTGGGCTGCTCGTTCGCGGAGAGGTCGCGTTGCATGTTTGGGGCTATTTTCAAATCAATGAATTAAGCATTTTGGCAGCGACTTTTAGCCTTTGGTTTATCAATGTTATCCTTCCAGCCTTGTTTGGTATGATTTTTATTCTAAACGTCAATGTACTTAAATCATTAGGTTATGAGGAAACGACTGATTAATGGGAGTATTTTACTTTTGGTAATACTGGTTCTTGCGGCATTCCAACAGGCTGATCAAGTCTTGGAGGCGGACATGCCAGACCCATGTTATATGGAGAATACGACTTTTCAAGGAGGAGAAAAACTGGTCTATAAAGTGTATTATAATTGGAATTTTGTTTGGATTCCTGCTGGGACGGCGACCTTTACCGTCACTGATGAGGGCGATCTTTGGCATCTGGTAGTAGACGGCAGAACGCTGAAATCCTACGAATGGTTTTACAAAGTTCGCGATCGATATGAGACCTACATTGACAAGGCCACCATGCTTCCTGTGACTTATATCCGCAGCGTACAAGAAGGCAAATACCGACTCTACAGCCGAACAGAATTCGATCAAAACACCTTTCAATTGACCAATTTTTGGGGAGACTACGCCGAAGACGCCAAACCTACCGAATACAGTGTAGACGGCTGCATGCACGATCTGGTGTCCATCGTTTATTACATGAGAAATATCGAGAAGGAATATGCCTACAAAGACAACAAAGTCCCTGTTGAGATATTTCTGGACAAAGAAGTATGGTCCCTGGACGTCCATTTTTATGGAAAACAAGTCAAACGCATCAAGGGCGCTGGCAGATACAACACGATCAAATTTAGCCCGGAACTCATATCTGGTGAAGTATTCAAAGAGGGCGATCAAATGTCCATCTGGGCAACAGATGATGCCAATCGGATTCCCTTGTTGATTGAGTCACCGGTGTCTGTCGGTTCTGTAAAGGCGATTCTGCAGGATTATTCGGGCCTTCGATCTCCGTTTACTGCTGCTTTTTGAATTCCTGAGCGGTTCCTTCCCTTTTTTTGTGGATCGTCCTGAATCTGTCAAATTTCTCGCCTCCCGCTACTTTTTCAGACTACCAAATCAGCATTAAAATAAGACCAGCCACAATCAAACCATTCCCAAGCAAACCAATCATATTGGAATCAAATCCGCTATCTTTTCCGATGTTTCTAATCCCTACCAATGTACCAATCGCACTTACGATGCAAATACTCCCCATAAGAAGAGGCCCAAGCCATCCAAAACCTTTCCCAGAACCAAGCCCTTTCCCTAGAACAACTTCGTCCTCTAAATAAATAGCAATAATCGTCAAAATAATTAATGCAATCGTCCCGAAAAAGAACAATAAAGAAGCAGGAAATTGCCGATTTTTTCGGGCAGCAAATTGATGATCCAAAATTTCATTCGGTTGTTCTTCCATGATTAAAATTAAAGTAATTACTGAGCCTAGCAGGCAGGCCGTCTGTTAGGGCTATGTATCACAATTTTATAAAAACTTTGCGCCTTTGTGTCCTTGCGTTTATAATATTCTCCCTTTCACCTAAACTCAAATCCGCTCCACAATCTCCGCCACCCGATCCATTTCCTCCAACGTATTAAAATAGTGCGGAGAAAACCGAATCACCCAGTCCAGTCCCTTCTCCTCAAAATCAATCACCGCATGTTGCCGGGAGCTGAGCGAGTAGAAAA
>CALLWB010000046.1 GCA_938016265.1 uncultured Saprospiraceae bacterium
AAGCAAATATCACTTTGGTAATAATACAATTCTTTTTAGTTGGTCTGCTAGTTTAGATGTTTATTGGTGGAATGGTGGAGATAGTTTACTGAATCAACATCTTTTTAAAGTAATACCCAATGCAGAATTAAATAAATGGCATTTTTTTTATGGGTTAAAAGGAGCTGTGGAAGAATTTAGAAGTAGAGCAAATGGTGCAACGATGAAGCATATTAAAAGAAGTGAATTAGGCACTGTACACTACACGAAGCCGACAATAAATTTTGCTGTTGATTTTCAAAAACAAATTGAACCAATCCGCCAACAAGTTTTAGTCCTAAGTAAACAAAACCAAAAACTAAAAGCAGCCCGAGACATCCTATTACCCCGCCTAATGAATAGAACAATAGAAGTATGAGCCAAGCATATTCAGAAGACCAATTGATAGAACAACCGTGTATGGATATTTTTCAGGAACTAAGCTGGGAAGTAGCCAATGTATATGAAGGGGAAACGTTTGGAGAAAATGGAACTTTGGGTAGAGATAGTGAAGCAGATGTAATCCTTAAAACCCGCTTCTACAAAGCCATAAAAGACCTAAACCCGAATCTACCCCAGCAAGCCTATGATCTAGCGTATGAGGCTATTAATAGCAATGATGCTTCCAAGAGTTTAATTGATCTAAACTTTGAGAAATACAAAGCATTAAAAGATGGTATTTCTGTCAATTATAAAAATGCTAAAGGTGAGATTGTCCGTAATAAAAAAATAAAGGTTTTTGATTTTGACAATCCAGACAACAACAATTTTATCGCCGTTCAGCAGCTTTGGATGGAAGGCAAATCCAAACGTAAAAAACGCCCAGATATCGTTGGTTTTGTAAATGGGCTACCCCTAGTCTTCATTGAGCTAAAAGGCATCAATGTGAAGCTACGTGCCGCTTATGAAAAGAACCTACGCGATTATAAAAATACCATTCCTAAACTATTTCATTGTAATGCCTTTGTAATAATAAGCAATGGTATAAAAAGTAAGATTGGCTCTATAAGTTCGAAGTACGAACATTTTCATGATTGGAAACGTATTTCAGAAGAAGACGAAGGGATTGTTAGTTTAGATATCATCATCAAAGGCACTTGTGAGAAAAGCAGATTGCTCGACCTTTTTGAAAACTTTATATTGTTTGATAGCTCTGTAGGTTCTGTTTCAAAACTAGTAGCAAGAAACCATCAATTTATTGGTGTGAATAAAGCGATTGAGCATTTCAAAGAAACTAGACAACAAGCTAATGATGGTATTATCTCCAGAGAAGAAGCACAGAAGCTTGGCGTCTTTTGGCATACCCAAGGCTCAGGAAAAAGTTATTCCATGGTCTTCTTGTGTCAGAAAATACTAAGAGTTTTGGGAGGTGCTTATACCTTTTTATTGGTAACCGATAGAAACGAATTAGACAAGCAGATATACGGAACCTTTGCTGGTGTTGGTGCAGTAAATGACAAAACCGCCCGAGCCACAAGTGGCGCAAACCTAAAAGAGCTTTTAAAGAGTGATAAACGCTACTTATTTTCCATAATTCACAAGTTCAATTTCGAAGAAAAGATAACCGACAGAGATAATATTATTGTTATTTCAGATGAGGCACACCGAACCCAAGGCGGGACTTTGGCTTTAAATTTAAGAAAGGCATTGCCTAATGCTTCCTTTATTGGATTTACAGGTACGCCACTCTTTAAGGATGATGAGTTAACCAAGCGAATCTTTGGAGATTATGTCTCAAAGTATGACTTTAAACGGTCTATTGAGGATGGAGCTACTGTTCCCTTGTATTATGAGAATAGAGGCGAGAAATTAAAATTAGACAACCCACAAATAACCCAGCAGATTCGTGAAGCGATAGAGCGACACGAATTAAATAGTGACCAGGAAGACAAATTAAAAAGATTCTTCAAAAGAGAATACCCAATTCTTACTGCTGAAAAAAGACTGAGAGCCATTGCTAAAGATGTAGTAGAACATTTTAATGGAAGAGGGTATAGAGGCAAGGCCATGTTTGTGGCCTTAGACAAAGTAACCGCTGTAAAAATGTATGACTACATTACGGATGCTTGGAAAACGTATCTAGAAACACAACAAAAGGAAATTCATAAAATTACAGACGAACAAGAAAAGTTAAAAAGACAACGTGAGTGGGAATGGTCTAAAGAAACTGAATTGGCAGTTGTGGTGAGTCATGAACAAAATGAAATAGAAAAGTTTGAGGCTTGGGGGTTGGATATAGAGCCACACCGACTTAAAATGAATACCTCAGATCCAGAACAGGATTTTAAAAACGAATATCATCAATTTAGGTTTGCCATAGTTTGTGCCATGTGGATCACAGGTTTTGATGTAAAGAGCTTGTCTACCATGTATATTGATAAGCCGCTAAAGTCACATACATTAATGCAAACCATTGCTAGAGCAAATCGGGTGCATAAAGACAAAAATAATGGGCTAATTGTAGACTATATAGAGACGTATAAAGCACTTTTGGAGGCGCTGGCTATCTATGGAGATTCTGATAGCAAAGGAGGTGATGCAGGGTCTGATGATGCTCCTGTGAAACCATTGGAAGAATTAGTGGAAGAGTTGAAAGAAGCGGTGAAGACAACAGAACTATTTTTACAAGACGAGTGTACGTTTAGCTTGTCTAAAATTGTTGACGCTCCAGACACGCTGCATAAAATAAAGCACATCCAAGAAGGGTATAACGCCGTTTGTGATACAGATGAAACCAAAGCCAAATTTGGAGTTTTAGCGAGAGAAGTATTTAAAAAATATAAAGCCTTAATGCCTGATAAAGCAATCTATGTTTTCCAAGAAAAGCGAGATGCAATAAACACTTTATATTCTATGATAAATGCAAAAGTAGAAGAGGCAGATATAACCTATATTGTAAAACAGGTGCAAGATGTTGTGAATGAATCTGTTGAAACATTAAATATGGCAATGGAGCAGGTTGAAGGCTATGGGCAAAAAATTGATATCAGCAGTCTAGACTTCAAGAAAATAGAAGAAGAGTTTTTAAAAGTAAAAGGCAATCAGAATGTAGCAGTGCAATCATTAAAAGATAAAGTGCAAAAAAAGCTTAAGAGGTTGCTTGACCAGAATCCATTGCGTATTGATTTCTATGAACGGTATCAAGAAATTATAGATGATTATAATCGAGGTAAGGAATACCGATCTATCAAAGAGATATTTGATGAGTTGGTTGTTCTTTTAGGTGATCTTTCTGAAGAGTCTATGCGAGCAAAAAGAGAAAATTTATCAGAAGATGAATTGACCGTTTTCGATATGCTCTCCAAAAACAAAAAGATTTCGGATAAAGAAAAGGCGGAAGTTAAGGAAGCTGCAAGAGAACTCCTCAAACGCTTAAAGAATAATGAATTTAAGGTAGATCATTGGACAGAAAAAACACAGACTTCATCAGCTGTCAGAAAGGTTATAGAAGATTATTTGTTTGCGAAGCTGCCTTCACCATCCTATGACAATGATATTTCTGTTAAGGCGGAAGTTTTATTCAACGATTTTAAGGAACGGTATGCTGATTATAGCAGTGAGGCAGCATAGTAAGCTGACGGTTTTTAACCTTCGCATAATGCTGAGTCATTAATATCGAAGAATGTCCATTCGGTGAAAACCCAACTTGCGTCATTCTTTTGTTATTCGGTTGATTGATTTTTGGCTAGCAGATTCCCCCTACCTCCTCAGGCAGAAGATACCGCACTTTCACAAAAACAAGAGCTCCCCCCCTAGTAGGAGCCTTGCCCTATTCAACAAGCAACAATTCCTTCAACAATCTCCCTCCCCTATCCATACTAAGCATATACAACCCCGAATGCAACCGACGCACATCAATCTGTTCCCCAACGCCACTAAGGACTACCCTACCCTGCAAATCCGTCAACTGATAAGGCAGTGCGGCTGGAAGGTAGACTATTTCCGTGGCGGGATTGGGGAATATGGGAAGGGTTGGTGCTTGTATTTCTGACGTGCTTACTGAAGTAGACAGGCAGGCTTGAAACCAATTGGCGATTTCTTGAGTGTAGGCGGTGGACGTCGGGTCTGACAAATCACCAATTTTTTGGTTGATTTCTCCATGGTCATAAGGAGAAGAGATCTTTTGAACAGCTCCGCCATATTTTGCAAGGGAATCAGCGAATAGCTGATTGATGTATTCCCGCTTTAGGGTGTTTTGGTGTACTAATAACGTCGTTGGTAAGTCGTCGGAGCTGCTCACTTGCTGCGCGGGGGAGGCTTGCTGGCGAATGATCGGATCTGCAGAAAACGCATTGGTATACAAATCGATGGTGGCCTGAATGGCATTGGCAAGCCATAGATTGATATCGTACCCTCCCGTATCCAGGGAGCATAAGCACTTAAGTTCTGCTGGGGAATGCCCGTGTGCTTGTAGAAACGTCTCGTCGGTCATAATCAAACTAGCAATCTGTGCGCCTGCTGAATGTCCTAGGAGCGCCACCCTGTCCAGGTCGCCGCCATTGTTGCTTGCCTGATCCAAAATATAGCTTATTGCTCTGGCCACATCTTCCGGGTGTTGCGGGTACTTTACTCTATTGGGATTATTCAATTCATAAGGATCAGGAGATAGCCGATAATTGACGCTCACAAATAGGTATCCTAAGTCGGTAAAAAATGCCATCTTCTCTCCAAACACCGATTTGTCTCCGATTACCCAACCGCCACCATGGATATAGATAATAATTGGTTTCGGGGCGGTGCCGGCCGGAACGTAAATATCTAAGGATAACAGGTTTTGATCTACGGTGTCTATCGTGTGGTAAGGGATGTCTAAGTAGGTGGTTATTTGACTGTTTGCCTGGGAGGTGATGAAGAGAAAGAGAAAAAGTAGTATGTTTTTCACGGGCATTGTTTTAAGTAGAATGAGCAGCAAAATGAGCTGAAAATAAATTTTACGTTGCACTTTTTACTAGGAGGTAATAGTTTGTAATTCTACAACTTACCAAGGTATAGCCAGCTTGCGTTTGGTTTCTATTGTTGAACAACGTCCCTGCAAATCGACTCCATAAAATTAATACATTCCCATCATTAATTAACAATAAAAACCAATATAATGATCGATAAAAAAGACGGAGGAAGTCATAACTGCTTAGGAAGTATTACTCATTCATAATTAATAATACAGAAGTTACGATTCCTATGACTTATACCTAATTAGCAGGAATGGCTACTTGCCTAGTAATTGAATTAAAAATCCAATGATTCCAATAAATAAACAAAGTGGAGCAAATATTTTTGAATCTGCTTTCGCAAAATCAGTGTGTTTTATCTTCTTGAAAAACCCAGCATAGTTAAAATCTCCGATGGCGCGCAACGTAAAAATAGCAGGAATAAAATACCCCCCAAAATTTACAATCCAATTTGGAATTTGAAGATGAATAAACCCTGCATTGATTAAATAAATCATTCCAAATGAAAATAATCCAAGTGCTACAATTAGCGTAGCAAATTTAGGAATGGCAAGACTACTTGCGGTATCGTCTTTTGATGGAATCACCTTGTCTAATCCCCATTCGCCGCCAAAAAACCAGTAAAAATGGAAGCCAGAGAGTACGGTGAAAATCAAAAATAAAACGATAGAAAGCGTTGGGATAATCATAAGTTTGGAATTTGAAAAATATATTCAGATTGTTTTCTATTCATGGAAGCCGGTGTCCATCGCATGAATTGGTTGCGTAGACCGATTAAAATTGGATTGGACAAATGGGAGATTTTCCCAACCATCCAACTTGCTTTTACGACTTGGTGTGCTTTGGGCAATCGCAGTTTTCGGAACTCCTCAAAAGAGGCCGCTATGTCCTCCTTGTTTAGGCACGCTGCTAGCACGTAAGCGTCTTCAATCGCTTGACAGGCTCCTTGTCCCATATTTGGTGTGGTGGCATGGGCGGCATCTCCTAGTAGACCAATCGTTCCTTTGTACCAATTGTTGGTGGGTGTCAAGTCTGTTATTTCAGCGGTGTTAATTTCTTTGGTATTGGTCGACGAAATTATTTGATTTATGATAGGATGGTAATTGTCAAAATAGGCTTCCAGGTTCTTTATCGGAAATTCGTCTTTATGATTATTGAAGGACTTTAATGTATACCAATATACTTTGTTTTTTGCTATTGGTACAAATCCGAATCGGTCTTTTTTCCCCCAGGCTTCATAGAGTTTGTGTTCATATTCAACGGGCAATTGGAAGTCGGTCACGCCTCTCCAGCACACTTGTTTGGCTATTCTAATTTTGATGTTTGGAAATAGGTGTTGTCGCACCACGGAATGTATGCCATCTGCGCCCAGGAGCACGGAAGACTGGATTTGTTTTCCATTCTTAAACTGTAAGGCATGTCCGTTTTCATTTGGGGTAATACTGTCCAGCTGACAATTTAAGTGTAGTGCTGATGATTGTAATTGGTTGATTAAGATTTGCTGGAGCGTGCCGCGGTGAATGGCAATATTTTTCACTTGATGTTTTTCTTCAAAATAAGCCAGGTCGATTTTAGATATTGGTTTTAGATTGGCCTCGGTGATGTTCATCGAAGAAATAGGAATTCCATTTTGCTCAATGACGTTTCTCATTCCTAATTTTTCGAACACCTGCATGGCATTATTGGCTAAAATTATTCCCGCTCCGACGGGTTTTATTTGCTCTGCTTGTTCGAAGATTCTTACATGAACTCCTTTTTGTTCCAATGCAATTGCGGTAGTTAATCCTCCTATTCCTCCGCCAATAATATCTATCGTCATAATCACTACTTGTTGTTCTAGTACAAATGTACTAATTTTTTACGAATAGTACAAGTGTACTAAAAAAATCCTACCTTTATATGGATGAATGCTACGAAACATAAGATTTTGATCACCTCTTTGCGGCTTTTTAATGATCGCGGAATATCCGACGTGTCCTTAAGAACGATTGCTGACGCAGCAAAAATCAGTGTGGGAAATCTACAGTATCATTTTAAAAAGAGAGAAGACATTGTTGAAGCGCTCTATTTTCAGCTCGTTGAAAAAATTGATGCTATTGCTATTATGAATTCTGATAGTTTGTTAGCCTCGTTTTTGTCTATTTCTAAGGCGATGATTTCTATCCTTTTTGAGTACCATTTTTTCTTGTTGGATTTCCCCACGATTACCAGGAGAAATCAAACAATAAAATTGCATTACGCGGCACTTTCGAAGCGGCGAGCGCAGGCGATTTTGGGGTTTGTGGACGTGCTGATTGAGCATGGGTTGTTTCGCCCAGAAGTTCTAAAAAATGAATATCTCCATTTGTACAAAAGGACGGAAGTGTTGAGTAACTTTTGGTTTTCGTCTGTTTTGATTGAGGGCGAGGTTTTGTCGGAGGAGTGTGTTGAGGACTATGTGTTGGTGGTTAGGCAGAGTATTTATCCTTATTTGACGGAGGAGGGGAAGTTGGAGTATGGGAAGATTTTTTTGGCGTAATCATTTTTGTCTATTTACTGCCTTCCTCTATGTTATTCGCGCTTACTATTCTAGCATATTCTTTTTGAGCATCAAATATTTCTTCGTCTATTAATTTTGAGTTTTCAAATTCAAATCCATTATCATTTTCATTTGTATAAACTGTTATTTTATTTTTCAGGGGTTCTATCACATAAATCGAATCAAAAGGGATTTCAATATTCTTAAAAAAATTCTTTCTGCTGATAATTTTTTCTATTTCGCCATTGTCCTTCAAAAAAGTTCTTTTGGAATATTCCCCTTGTTCTGGGCTTGCTATGAACTCAAACGCTATTGGTTTGTTGTTTTCCACAAAAACGGTTGTAGGCATCAAGGGGTCGTTATCTGACAATTTGTGATCTATATCTTTGGTATGAATTTCAAATTCAATTTCAAATCTATTTCCGAAATCACAATTGACAAAAAAAACGGAATTATTAGTATCAACAACACTATTTTTATTTTTTCGCTCATTTTATTTTTGTTTTTGTAAAGTGTTCCAGCTTTTTTTATTCTTTATATTTTCTGAAATTATTTTCCCTTTGTCTATATATTTCGATCAATTTTTCGATTTTTCTCGGGTTTAGTTGAAGGTTTGAAATATCAATATAATCAACTATTATACCATTTACGCCTTTTGATCGATAGCCTACATCCAAATACCAAGTTGCGTTTTCCCCTCTTCCTTCTAGGACAACAATTGCCTTCTTAATTTCTTTCCAAGGAATTAAATTGGCCTCTTTAATTTTAATGCTTTGATTTGAAAGTACTATCTGAGGTGTTCTATCTAGTAAGGGGCAATTTATAGTATATACAACCTTTATTCTGTGATTTAGTTCCTTTAAGAATGGTTTAATTATTATTTTAAGTGGTGTTTGGTATTGGAATAGTTGGAGATCCTTAGGCAGAAGAAGTAGGTCTGGAGTGACATTCGGTGGTCTGTGCGCATCAATAGGAAGGATTACAATTATATTCCTATAAAAAACACTATTTACGTCTTTTATTAATGACTGGGGTGGATCGGATTTTGTGGAATGCCAATAGTGGGCTGCCGAAGTAGGTTAGGAGACGGGAAGATTTAATTTTTATAAAAAACTACCTTTTTAGAGTGGACTCCGTTAATGAAAAGGACATTTAGAAGGGGCTTGTTGATCATGATCTAGATTGGTCTTATCCTTCCTAGTTTTGAGTTGTGCTCTTTTCTGAATTTGCATTTTGATACCGTACTTTGGTCTCAAAGTAATTAAGGGCTGATAGGCTATTTCTTGTTCAGTTATTAACTTCCATTTATACTTTCGAAGAAAATGAACTAAAATTAACTGCATTTCCATCATGGCAAAATTATTTCCAATACAGAGTCTGGGTCCACCACCAAAAGGTAAGTAGGAGAATTTTTTCCTGTTTTTACTATTCGCCTTGCTAAAACGAGTAGGGATAAATTTCGACGGGTTATCCCAATATTTTGGATTGCGATGAATACCATAAATAAAAGGAGCAACAGTTGACCCTTTGACGATTTTAACCCCTTCTATTTGATCATCTTCTAATGCTACTCTGTCCGTTATCCAAGCTGGTGGATAGAGTCTCATGCTCTCTTGTAGAACCATTTTGGTATATTCTAACTGAGGAAGTTGTTCTAGGCTAGGTTTATCATTTCCTGTTACTTCAGCTATTTCTTCTAGCAGTCTCGCTTCTACTTCTGGGTGCTGTGCTAGTAGATATAACGTCCAACTTAAGGCATTTGCAGTTGTTTCATGTCCTGCAGTAATCAAGATTTTCATTTCGTCTAGTAGTTGCTTTCTACTAAAGCCTTTGTTATTCTCTTCGTATCTAATACTGAGGAGCATGTCTAGAATGTCATTATGCGTTTCTTTACTTGCCTTTCTTTCATCAATTAGGTCGTATATGATTTGATCCCCCTCCTTAGACAATTCAGCAATTCTTTTATCTTCACCATTTAGTTTATACCACGATTTCAAGAATGGCAGTCGGCCTGTTTTGACAATGTGTTCCATGATTTCTACCTCAATGAATTCAATTCGGGAAAGTGCCTTTGCTTCAACGTTCGCACTGGATATACAACTGGCAATAATATTAAAAGTAATTGCCATTAAATCATGCGTAATATCGAATACCTCATTGCTTTCAGCTAAAGCAATTAATCGAAGATCAAATTCATCAATTTTATCCTGCATTAGTGTGGTAAAATGAGCTAGTTTTTGCTTCTTGAATCCTGGTTGGATTAATCTTCTTTGTTTCAACCAATATTCACCATCACTCGTTAAAAGTCCTTTTCCTAGATATTCACCAAGTAACTTTTTTTGTTTTTCAGGCTTAGAATAGTTACGAGCATTTTTCTGTAATACTTGCTCTGCTAGTTCTGCATTTTGGGTAAAAACAACATCCAAATCTGATTGACCTAGTATGAAAATATCACCATGTGTATCAAAAAAACCACGGAATACTTCAATAGGTTTTTTCAAAAGCTTAGTAATGCTCAAGAAGAATTTTAATCTGGAAACTCTTGGGAATGCATTGTTGTTATTCATGATCTAACTAGTTTAAACCCAATTCATGTAATAGGAAGTTTGTTTTAGGTTGAAAACTCAATAAAAATGTGCGCTCTACGGTGATTTTGACTCGCAGACGTAGTAAGATTACGGGGAGAATCAAAATTGACGGACGTGCACAGTTTTGCAAAGGTTTCAGCATAAAATGAATTTTCTATTGCATGAATTAGGTTAAATGAATTCAATAAACTGATCTTCTAGGTTCGAATATTTCAGAGAATAAGTATCCTTAAGGTAATTTTGATCCAATTTCCAAGGGAACTTAGCCCCTTGCTTGGGCAGATAATCTAGGGCTCTAAGAACATAGCTGGAGGAGAAGTCAATAGCACTGATCGTTTCCATTTTTGGATTTTTCAGTCGAGGAACACAGTGTGTTTTATCATGCTTATCCATATAATTGAGTAATCGACAAACATAACGCCCCACTAAATCACTTTTTAATGTCCAAGATGCATTGGTATACCCTACAATACCAACGAAATTAGGTACATTGCTAAACATAGAACCTTTGTAACTAATCAATTTGGATGGATCTAATTGTTGATCGTCTACTATAAAATTGATGCCGCCTGCAAATTTGAGTTGTAACCCAGTTGCCGTAATGATTAAATCCGCTTCTAGTTTTTTGCCAGATTTCAATTCAATTCCTTTTTGATTGAATGTGGTGATATGATCGGTTACTACGGTTAATTTATCCTCTTTGATTGCTTTGAATAGGTCATTGTCAGGCACGATGCAAACTCTTTGATCCCAAGGATTGTACCTCGGATTGAAGTGAGGATCAATAGCATAATCTTTTCCTAGTTCCTTTTTGATAAGACCGGATAGATATTGTTTGATTTTCTTCGGTTTTTTCCTAGAAATAGAATAAAAGAACATCGCTTGGAAAATGTTTTTATAACGTGCTAGTGTATGCGCGATTTTGGAAGGCACTATTCTGTGTAGGAAGTTTGCAATCTTATCTTCACTTGGTACGGACAAGACGTACGAAGGAGATCGTTGTAACATGGTAACGTGCGCTGCTTTTTTAGCTAACGTAGGAGCAAGGGTAATTGCTGTTGCACCACTACCGATAACTATTACTTTTTTGTCTGTATAGTCAATACTAGAACGCCATTTTTGGGGATGAACTATCTCGCCACAATACGTTTCCATACCTTCAAATTTTGGGGTATACCCATTCTCATAGTCGTAATAGCCAGAGCAGACCAACAGGAAATTTGCAGTATAAGTAACTACCTTTTTTGAATTATTCACTTCTGATTTGATAGACCATTGTGCATCCTTACTAGACCATTCGGCTTCAACTACTTTATGACTAAATCGGATATGCTTTTCAATATCAAATTCCTGTGCGGTTTCCTTTATGTAATCTAGAATCATTTGACCATCAGAAATGGTTTTCTTGCTTTTCCATGGCTTAAAACTGTAAGAAAACGTGTACATGTCAGAATCAGACCGAATACCAGGATACCGAAATAAATCCCATGTTCCTCCTATCGCTGTGCGGCTTTCAAGAATTGTATAGGTTTTATCTGGACAGTTGGTCTGTAAATGATAGGCAGACCCTATGCCTGATAATCCCGCCCCAATTATTAGTACATCAAAATGCTTAGTCAATCAATTTGGTTTAAGTGTTAATTTATAAAATTTCTAAGCAAATTTACCTCTATTCTCAATATTTCAAATACCTTTGGCCCCAATAGCGCCTTAAAATGCCTAAACGCTACTTATTAGCGCCTTAATGTCTAAGTATGGAAGAAGAAATTCTAATAGAAACTGATTCTTGTAAGGTAATTTATAATCAATTGGGTTATCTTTTCATTGAGGTAATGGGGTATTTTTCCTCAAAGTTAATCAAAGAAAATGCCTTGGGAGTATTGGATATAGCTCATGTCAAGGAATGTCCAAATATTATTATCGACCAAACCAAAATGCGAGGGACTTGGTCTTATGCATTGAAATGGTTGGAATTGGAATTTTTACCTTTGATACAAGAATGGAAAGATGAAATTAAAATTGCCTATATCTGTTCAACAGATTCTTCCAGTAAGCAGTCTTTATACCGTTTTTTTGAAATAACAAATGAATTTGATGTACAGGTTTTTGACCAGTTGGAAGATTCAAAGAGGTGGCTGTTGAGTTTACCTCCTGAAGAAAAAGAGGAGACCAATTTAAATGTCATTTCTATTAAAAATGAAGGCAGACATGTGATTATTGAAATAGAATCAATCAATTATATCTATGTAGAAAAAAAAATAGTCCATATTGAAACTACAGATAAATCCTATGAATTCAGATCCAGCTTAAAAGATATCTTAAATAAACTTCCAGCACACTTCCACCAAATCCATCGAAGTTACGCAGTAAATTTGAATCAAGTGGCCTCTATTAAATATTATGCAGGAGGCAGTTATTTACTCTATATAAAAGATTTACCTAAGATAAAAATTCCAGTAGGCCGTACTTTTGCTGCCAGTACTAAAAAACGTTTAGGCATTAAGGTGAGGTGGTGAGTTGATTTCTTTTAGCTCTTCAAGAAACCAGTTCTTCATGCCTTGGTAATTGAAACATAATATCCTCATTTAAATCCTAGCATTTTTTTAACCCAATTCATGCAATAGAAAATTCATTTTATTGCAAATCTGTGCACGTCCGTCAATTTTGATTCTCACCGTAATCTTACTACACCTGCGAGTCAAAATCACCGTAGAGCGCACATTTTTATTGAGTTTTCAACCTAAAACAAACTTCCTATTGCAGGAATTGGGTTTAAGTTTTCTTTTTATAACAAATATCTCCCCCCTCCACATGCCAAAAAAAATTAATACTTTTACACCCAATGCCACCGCAAAATAACAACCAGCTTTCCAAACAACAGTTTGAAAATTTGTTCCGCACTCATTTTCAACACCTGGTCAATTTTGCTGCGCAGTACGTCATCGAACAAACCATCGCCGAAGACATTTGCCAAAAGGTATTTCTCACCCTATGGGAAAAACGGACCACCATCGACCCCAATCAATCCATCAAATCCTACTTGTTTACTGCCGTCCGAAACAAATGCCTCAACCACATCCGCGACCACAAAAAATTCAGAAGTCAGGTACTCGATTTGGACTGTGGAGAGTATGATCTAGAAGAACCAGTCCCCGAAGAGGCCGACGATGCATTAGCAGCACAAGTCAAAAACGCGTTGGAACAGCTCCCGCAAAAGTGCCGACAGGTATTCGAATTGAGCAAATTCCAAAACTTAAAATATAAAGAGATCGCAGAAGAACTCGACATTTCAGTAAAAACTGTAGAAGCGCATATGGGGAAAGCTTTGAAGACATTACGAACACTATTAAAAAATTATTCCATCAAAATAATCGCCGGTTTCGGCTTTCTAAAAATAATTGAATCGCTACTAAGGGTTTTTTAAACCTTTAGGGTATACTAATTGAAACGAACTAAAAATGGACTACCTCCAGGATCAACATATCGACGAACTGATTGCTAAATACCTTAGCAACAATACGACTCCGTCTGAAGTGGAGACCCTGGAAAACTGGGTGTTGGCCGACGAGCAGAACAAGCAGCATTTCCTAAAAATGAAAAAAGCCTGGATGCTAAGCGGTATAGAGCAAAATACCGGCACCGCCAACACCGACAAAGCCTGGCAGGAACTTAACCAAAAGATCGTTCCGCCAATGAAAATTGTCCCCTCCAAATCAACAAAACGCCGATGGTTGGCTATTGCCGCCTCCATGGCACTGCTGCTAGTCGCCTCCTTTTGGTTTTATCAATTCCTCCAGCCAAATGACCTCCTACAAGTAGCCACCACCACAGCAACCAAACGTCTGCAATTGGAAGACGGCACGGACGTCGTACTCAATCAAGAAAGCTCCCTCCAGTTTGCCATCAATGAAAAGGCAGGAAAACGAATGGCCTACCTCGAAGGAGACGCCTATTTTGAAGTACATCGCGACACCAAACACCCCTTCATAGTAAAAACGAAACATGCCGTAATAGAAGTATTAGGTACTTCATTTTACATAGATACTCGAGAAGCACAACAAGAAGTACAAATCATCGTAGAAGAAGGAAAAGTAGCCGTAAAAGCAAACAATGGTTCAGTGGTTCTAGAACAAGGAGAAAAAGCCATCTTCTCAAAAATCACCAACCAGTTAGTCAAAATCAAAAACCAAGACCCCAACTACAACGCCCTAAAAACAAACATCCTCCAATTTGACAATACCCCCCTAGCAGAAGTCGCCTTCGCACTAAACAGACAATACAATACCCAAATAAATTTGAAAAACGAATCCCTAAAAAATTGCCAATTGAATGCTACCTTTAAGCAGAAATCACTGGAATCCGTCCTGAAAATTATCGAATCGACCCTAGAAGTAGACATCACTCGTATAGGCAACAAGGTGGTGATTTCTGGTAGTTGCAATTAACTGTTTAGGCAAAAAAAACAAATGGCCAGTTACTCCAAAACAACCATCCACAAACTAATTACTTTTACCCTATTGCTTTGCCTTTCGGCAAGCTTGTTTGGTCAGCAGAAAGCAATTACCATCAAGGAAAACCAAATAAAAACAACCAAACTCCTAAAACTAATCGCCAAAGAAGGAAACGTCGAATTCTCCTACAATTCAAAACTAGTCGACCCCAAAAGAACCCTCAATTTTTCCATTTCCAAGGCGACACTGACACAAACACTAGACCTTCTAGCCACAAAACTCCAAGTCCAATACGAACAAATCGACGATCAAGTCATTCTAAAACCAACAACAAACAATCAGCAAGGAAACACCCCGCCTCCAAAAAAGAAATCCACCGTCACCCTAAGCGGGTTGCTCCAAGACCAACAGACCGGAGAAACCCTCATCAATGCGACCGTCGCCTTAAAAGGAACTACCAAGGGCGTATTTTCAAATGCCTTTGGTTTTTATAGTTTGTCCCTGCCAGCAGGAGCGCACACATTCGTGTTTTCCTACATCGGTTATGACGAGCAGGAAGTCACCCTTGATCTTCAGAAAAACACGGCAAAAAACATCCTCCTTAACACCACAAAAATAGACTTACCTCCTGTAACGGTTGGCCTGCCCTTGCGGGAACTACTCAACAAAAAACAAGCAGGTAACAGCACACTGACGCCAAATGAATTGGGGCAGTTTCCTGAGTTTGGCGGAGAGTCGGGGCTGACGAAAGGCCTGCAAAGTCTTCCTGGGATAAAGATGCACAGCGATGGATCTGCTGGTTTTTATTCCCGAGGAGGAGAGCGGGACCAAAATTTGATGTTGATCGACGATGCCCCGATTTACAATCCTTCCCATTTGTTTGGGTTTTATTCGGTAGTGATTCCAGATTTTGCCAAGAGTATTACGGTGTATCAGGACGACATACCTGCCTCCCTGGGCGATCAACTATCGTCTATCATCAGCATTCGGACCAAGGACGGAAATCTGAACAAGATGGAGCTTGGAGGTTCTATTAACCCGTTCATGAGTCGGATCACGGTCGAACTGCCGATTGTCAAGGAAAAAAGTGCGGTGTTTACTACGTTTCGGCGGTCTTCTTTGGGATTATATGGCGCCACTCCAAACAACAATAATAACTCGACTTATCAATTCCATGATTTTCATTTCAAATGGAACTATAAGATCAGTAAGAAAAACAGAATCTACTTCACGCTCCTACAGATTTCTGACCTGATTAAGAATAAAAATACTGGTGCGAAACAAGTGAACTGGGGCAATTTTGCGAGTACCTTGCGTTGGAATTATATTATTAGTCCCAAGCTGTTCTCCAACACCACGATATATACTGGCACCTATGCTTTCCACGTCAATTTACTAGACAATCTTTGGCGGTCGGAGCTGGGAAATTTGAGTTTCAGAACCGATTTTACGCATTACATCAGTGAAAAAATAAAAACTAAGTTTGGTGTGGAATTTCAGGGTTATTTTATCCGACCGGGAGAGACGACACGAGATTCTTCCTTGGCTTTTCTCCCGCAAATCACCTCCGATTATTCCTCTAAAGCCGTCTTATATTATCAAGCAAACTACAAGATCACCGATCAGCTAACGCTTGATGCTGGGCTGCGCTTTTCCTCCTGGAAAAACAATGGACCAAAGACGTATTTTTTGTATGATGAAAATTATTTACCCGTTGATACGGTGAATGTCGGTAGTGGTACCTTCAATAAATTTGACAACCTGGATCCAAGAATCAGCTTGCAATATACCTGGAAAGAAACCAATCAGGTAAAGCTGAGTTATGGCCGTTACCATCAATATTTGCAGATTTTATCCAATACGGTTTCTCCATTTTCTGTCTTCGATATTTGGCAGCCGGCCAACCAAAATCTGGCGCCGCCCGTTTCTTCTCAATATGCACTGAGTTATCTTCGGTACCTGCAAGCGGCCAAACTACAGATTAGTCTGGCGGGGTATTACAAGCAGGCAAATAATATTATCGACTACGCGCCCAACACCATTCTGCTAGACAATCCGCACATAGAAGCGAGCCTGCGGCAAGGCCAATCCAGCGCATATGGCGCCGAGTTTCTAGTAAAAAAAGAACAAGGAAAACTCAATGGCTGGTTCTCCTACAATTATTCAAGGGTGTTTCGGCAGACGAAGGGACTGAACGACGATTCTCCCTATCGAGCCTTGCAAGATCGCCCACATGAAATTTCCTTGGTGGTCAACTATGACTTGTCCAAGCGAATTGCATTGTCTGGGTACTGGACGTCTTTTAGTGGCGCCACCTTCTCTGCCCCCACGTCCTTCTTCACCTATCAAAATCAAACAGTTCCTGTATACGGCGAAATGAATAATGACCGGCTCCCTGCCTATCATAGAATGGACATTTCCTTTAAACTTCGACTAAATAGAAAACAGTCCAGTCGATTCCAGCATAGCCTCATGTTTTCGCTTTACAACGCGATAGGACACAAAAATGTATATGCCGTCAAATTCAACAAACTGGAGGCCGATATTCTCCAAAATCCTACGGTGCCTCGCAATGTGATCACTCAACAAGATTTGGTCCCTACAAAAGTAGACCTGATCCGTTTCTTCCCTTCGCTAACCTATAAATTTAAAATACGTGCTTAATACTACCCGACATATCCTGGTCTATCTCCTCGGTTGTTTGCTGATTTTCGGCTGCGAAGAGAAGTCCAATTGGCCGACCACGCCCGACCAGGCACCTGCCCTAGTAGTAGAAGCCTTACTCACTAATGAATTTAAGCATCAAGAAATACAACTTTCCCTAACCCAATCTCAAATCAATGAAGTGCCGACTCCGGTCACCGATGCCGAGTTGTTTGTATCTGCTGCTGGCAATTTGTTTTCGTTTTCAGCAGACCCAGCGTCGCCAGGTTTGTACAAAAGTACGATCCCATTCGCCGTTTCTTTCGGTCACACCCACCAACTGACCATAGATTGGAATGGAGCGATCTACAAATCATCCAGCACCCTTTCTAGTGTAGGAGTCTTACCAGAAATATTTTTTTTACCAGCCTTCGGAGATTCCAGCAAACTTCGTATCCAGGAGAACATTCCCTTATATTCCAACTTTGAACAAGCCATGTATCAATTTGACATTGACTGGAGCACACAAACTGGAACACCAGAAGATCGCGCACGTGTTTATTTTTACACCTTCAGCGATTTTCACATCAACGAGATTCAGCCCCCACCAAAAGAGCCCATCCGATTTCCTATAGGTAGTGAAGTGATTGTTCGTAAGTATGGTTTGGATGATGAATTCGCTCAATTTTTACTCGCCGTGCAAGTCTCCACCACCTGGAATGGGAATCTGTTTTATAGCAGTTCGAGCAGTGTACCTAGCAATATCAGTAATGGCGGACTCGGATATTTTGCTACTTGTGGGGTGTTGGCGGATACCATGGTTGCTGGGTTATAAAACCGAGTAGCACAAAGAGGGATAAATACACCAAGAGCTGGAAATTATCGCAGCTATTTTCTTTACATAGCTCCGCCATTCACGCCATCCTTTTATCTACCTGTCTCCGCGACTCTACGTTTTATTAAATTCGTCAAAACGATAAATTCCTACCCAAAAAAGGCCATTCCCCAATACGGGAAATGACCTTCTAATTGAACAATAGGTATTATTAACATCTACTATAACATCTATACGGCTCCTGGCCGAAATAAACCGCCCAATAACAACATGACCATAAGCACCAATCAAACGTAGGGCATGTACCTCTCATTTGAGTTACTCCCAACGATCCAAGTATGCTTTGAAATGCATTTACTGTTAATTCAGAATATTCTTCATCTGAAAGTAGTCCTAATTGAGGATACTTTTCTAAGAGTCCAGTCGAAAACATTTCTTCTAATTCAATAGGAGCACTGTCAACTTTTCTAACAAAGCGTTGTGCAATTGCAATTAATTCCTGATCCGCAATAAGCTTTTCAGAAGTGATTTCTACCGATTCAATAGTGTCTGCAATTTCTAATACATCAGGAGTTTCTGTTTTTTGACAAGATGTCATAATAAGGATAGCAAATAGTGCTACAATAAAAGATAAATTTTTCATTGTGATTTTTTTAGTAATTAAAAAATGAAATGTAGAAATGACGTCGTTTCTTTTACAATGATACAAAACATTTTACAAAAAACACACACAGAACACTACACCACAGTTACATGTATATAAAACAGATTTGACTTATACAAATGCATGCACGTTGTTATAAATCCATGTGAATAAATGGCAAACTCAAACAGTACTTTTATAAAACGAACTTCAACAGGCATATGCTGTAATTTTTTTTTATTTTTTTTCCGTTTTAGGATTCAACAACTCAATTAATTTAAAAAGCAATATCATCCTTCCAAATAGTTTTGCGGCAAAACAAGACTGATTTAACAATTTTAGAAAAAAAATCATTCTGACTAAGGGTATTTCAAAATCCCAGGGTATTAAAGGCAAACGGTACCAAATTAATAATTAGAAAAACTTAAAAAATTTATAAAACGATGAAAAATTCAATTAAAATAATTCTTTCGATTCTGGTAGTTGCTACCTTATTTCAATCTTGTTTAGAAGTACCTGTAAATGATGCGCCAGACGGAATGGTCGCTCCTGAAATTCCACCAATGGAAATGCATACCTTGCCTACGGAAAATCTACGTACAACAAATACAGATACCACCGCTGCACAAAGTGCCGGACAAACGTACCATAACTGGTGGCACGCAGGCGTCAATCTAGCAGTATGGTCAGTCGTTTCCTACGTGGCCATTGCTCCACCGACAGCAGCTTTCCAGCGCGCCTTTTATGAGCAATCACAATATGTAGGCAACAGTACCTTCAAATGGGAATACCGCTATACCGATCCAAACAATGGGAAAAAATTTGATGTCGAACTAACAGGACAATACATTTCTAATCTTCAGGAAGTGTATTGGGAAATGACCGCATCTCAGGTCGGCGGATTTTCTAACTTCGTATGGTATACAGGTACAACGGCCGTTGGTTTTGCCTCAGGTAGTTTTACCATCAATAAAAATCCACAAAACCCATCACCAGAGCTGAAACTAGAATACACGAAACCAAATTCGTACGAATCCACCCTTCGAATTACAAATGTAGCACCAAACAATCCAAACAACGGCGATTACATTGAATACCGAACAAACCTGAATGACTACTATGATAAGGCATTCGATCTAAAACATGGAGCAAACAACCTGTTAGAAATCAACTGGAGCGAAGCCCTAAGAGATGGTCAAGTTCGCCACCCACAACGATTTAATGACAATGACTGGCATTGCTGGAATACCAATCAATTGGATGTTGCTTGCTAGGATATTGCTAGGGCGAGAATGATCTGATTCAGCGTTGTTTCTTGCTATTTCATAACAACTTACTAATCATAGGAATGGGGAAAACTATTTAAAATAGGTTCCCCATTTCTATTTTGGTGTTTTGCCTGCAATAACTTTTTCACCATCCGTTGGAGATCCAAGGTTGGCCCTTGCTTTAAAAGTAAAATTAACCTATATTGAAATAATAACATCTAGGAGTTAATGTCCCGTCTGACTTCAAAATGATTTTGCAATTTTTTATCTGAAGGAATAATTTTAGATTTCATGTGCTATTAATGTACTATGAAATCAGGTAATATTCACCAAAATCAGTCGTACGAATGAAATTTAAGCTATTTTTTTATTGTATTCTAATTGGTTGTATTTCGACAATTGACACCTATGCCCAAATTCAACATTTGCAAACCATGAAAGATGGTTTTCTGGAGGATGTTCGTCATGTTGTTGTCAGTCCCGATGATAATTTTGTTTATGCTGGGGGTAAAGGTTTTGCAATTTTTCAACGGGATAGTTTAACTGGACGATTAACACAAGTCATGGCAACGGACTCGATATACCCCAATGCAATGGGTATCACGAATAGCGGTCAGTATTTAATGTTGTTGATGGGTGATTATGGGATACATATCTATGAACGCAATTTGCAAACTGGAATGTTAACCTGGAAAAGTAAAGCACCTGATGTCAGCCATGGGTATTATAGCGATATTGAATTTACCAACGATGATAGCCCAATCTTAGGCCCCATGACTAACACTCAATTCTAAAAAATTGTTCTAGACACCTACCGCTTGGATATTTGCTTAGGAAACAAGTGACTAAAAAAATGTTTGACTTAGGTCAAACCGCCTTTTTTGCCAATATTTTTCAAGCAAACGCTTACAAAATTTGTTCTATTCCCCTATTTGTAGGACCAAGAAACAGAAAACCTACTACCATTTACCTATTTTATGTGACATAGAAAAATCAATATTTGTTTTATAAATGTCGCAAAAACCCTATTAAATATGGGACTTTCTCCTTACCTTGAAAAAATAATCTAAAAAGTAGAAAACTTTTTCTATTTTTTTCGTGTTTTATTTATGCAACAAGGCAACGAATTCTTTTTTAAGGACGTTCTCTTATTGTAATCTTACAAATGATGCCTATAAAAGGCAAAAATAGCACAAACAGATTCGCACCCTGTTTAAGTTTTCGGAGGCTTGTTATGACGACAGATAACAAGCCTCTTTTTTATTTGATCTTTTAGCGGCTTCTCCAGCCAAGTGTAATGCGAATTCATTCCTTAATTTTTTTAGCTAAAAAGCCTATTCCCGCATCAATGGTCAAGGAGATCGTAGTACCGCAAATGAAGGTGATTTAGAAATTTTCAAAACATTGAAAAATTCCCTCCCTTATTAACTAGTTAGTTAGCGCCTTGACTGGATTCAGATAGGGCATTTTTTGTTTTCGGTACCAATCGGAAATTGTTTTCAGATGCTGAATTATAAAATTAAGAAGTACGACGATTCTATTTTTAGCTACACTTATGTCCTCTTTCTTGACGACTGTAAATCGTCTAGGTAGATAAAGAAAAATAAATGATATATTGTAACTTCTAAGGCATTAGAAAAAGAGCCAAGTATGGTAAAACTAAATCAACCCCAAATGAAAAAGTTCCTAAGTATATTAACGTTATCCTTATTATTTGTTTCGAATAGTTCAGCTCAAATTTGGGAAGACTTTTGCTTGCACGGACAATTGCAATATGAGGTAATTTCTATGACCAATAATGAAATTATATTTGACATCCGACTAAAACAACTCCCTACAAGCGTTTGTGGTAGTATTCCTTTATTCCAAGCCGAATACCAAATAGAATATAACGATAATGCATTTACCGCACCAACCCTTTCAAAAGTTGAAGCTCCCCCAATAATAACTGTGCCATTCCCCATACAACATGGTTATTTTGATGGATTGCCTACAGACACATCTTCAGGGCCGATTGGTATCGGCATCTTTAGAAAAACCTACTATGATGAAACGGCGACAGCACTAGTAGATAATAAAATGATAGTGAATCAAAATGCTATTCCTGTAGGTACTCCGACAGAATTTGAAACCAAAATAGCAATAATTGGACTATCTTATGTTACCATAGGTAGGTTCAAAATGTCTGGATACGATGGAACTAGTCCATATAATTTCGAATTTGTCAATTCACAAAGTCCTACTAATTCTTCTTCCATTGTACGGGGTGTGCAGAATTCTAGTGCATTTCCAACAATTCTTACTTACCTCGATTATGACTTCATTGAAAATGGTGCCTTTGGAAATATATATAATGATCTCAACCAAAACTGCACGAAAGAAAACAACGAATCGGGCATTCAAAGTATGTTCGCTATAATAAACCCAGGTAATATTATTGTACAAACTTATCAGTCAGGAAATTGGGGGATCGACTTGCCTCCTGGCAATTATTCTATTACCGCCGATACTACTAATTTGTGGAGTAGCTGTATACCAAGCCAAAATTTCACCATTACCAATCCAACAGGTCTAGTATCTGTGCCCCCGATTGGAATATCTTCAAATTTCCCTTGTCCTGCACCCAATATAAGTGTTAGTATGCCCTTTATGCGTCCTTGCTTTGGGAATCAACCTATCTACATTTCCGTATGCAATTCAGCAAACGGAACTAGTGTTCTTAATAATCCTTACGTAATTTTAGAATTGGATAGTCTAATAACCATAACTCAATCCGATTCTACCTATACAGACTTGGGAAATAATAATTATCAAATAGATCTATCGTCATTAAATCCAGGTCAGTGCACAAATTTATATATGCTTGCCTCCTTGAGCTGTGATGCAGTTCTAGGCCAAGGGCTTTGCTTGGAGGCAGTAGTTTTTCCAGTAGACCCCTGTGTTTTAGATTCGACCCCAAATCCCTTTCCTCCTACTGTTTCTCCTTGTACTTCCGCCTGGGACAATTCAAGCTTAGCAGTCACTGGGTATTGTCAGAATGATAGTATTTATTTTGAGATTACGAATGTCGGTGGTATTGGTGCAGATATGACATGCTATGCTCCAGTAATGGTGTATCTCGATGGGGTTGCTTTCTTGCAAGATTCTATTCTTTTGAATGCACAGGGAACCACTTATTTCACCTTTCCTGGCAATGGGGAATCTTGGCATTTAGAAACGTTCCAACATCCATTGCATCCTGGCAATTCGATGCCTAGTGCTACTGTTGAAAACTGTGGAGGTACAACAGCCACTACAATAATAAACCAATTTGCACATAATGATGCAGACCCCTTTGTAGATATTTATTGCAACGTAGTTACTGGTAGCTATGACCCCAACGATAAACGAGGATTCCCCCTAGGAGTTTCAGATGATAATTTAATACGTGCTAATCAACAGTTACAATACATGATTCGTTTTCAAAATACGGGGACGGACACTGCATTTACTGTAGTGGTTAGGGATACGCTGGAAACTGATTTAGACCTTCTTTCTTTCACTTCTGGAACTTCAAGTCACGATTACAATTTTAGGCTGTACGGCAATCGAATATTAGAATGGACGTTCAATCATATTATGCTTCCTGATAGCAATATCAACGAACCTGCCAGCCACGGATTTTTAATGTTTACCATAGATCAAGTCCGTGATTTACCTGTTGGTACTACAATTGAAAATTCGGCAGGCATATACTTTGATTTTAATGACCCAATAATTACCAATGTTGCCACACACACGATATACGATGTGGAGATTCTTTCTTCTACAGAAGATGACGCATCGACAAATTTATCCAGTAGCTTCCGACTCTATCCAAATCCAGTAAAATCTTTTTTCACCATTGATCTCCAAACAAATTTCCAAACGGTAGAAGTCTCTATCTTCAATACCTCAGGCCAACAAATGGCCATTCAGGAATTTAGACACACCGACAAAGTAGAATTTAAAAATGACTATCCTCCTGGTATTTATTTCGTTCAAGTCACCACAAATAGAGGCAATTTAGAGGTGTTCAAAATATTGAAAAATTAAAAGCCTACAGGTTCTCCAAAATAAAATTCGTCATCTTATTGTACAAGTGTAACCGAGTTACTCCACCATAAATGCCATGATTCCGATTCGGATACAAGTAAGTATCAAACTGCTTATTGGCAGCAATCAGCGCATTCATCATCTCAAAAGAGTTTTGCGCATGCACATTGTCATCCCCCGTACCATGAATAAGCAAGTAATTGCCCTTCAGCCGATCAGCGAAATTGGTTGGTGAATTGTCCTCATAGCCATTTTCGTTTTCTCCTGGCGTCCGCATATAGCGCTCGGTGTAGATGGTGTCGTACCATTTCCAGTTGGTCACAGGAGCAACAGCGATGGCAGCTTTGAATACATCATTACCCTTCAACAAACATAACGACGACAGATATCCACCGTAACTCCAACCGAAAATACCGATCCGATCACTGTCTACATAAGCTTGCTCGCCTAGCCATTTTGCGGCCTCTATCTGGTCAATCGTTTCATATTTTCCCAATTGCTGATAGGTCATCTTTTTGAATTGCTCCCCGCGAGCACCCGTCCCTCTGTTATCTACAGATACCACGATATATCCTTGTTGCGCTAGGTGTTGGAACCAGAAATAATTGAAACTGCCCCAGCTATTCTGCGCAGTCTGACTGCCAGGGCCGCCATAAACATACATAAATACGGGGTATTGTTTGCTAGCATCGAAGTTGGAAGGTTTGACCATCCAGCCATTGAGCGATACGTCTTCTGTTGTTTTAAATTTGAAAAACTCGACCGGAGCAATGTCATATTTCGCCATAGTTGCTTTGATGGCAGCATTGTCTTCTATACTGCGAAGCTCCTTTCCATCTCGATCCAACACAGAGACGACAGCTGGCGAATTGGAAGAAGTATGCGTATTTACAAAGTAGTCGAACGTCTTGCTAAACTGGGCAGCATTTGTACCCGCCGCAGTAGTCAATCTGAATTTTTTCTTCGCTTTTAAATCTGTTGAATACACATGGCGCTCCATAGGAGAAACCTCGGCGGATTGATAATAAATCATCCCATTTTTTTCATCTACGCCGTAGAAAGACGTGACGTCATAATCGCCTTTTGTCAATTGTTTGATCAACTTCCCATTAAGGCCGTATAAATAAACATGATTGAATCCGTCTTGCTCACTTAGCCAAATAAACCCAGTACCGTTTTTTAGAAAGGTAAGGTGATCATGGATGTCAATATAGTATTCATTTTTCTCAGAAAGCAATGTTTTAGTGGCTCCTGTTGTAGCGTTGGTCGTCAACAAGTTCAACTCATTTTGATGGCGGTTCATGTGGAAGACAACTAGATTTTCAGCGTTCTGCCATTTGATTCTTGGGATGTACATGTCTGGTTTGTCGCCTACCTTTGCTAGTACCGTTTTATTTGATTTGAGGTTGTAGATATGACAGGTTACATTAGCGTTGTCTTCGCCAGCTTTTGGATATTTGAAGGAAGATAACTCTGGATACAATTGATTGGTGTAGGCAGTCATCATCCATTCTTTAACGTCCGTTTCGTCAAATCGCATGAAGGCAATTTTCTCTCCGTCAGGTGCCCACTCAAAAGCGCGGGACATGCTAAACTCTTCTTCATATACCCAATCTGTTGCACCGTTTATGACGGCATTCTCTTTCCCGTCGTTGGTGATTTGTACTTCTTTTCCTGATTTTAGATTTTTGTAGTAGAGATTGTTGCCTCTTACAAATGCTATTTTGTCACCTTGTGGTGAAAGGGTGGCGTATCGTTGTTTTCCGTCGTTGGACACGGGTGTTAAGTCTCCAGATCCAGCATTCCACACAAAAAAGTTAGCTCGACTGGAGTGTCGGTATATTTTCTCGCTTTCTGTTTCTAAGACCACTTGGCTTTCATCTTCGCTAAAAGTATAACTGCTGAATCTTCCAGGAAAATCAGCTCCTTTCAAACTAGCCGTCTCCAGAATATTTCCTACAGGATTCCCAGTAGTAAGATCATATTTTACAATATTTCCTGCTTCTAGTTTTGAATAGTGCTTACCATCATTCAAAAAATTGAACCCGGCAACTCTTGCAGGCATAAAGGTATAATTGCCCCAGATATCCTCGACAGTTATTTTACTTCCCTGTGCATGAGACAGTTGAGCACCAACAACAAAACTAATTAGTAAAAGTAAGATTCCCTTTTTCATAATAATATTGAATTAATGAAGTTTTTTCGTTCCGTAAATTTAAGCATTGTCTAAGAGTTTTTTTGCTTAATGTTAATTATTATTGGGTTACTAAATTATTGACTTATTCAGTATCTTGAGTTATTAAGTCCACTGACTTGTCAGAAAATCACCAGCAATTGGATGTGCTCCACACTTAGTAACCCAATAACTTAATAACCTAGCCATGAATTTCTCCACCTTCTTGTCCGCTAATGAAAAAACTGCAGTCGATTTAGCCTACAAAGACACGCTCAAAGCAAAATCTGTCGATGTTTTCGAAGAAGACCTCACCCAGGTTTTCCATTTGTTTGGCGGACATACCTTTGATGGGGGCACCTTGAGAATACATAGCTTTTGGTCGTCCTTATTTTGGACGAAAATATGCACCAATTTCTTTCCAAACTATGAAAATAAAATCCACTGTTTTGCCTTCGATTGGATGGGCCGACAATATGCGAAAATGAATAGTGAGGACCTCCTATTCATGCTAGATCCTGCTACTGGCCAAACCTTTGAACTAGAAGTAAGCCTAGAAGCTTTTTTCAATGAAGATCTGGTAGAATACAAAGCAGCGACCTTAGCCACAGCAGACTTCAATGAACTTCAACATATTCACCACTTTTCCTTACCATTTCCCATGTGTATCAGTTTTGTAAAACCGCTTTTCCTGGGCGGGGACGACAAAGACATCGACAACTATCAATTAGCAGACATGGAAGCCAGCTGGGAATTAGATTATCAACTATTCTGCAAAATCAAGGACCTCCCTGCCAATCAATTGATTGATAATTTGAAAATTGGTTGACTTAGGAGCAGATAGACGCGATTTGCTGCACAAATCTTTTTATAGAGGCTAGGCCAGATGATTTCATAAATACTCCAACTACCCTCTACCAATAGTTTTACAAAGCTAAACGAGTCCTATATATATCCAGTCCGCTGGATCAAGCCCCCTCCGTATGCTCTTCCTCAGGCGCATTCCCCATAAAAAAAAGTATTCCACCCACTACTACCAATCCAATTCGGATGACCCAACCGATAGTGTCTCCCCACATATCAATCCACGATAAAATAATAAGGTTCATATTTGCAAATAGCAAAGCAATAGAAGCTATTCCGGCAATAGCCATGTACATTCCAATAGTTCTCATAGGAGTTATTGTTTTTTGGTTCTCTAATAAAATTTATAATAACTGAAGGTAGCATTAAATAGAAGCAAATTGATGTTTTACAGTGTTTATTCCAACAAAATTCCTCTACTATATCAAAAACCCAACTCCCATTTCAAAAAAGACTATTGCCCAGATACGAACTAGACTCCCCACCCCTCAAGTCTCCTACAAACACTAGCGACCTTAGCGATTCCTGAGCCTGCCTGCTGCGCAACGGAAGGATTGGTAAGCTCATTTGAAAGCTACAAACTACATGCTTTTTTGGCCGGGCGGCACACCGCTGAGCCGGCTTACGATCGTTTTTTCAGTGACTGGAAAAATGAACAGACTCTAAACGATTGCTTTGAGCCAATAAAACAAAGCACTTAAAGATAGAAAAATACACTTATTAAATTTAACTACTCTAAAAAGTCAATTTTTAGGGTAGTTAAATCAAATAGTTATGTAAATTCGCCAGCAGAAGCTACTCAACAGAAACTAAAGAGATTAAACCTACTGACTAATGGTTCAAACAAGAAGAAACTTCATCAGAACATGCAGTGCCGTAAGCCTTGGCTTTATGGGACTAAATGTATTCACCCAATGTAAACCAACAGTCCCCAAAGGGGAAAATAATGGCGGATATGGTCCCCTGCTAAACGATCCAGACGGCCTGATCAAATTGCCAAAAGGGTTCAACTATAAGATCATTTCTAAAGTAGGAACCAAAATGGCAGACGGGTTTTTAGTCCCTGGCAAACCAGATGGAATGGCCACCTTCCAGGGAAAAAATGACACCGTGATCATCGTCCGAAATCATGAATTGACCTCCGCTTCTGAAGGCGCATTTGGACCAAAAAACGAACTATTAAAGAAACTAAAACCAAATCAGCTATACGATTATGGCAAGGGCAAAACACCCGGCTATGGCGGCACAACCACTCTTATCTACAATCAGACAAGCGGCCTCGTAGAGCAAGAATTCCTAAGTCTGGCCGGCACCATCCGCAATTGTGCAGGCGGCAAAACGCCCTGGAATTCATGGATCACCTGCGAAGAAACGGTACTACCTAAACACAAATTCTGGGAGAAAAATCACGGCTACAATTTTGAAGTTCCTGCCACTGATACGCCATGGTTGACAGAACCAATTCCCCTTACGGGAATGGGACGTTTCAATCATGAAGCGGTATGTGTTGATCCGAAAACAAGCATCGTCTACCAAACTGAAGACCGACAAGATGGATTGATTTACCGATACATCCCTGACACTCCCGGCAAACTTGCTGAAGGCGGCAAACTACAAGCACTCGCCATCCGAGGCCAAAAATCTAAAGACCTCAGAAACTGGGACGCCACCACCGCATTCGAAGAAAAATCCACCTTCGAAGTAGAATGGATAGATATGAAAGACGTTGAATCTCGAAAAGACGATCTCCGCCTTCGAGGATTCAAGCAAGGAGCTGCCAAATTTTCAAGAGGAGAAGGCATGTGGTTTGGAAAAGGAGAATTTTACTTCGCTTGCACAGATGGTGGAAGAACAAAAACCGGCCAGGTTTTCCGGTATATCCCCAGCCAATTCGAAGGCACCAACCAAGAAGCAGAAGCCCCAGCAACACTAGAATTGTTTGCAGAACCCAACAACCGAAAACTCCTTCAATATTGCGACAACCTGACCGTTGCTCCATGGGGAGATATCGTGCTGGCAGAAGACCACGGACACCCATTTCTAGTAGGCATAAACCCCAAAGGCGAATACTTCAAAATTGCAGAAAATGTAGGTTATCAATCAGAGTTTGCAGGCGTCACCTTTTCTCCTGATGGGAGTACCCTCTTTGTCAATGTGCAACATGCTGGTTTGACCATGGCCATCACTGGTCCTTGGGTTGGCCGAGAAATCCTCAAAGATTCCTAAACTTCAAATTGAAGCTGATCATCGGATTAGGATTGTTGATGGCGAAGGTTGGGTCGTTGGTGTCTGTGCTGGTAGTGCTACCAAGTACCGTATTATTGTTTCCTGTTTGGTCATTGATGGTTTGGCCAGTGCCTTCATTAAACTGGTAATAGGCCAGAAGGCCTGCTTCGGTACATTTGGCGCTCTACTCGATACCCTCAGTTTTGCCCAGAAAACCGTTTTTTTTATCCAATACGTTCTACCTTCTACTACTAAGCAAACTCAGAAAGCTCTAACCACCGATCTTCCTTCTCCTCAATAGACTTTGTGACCTGTCCCAGCTCCACAGAAAGTGCAGTCATTTGTTCATTAGTTAGAGAGGTATCGTTAAATTTTTCGGTGATCTGTTTCTTTTTTATTTCTAATTTGGCGATTTCATTTTCGAGGTTGCGGTACTCCATTTGCTCGTTGTAGTTGAGTCGACGTTTTGCAGGAGCGTCTGCAGTTGGAGTTTCTTCTATTTTTGCGGTCGGTTCTTTTTCCTTAGAGGCCGTTTTTAATTGATCCTGGTCACTTTTCCAGTTTCGGTAGGCGGAATAGTTGCCAGGGTAATCCTTTATTTTCCCTTCGCCTTCAAAGACAAAAAGATGGTCGACCAGTTTGTCCATAAAATGACGATCGTGCGTCACAATAACCAGACATCCTTTGAAGTCCATCAAAAATTCTTCGAGAATATTCAAAGTAATAATATCCAAATCATTCGTTGGCTCATCCAGAATCAGAAAATTCGGATTGGTCATTAATATAGTCAGCAGGTACAGCCTTCTCCGTTCTCCCCCACTCAGTTTATGGACATAGGTATACTGGTGATCTTTGTCAAACAAAAACCGTTCAAGTAACATAGAAGCGCTAATGTTGCGCCCTTTCCCGTCGATCGGAATGAATTCAGCAATATCCCGAACGACATCGATGACCCGTTTCTCACCATCTAGTTTGATACCGTCTTGCGAATAGTAACCAAAAAGAACCGTCTCTCCCTTCACCACTTTCCCCCCATCTGGTTGTTCTAATTGTAGCAGCATATTCAAAAAAGTAGACTTCCCTACTCCGTTTTTCCCTACAATCCCTACCCGATCTTTCTTCTTAAATTTATAGTTAAACTTTTCGATGATTTTAATCTCGTCGTATTGTTTGACAATGTTATGAAGTTCTAGGATTTTGCTACCTAGCCGAGTGGTTTTTATATTGAGTTCTAGGCGGTCTTCGTCTACTTTTTGGTTGGCCTTTTTTTCCAGGTTGTAGAAGGCGTCTACTCGTGCTTTCGCTTTTGTGCCCCTTGCTTTTGGTTGACGTCTCATCCAGTTCAGCTCTGTTCGCATCAGGCTTTTAGCGGAATCTACCTCCTTAGAGAGTTGATCTTGGCGGCTTGCTTTTTTCTCCAGATAATTGGAATAATTCCCATTATACTTATAAATTTTCCCACCGTCCAATTCAACAATAGAGTCGCAGACCCGTTCTAGGAAATAACGATCATGCGTCACCATAAACAAGGTCAGATTCTGCCTGCTCAGAAACCCTTCCAGCCATTCAATCATTTCCAGATCCAGGTGATTGGTAGGCTCATCGATGATAAGAAAATCAGGTTCTTTGATCAATATTTTTGCCATCGCCACCCGCTTCTGTTGTCCACCCGAAAGTGAAGAAATCAATTGATCCAGCTTCGTGATGTTTAACTTTGAAAGGATCATTTTTATCTTCGCTTCATAATCCCAAGCATTCAGCTCATCCATTTTTTCCAGGGCCTTCTGTACGGCATCCTGATTGTCAGGTTGAAGCATACAAAGATCGTAGGCACGAATCGCGTGTATGATAGGGGTTTCAGAATCATAAACGGCTTCCATGACCGTATGATTGCCGTGTAAATCGGGGTTTTGATCCAGATAGCCAATACTAATTTCTTTGGGAATGATAATTCGGCTTTGATCACCGTCAGACTTATCCAATCCAGCAATAATTTTCAGCATGGTAGACTTTCCAGTCCCATTCTTTGCTACAAAAGCCACTTTTTGTCCCTTATTTATAGAAAAGGAAATATTCTCAAACAGCATTTTTTCGCCATAAGACTTGCTGATATTTTCTACTGTCAGATAATTCATAAAATGTTTTATTGGACTGCTCCTAGTCTATACAAAGTACTTCATTGGAAGGAAGGTCCGCATCAAAATTGATAAACGGTCGATCCGCTTGAGTGGCAAACAGGCAATCTCCTTCATTTTTAGGACAAATACCATCCGTATCAGATATAATACAAACGATCCCTTGAATAGAATCCGTTTCTGCCTTTGCAGTATGATAGACTACTTTCCATCCATAAATATCGTTGACAGGGGAGCCATTATTCATCCCGTTCCACATTTCACTATCCGTAGTAGAATAAATGACTCGTTCTTTGGTGTCTAAAACGCGCATTTCCCAGCGGATCAGCCCATCATGGATAGGTCCAAACTCGTCGTTTATTCCGTTTGCATCAGGAGTAAAAACATTCGGCATCAATATATAACCACCCCAAAATTCCTTCACATATGGTGGCGAAGTACAGCAGGTTTTCTTAACAGAACTCTTCTTACAACTAACAATCAGGAGTAGCACGGCAGCGAACAAAATTACTTTTTTCATAAAATTATTTTTCGTTAATAATTTGGGGATTAATAAATTAAGGTTGATAAAAGTGAGTGTTCTTCTGCCTTACTAACGAGATGACCAGCGTTTCGCTGCTTACTCCTAGCGGGCTAGTTCAATTTGCCGTGCAAAGATAATAATTAATGCGTGAATGAGTGAATACCTGAATCAATGTTCCAACCAAGAAAGATAATAGTCTGTATCCTCAATACCAGCAGCAGCTTCCGTCATCAGTAACGGACGAAATGTATCTACCATTACTGCTAGTTCGTGGGTTTCTTTTGCGCCAATACTTTTCTCTGCTGTCCCTGGGTGGGGGCCGTGCGGGATGCCTCCGGGATGGAGTGAAATCATTCCATGCTCGACATGTTTTCTGCTCATAAAATCGCCATCTACATAATACAATACTTCATCACTGTCAATATTAGAATGGTTGTACGGAGCCGGGATGGCTTGCGGATGGTAGTCAAACAACCGAGGACAAAAAGAACAAATAACAAACCCGCGCGAAGCAAATGTCTGATGTACCGGTGGCGGCTGATGCACTCGTCCGGTGATCGGCTCGAAGTTGTGAATAGAGAAGGCATAGGGATATACATAACCGTCCCAACCAATCACATCAAACGGATGATTTTGATAGTGGTAAGGATAAATCATATCCTGCTTTTTGATGTAAAACAAAAAATCCCCTTTCTCATCATGCGTTTGGAGGTTTTGTGGCTTTTTTATATCTCGTTCGCAGAATGGAGAATGCTCCATCAACTGACCAAAGCCATTACGGTATCGCTTAGGTGTAACAATCGGACTGTAGGATTCTACTATGAATAGCCGGTTGTCAGCATTGTCAAACTCAAATTGATAAGTCGTCCCTCGTGGGATAATAATATAATCACCGTACTCAAACGGCAATTCACCATACATCGAATGCAATTTGCCAGACCCACGATGAACAAAAATGCACTCATCTGCATCAGCATTCTTAAAAAAATAATCATCCATACTAGCAGTAGGCGCTGCCAAAGAGATACAACATTCATTATTGACAAGTACCGGTGTCCTGCTTTTCAGATAGTCTTTTTGCGGTTTGATTTTAAACCCTCTCAGACTCCTTGGTTTCAGTTGTTTGTCATGTATCGTTTTTGGCTTTACTGAAAAAGGATCGTCTACCTGCTTGATTTGTGTCGGCGGATTGCAGTGATAAAGCAAAGAATACATATCCGAAAATCCTTCTGTGGAGAATAACTCCTCCTTGTACAATTCGCCATCAGGTTTGCGAAATTGGGTATGTCGTTTTGGTGGTATTTGTCCTAATGTATAATAATGCATTGCTTGATTTTATTCAAATGAAGTATAGGGTGAAAATTACAAAATATACCGAACAATTGCTTACTATACCATATAGAATGTCTATATATTAATGTAGGTCACACCCTCAACTGACCATACGTGTAAGGCAATGATTTTAAATCAGAGATGTCTTTATAGCGATTTGACCACGGATTCATGATGGCATCTTTTCCAGTAAGCGGAGGATGCTGATCCGGATTTTTGATTTGCCAGATATACCAAAGTCGGTCGCATTCAGCATGGTGCAGCCAGAAAATCGGATCTGCCGGCGAGTACATTGTATTCATGGTGCCCCCTACCCAGGTGTGAACGGTATTGTGTGCTCCTCGCGGTTCCATACCTTCCAGCGCAAGAGTAAACTCCCGATAGTTGCTTAAGGTAAGGCGGCTTTTCATATCAGCACGAGTTGGCAAACCAGATGGATCCTTGATATCCCGCCGAACATCATACGACATTCCATTCAACATTTTCATACCTTTCGGTGCCGTTTCTAACAACCATTTTGGGAATCTGCGTCGTTTAGTCCATCTCCAATAAGGAACAAAATTCCGTTTGTCTACCTCCCTCAATTTTTCTTCCAACTTCAATAAATAAACTCGATGCCAGGCGAGAAAACGATACGTCCCCATCAAAGAACACCTCCCTGTCATCATATTGCAAGTATGCATGTGGTAATCCATGTTGCCATGAATATTCACAAACTCATTAAACCAGCCATCATCAATAAGGGTTTTTAGACTACTGGTGAAACGTTGGCGTTGTTTTTTGGTCATTTTCGCTTCATTCCGTCGTCGATAAGAGGGGTTGGGGTTCGGTCTGTTAAAAAATGGGAGTTCCTTTTTAACAAAATCATCTGTAAGTCTTAGATCACTAAATTTAAGCATGGTTCTCAATGGTTTTTAAATGAAGTATTGTGCATGCATCTTATTCCTCAACAGCAGATTAAACATTCACGTAAGCAAAATATAAAATATTTTGGAAAGGAAACAAAAACACAAAAAAAATCCGTTCCCTGGGGCAGGAAACGGATCGCTCTTAACACATTACTAAAACGCGAAACTATGAATTTTACTTTACATCTTTCTTCCAGCTGTTGCCTCGACGGTTTCTAATGCTTCTACCGTGCCTACCAAGGCGACTTTTGCTGTTCCTGCCTCTGTATTCGTAATCACGGTGATCACTTTATTTTGTTTTCCTGATTTCCCCTTAGAATTGAAAGAAGCACTGATCACATTTTTCTCACCAGGCATAATTGGTTCTTTTGGAAAGTTAGAAACGGTGCACCCGCAAGTTGTTTTTACATCTTTGATCACTAATGGTTCTGTTCCATTATTTACAAACTCAAAATCATGACTCACCTTCTCTCCTGACTTGATCATTCCAAAGTCATGGTTGTTTTCCAAAAAAGAAATGGTTGGCCCGGACGCAAGATCTGCAATTTCCGCTTGTTGAGCATCCATTGATTCGCAGCTGGCAAGCAGTAAAATAGAAGCTACTAAAACACTAAATAAACTTGTTGTTAATACTCTCATTTTTATTGTTTTTAAAAGTTAACTAATTAATTAGTTCAAATGTACAACTAATTATTTAATTAATCAACTAATTTTTTAGTTTAATCTGTTTTTACGACTATCACTCCTTCACAACAAATAAATCATTGAGATATTTATACATAAAAATAATATAACGTCTAATTTTACTATATTTACTCATCTATATGAAACCCTATAATGGTCAATAAAAATTGGTAGTTTTTTTTGATTGTTTCCAAGTAAATTTCAGAACCTATGAAATCCTCCTTTATCCTCTTTTTTCTGGTTTCTACTTTTTTGATTTTTTCTCTTGAATCAAAAAGCCAGTCAATTACCTGGGGCCCCACCTCTCCTCCTGGAATTGCCAATGAATTGCATGTTTATTCCATTAACAGTACCAGCACATTTGAATTCACCAATGGAGTAACAGCGCTGACCAGTCCTACCATTCAAGTAGATCTTGGGGTTGGTGTCGAGTATGTATCAGGTAACCTTACATTTACTTCTACTGGGTCTGCAGTCGTTACCGAGGCCTCTGCAACCGGAGACAATCCAGCCTTGTTCAATATAAGCAATCTAGCAATTGGCGAAACGGTGTCTATCACCTTCGAAAGACAAGCAAACTGCGATGCCAGAGACCACAAAGCCAATGGAGGTACTTTCTCCGATGTTTGTCACGTCTTCGAAAATGGAACAGAAGTCATCTATGCCAACAACAGTGGCGACCCATACACCGTCAATTATAGTGTAGTATTTGGAAACCTTGTGTTAGGGCAAGTAACCTACGCTCCAAGTTCTTCTGTCGCTGTCGGAGGAATAACCACCAGAAGTCTAACAATCACAAACGGAAGATTTGGCTCTATTGATGAATTTTGGTACATGGACACCTATGTCTCAGGAAGCTTGACCTTATCCAACTTTATGGTGAACGGTGTCGCAATACCTGCAGCTAACGTCACCAACAATGCAGGCAATCTGTCTATTCATTTTGACCCGGCCATCATTGCCTTAATAGACGGCAGTAATGGGACAAATGGTAATGGAGATGTGCTGTTTGAGAAGGACGAATTTTTCGAATTATCATACGATGTTACTGCACTCACCTGTGGTATCAACAACGTCCTCTCTTCCGATTTAAAAACCTACTACGGAGCAAGTGAAACCATGGAATGTGCTCCTTCCGGAGAAGGTGCTACCAGTGTCACTATATCCAATGGTACGCCGGAAGTGGTTATTACTTCCTCTGTCAATCCTGGTATCGATTTTTGTGGCACCACCACCCATACCCTCACGATAACTAATAACGGAACAAATGCAGACGATTTTGCCAAGGATATCATCTTTTTTATCGGACTGCGTTCTAACAACTCTCCTATTTCCACGCATAACAATGTGACGATGTGGGGAAGTACACTACGAAACACCAAATTCTTTAGCAATATTACTCTCAATGGGAATCCAATTACTGCATCTCAAATTGGCGGCGGGAGCAATACCATGGTAGACTATATTCCACCAAACACTTTTACTACAAATGTCGATGGTCCGGGAGGACTGGAAGATCTTGATATGGATGGTTTTTTTGATGACTTAGGACCAGGAAAAAGTGTTACTGTGGGATTCGACATGACCCTTATTCCCCAATCTCAAGCTTGTGGGACAGGAAGTATCAATTATGTTCACTGGGAACACATCTCTATGGACATCGCTTGGCTAAATCAATGCGGCAGCCTCCAAACACCTATTCGCAAGGAGTTTAACTATACGAATTTCATTAGGAATTACCTCACTTCTACCTTTACCTCAGGACCTTCAGACATTGAGGATGGTGAAAGTTTTGATGTTGCAATCAAACCACATATAACAAACAGCATAAGGTGTAATGGAGCTAACGGCAACGTTGGACCGGATGTAAAATGGACAGTAAAAGTAGTCCTTCCACCAGGAGCTTCCTTGCAAGGAGGCGCAACAACAGACCCCGCAAATGCCGCATTCAATCCATCTTTATATCAGTCAAATGATACCGTATATTACACGATAGACCGCTACAGATATGACTGGTTCACCTTTCCACTAACGTTAGATTGCAGTACTTGGGACGGCACTGCGCCGTTACCTTTTAATTTCATTACTACTTATGATTGTAATGAAGGTTGTTTCACACAGGACATTCATTGTGAAACGGTCTACGCTGCACCCCATTGCGGGCAAGGTTGTGTAGGAATTACAACGGACGATTTTACAGCAGAACGAACTACTCCTGGCTGGACAGATGCAACGATGAGCACTCCAGTTGCATTGACAAATGGAACGCATGGCCTAGATCAGGTTTTACCGTTCGATACGATAAAACTCTGTGTAAAAGGTCATATTTCAGATACCACTTCCGACAATTTACACCTACGGATTGGCTATTCGCCAGACGCTGGGGGAGATATATTTGACTATACCAATGGAGAAATTACCATTTATGATATAGATGCTTCTTTTGGGAATATGGTCAATACCTTTCCCATCACTAGCCCGCCCACAGTAAACAATTTAGGTGGAGGGGATTATGAATGGGTGCTCGATTTGTCTGGTTATCTTGCGCAGATTGACAATATGTATCTGCTAGAATCCGCTATGGCGGCAGATTCCTTTAAGGTAACCTTGTACAGCGTATTTAATAAAAATACAGGTGCAAACTATTATTCTGTCAACAATTTTAGGGCAAACTTTTTCATGTACGACGATGTTCCAATTGAACGAAGTTGTGATAGCTACGGCTCCTCTATGAATTATACAGGATTTAGCTCTAACTCCAGTGGAGCTACTATCACTTTACAAGGATGTGAGCAAAAATCGGCAAGATCCTATGCTACCTGGCAAAATTTTTCAGGCGATATCTTTCCTAATGAATATAGACCCATACAACGGATAGACTCCATTATCTGGGATATTCCTTCTGGTTTTAATGTGCTAAATGTTACTCCAGCTGGAACAAATGGTACCGTAAGTTATTCGTTCAATGCAGCTGGGCAAGTGGTTGGTATTCCAAACAATGATTATACCCCAAATGATTGGACCACGACCCATTATCCTGGCCACGGTATTACTTTAGGTGGCTCCTGCGAAACTGTGCCAGGTTTGAATACTGGTACTATTTATATACATCGGACATTTTACAATTATCACCCAAACACCGATATTCATCAGCCTACCTCCAACACCGTAAATGGAAGTCCAAGAATTACCTATATAGAACCGGATGTAATATTTACACCACTTGGCCAAATACAACCAGGAATATCTGAGACCGTAGAATGGGATATCGAAGTTTGTAATGGAACTAGTGCAGTGAATGCAGCGTTCACCTGGATGACGTTTGATGAGACTTCAAGCGATGGTATTACTATTACAGATGTACTTGACGTTACAACTGGCCCTTCAATGCAAATTACTACGACCAATTTAGGTGGTGGTTTGGAAATGATACCATTAGGAATCCCGGGCGGTGATTGTAAAACAATTAGGCTGGTCGCCTCTTACAGTTCTTGTGCTGCAGACAGTTTATCGTTGGAACTAGGATGGGATTGCATCGACTACCCAACAAACTTAACCGACCTTAATCAATGCGACATCCCCACCTTCTTAAGTGTGGTACCGCTTGATGCTCAAATGGCTGCGACCTTGACCAACCTCGCCGCAACTCCCATAAATCCAGCAATGCCAGCAACAGGCAACTACAATGAAAACACGATTGTAATGTGCGAGCCTTTCCCTGTTGAATTCACAATTATTAGTTCCGGGCCAGGTACGATTTACGATATCAACTTCGATATTACAATACCTGGTTTTGGCGCTGGTCTAGAATACGTGCCGAACAGTGCTACCATTGAAGTAGAAGGAATAGATGCCGCAAATATGCCAAGGCTGGTAGATCCAGCAGGAGAAACTGCCTTTGCAACAGCCACCGGTGCCACCTGGAATATTGATTTAGCAGACTTGGATAACACAAATTTCAGCCCTGGTGCTGGACTTACAGGTGCAGGAACCAATGCCAATCAAAATGAAGTTACCATCCGCTGGCAGATGCAGTCTACCTGCAACTTTACCAGTGGAGATAATATTAAAATCCAATCCTTTAGTACGGCATCCTGTTCTGGCGAATCCCAAGGATACGGAGAGACTAGTATTGGCAACAATCTAAATGTGGAAGGTATCGTTTTGCCTTACGCAGCACTTATGACCAGCAATATTACTCCACCAGGCAACTTTGTCGGGTGCGTGAATGAAAAAACGATGACCCTTGATATTTTCATTTCAGGAGGAACTACCGGAAATTCAGATTCTTTGCTTATCACACTTCCTCCCGGCTTAACTTATACTGGCAATCAAAGCTGCACAAGTGTAAATTGTCCCGTGTTTTTAGGCACTCAATTTTCACAAGGAAAGGAAGTACTCCTCTATGAATACCCATCAGGTATTTTCAATGAAGTATTGACCATAGAAGTAGACCTTGTTCCTACTGTAAATGCTGCCTGTTCTGCAGATAATATAGAAATAAAAAGTACGGTAAACGTAGGAGGAATCTCTTGCGGTCCAGCTTTATGCCCTAGCGTAAAAGTAGTTACCGGTGCGAAAGATGAAGCAATCACTGTGGAAAAAGCAGACTTCGCACTCAACTTCACAAAAATAACAGTAGACCCGAATACAGGAGTTTACAATTATTCCATAGATGCAATTAATAACAGCAGTGATTCAGATGGTCCATTGACCCTTGATGTCTACTGCCTGGACAATTCTGGCAATCCAATTCTCCTAGGAGGAAATGTTGGTACGATTACCATCCCTCAAACAAACAGTGGCCAAACAGCTACCGTCACTGGCATTCTTCCTGCAAATAGTTGTGTACCAGCAGATGGTCTGATTGCTGTTTTAGATACCCTTACGGAGAATAATTCCTTAAATTGTGTCTGCAATCGAGCGGAAAACAAATACACGAATATTACGGAAGTATTACAGCCTGGAACAATCGCACAAGACCAAACAATTTGTCCAACCGCCGACCCACTGGAAATAACCGTCACTGTAGCTGCAAGTGGTGGTGCTGGCCTACTCACCTACCAATGGCAACAATCTGTAAACTGTACTGGTGTGTGGATGGACATCCCTGGCGAGACTGACCCAACGTTCGATCCTCCTGCATTAACTGAAACTACTTGTTACCAGCGTGTAGTGACAGAACCATGTCTTGCCGTCGCCATCAGTAACACGATAACCATAACCGTCTCAGATACAGAAGATCCTGTTATAATGTGCCCAGCACCAATTTCTCAAAATGTAGATGCTGGAGTTTGTGGAGCAATTGTCTCCTATACGGTTACTTTTTCCGACAATTGTCCTGGAGAAACACTCACTCAAACTGCGGGACTTGCCAGTGGTGCACAATTTCCAGTTGGTACAACTACCAATATATTTATGGTGACTGACTTTACAGGGAATACCGCGACCTGTTCCTTTGACGTGACAATTACCGATAATGAACCACCAACAGTTGTTTGTCCATCTACAATAAACCAGGGAGTAGATATGGGCACATGTGGTGCTGAAGTGAATTACAACGTAACCTCTGCAGACAATTGTCCAGGAGAAACACGCACACAAACGGCAGGACTTCCGAGTGGAGCTCAATTCCCTGTTGGTACAACAATCAATACGTTTAGGGTAATAGATGTCGCAGGAAATGTTACCACCTGTTCCTTTAATGTAACCATCGTTGATGATGAAGCCCCAGTAGCCAACTGTCCTCAAAATGTAACTCAGACCGTCCCCCCAGGCGCCTGCAATGCCATTGTAAACTATACGGTACCAACATTCAATGACAATTGTGATGGGAATGGTCTTTTCGGCACACAGGTGGCTGGGCCAATCAGTGGCACTGTTTTTCCTGTTGGGATTACTACCGTCACCTATTTCTACACCGATAATGCTGGAAACGGACCTGTGATTTGTTCTTTTGATGTAGAAGTGGTTGATGCCATTCCTCCCATGGCCAACTGCCAAAACATCTCGCTAGAGTTAGATGCAAATGGCACAGTATCTATAACCCCTACTGACATTGATAATAGTTCGTCTGACAATTGCGCTATTGCTTCCATGACACTTAGTCAAACTACTTTTGATTGTTCTAATAGTGGGACGATGGTGGTTATCCTTACCGTAAGTGATGCTGCTGGCAATCAGAGTACCTGTTCTGCGAATGTTGTATTGGATGCCACTCCTATTCCTGACTTCGATTGTCCGACTTCTGCACTGGCCAATTGTGATGGGAATTTTGTTTTCAACTTTGACGATCTGAACCTTGCCACCGTAAACTTAGTATCGGCTGCTGTAAGTGGGTCAGCCGCGCCTTATGTACTTGGAGATATTAGTCCTGGTGGCAATGCCTACATCGATCCGCTCAACGTTCCATTAAACATACCGCTCACATTAATTTATACCCTTCAGATTGGTAGTTGTTCGACAGCTTCCAGTTCTTGTACCTTTACAGTTGTCAAATCTAACCAAAGTAATGCTGGTGGCTTTTAATTAAAAGCACAATCTACTGCTAAACAACAACTTACAGCCACCGCAATATCAGTATATAACTGATTTTTGAGTCTAAACTCAAATTTAGTACTGAATATTACTTATATTTATCTATCAATTGAAAACCAACAGCATTATGAGGATTTCTAGACTAATAGGAACAATTGCTATGTTGTTCTTTTGCTCCATGCTATTTGCTCAAAATAACTTGCCTGACAATTTTCCAAAGTTGGATGAAAATAATCCTGCTGAATATGGAAAATCTAAAATGGAATGGGTGGAGAACAACTCGGAAGAATACAAAAGAATGGGTGGCCAAATTCTGGATGATGAACCTGCTAAGATTTCATCTGCAGAAATAAATGAGCCAGAAGTAAATATCAACTGCATTCCTGCAACTACTTCCTACCCTCCTAACATAAAATCATGGGCCCTTCAATCAGTTACACCAATCGACAAACTTGGAACACTTTCATCTAAGGAGTTTGCCAGTATAAATGAAGAACTACAAGGAGAAGCAACGCAGGGAATCGTCTTTAAAATTGCCCCAAATGGAGAGTTGTTCACTTATTCTGATGGAGACATCAAAGGGCATTTCCAATATACAATAACAAATAAAGAACTATTGTTAACGCCCGTTAAAGAATCAGATTGTGGTCAATCTTCAAGAACTTTTGAATTGGTAGAATGGGAAAATGATCGAATTGTTTTTCTAGGGCCTGATGAGGAAGGTAGACCAATATATTTTCAATATTCATTTTCTCCTGAGAATTAACGCCATCCCCAATGAGACGAATATTAACCATACTCTTATTCTTAGGAATTTCCTTGAATCTTTTTGCACAACCAGTAGATTACACCGTGAGGGTATTGCAAACGCAATGGTTTTCAACTAGCGCTTGTTCGGAAACTGGTACGGAAGAATATACTGCCAAGGCTTGGTTTTTTGATAACTTAAACGGAACAAATGTTGGAGGTACATGTATCACCTGCAACAATAATGGCAATTGTACAAACAATACAGACTACACCTTAGGAACAAGAACAAATACCTGTGCTTCTACAGTAAGCTTACGTTTTCAAGCATGGGAAGATGATAGAGGCGGCAGATGTGACCTTAATATCAATGGCGGTATTTTTGACAATGACGACGATTGCCATTGTGGAATATCCACTGTAGCCAATATCAATTTTAGAAATAGCGGCCCAGGTTGTACCACTTATGGGTACTACGGCTGCAATACGTCAAACCACCGATTTTTAGCTCAAATTTGTTGGAGTTATGCAGCAGGAGCGCCTACAAATGCTACTTGTGGCACTGCAACACCAGTAACTGTAGGAAATACCGCATACACCCTCCCAGCTTCAACCTGTGGCACAGACATTACCTCCTGCACCTTCAATGACAATGACGCTTTATGGTATGCCTACACCCCACAATGTAGTTATAACGCAACTATTGCCACCTGCGGCAGTTCTTATGACACCGCTCTTTCTGTTTGGTCTACCTGTACTTCGGGAGAACTTGCTTGCAATGACGACGCATGTGGTCTCCAATCCTCCATCACACTGAATGTAACCCAAGGAACAACCTATTACATTAGAGTCTCAGGATACAATAGTGCCTCTGGAGGAGGTACCTTAAATATTTCTGCTCCTCCAGTACCTGCCGTTCAGGGATTCGGTTGCAACCAATGGAATGTAAATGTTTATAATGGCAATGCTTTTAACCTTGCGTCTAATGTCTATACTGGGTATTATGTTGAAGGAAACTTAACCTATGATACAAGAAACAGATATTGCAGTAACTGCTCCCCGGCTGCAGCAAGTGGTTATACAGGATGTGATCCAGGACCGGACATTCATACAGTGGTTAGTAAAAGAACTTGCTTCCCATGTGGTACTTATCAAATTGACGTTCCTAACCACGATGATGGTGCCTATTTATACATAAATGGTGCACTGGTCTGGTCGCATGCTGCCTGTTGTGATAGCCATACGAATGTCTGGACTGGCACACTTAACAATTCTTCTACTGTAGAAATGAGGCATTATGAAGGGTCTGTCGGATCTCACCAGGGATTAAGATTTATCAACGTTACCTCCGCACTGCAACCGGGATCAGTTACCACAAATCAAACGCTATGTCCTGGAGGAGACCCAGGAACATTAACAAGCTCAAGTAACGGAAGTGGAGGGGTTGCCCCAATTAGCTATCAATGGCAGCAATCTCCAGGATGCAATGGTTCGTGGGCCAACATTTCAGGAGCCACAGGTACAACATATAACCCACCTGCATTAAACCAAACTACCTGCTATCGAAGAGTCGTCACTGACGTTTGTGGGACCAACTCGAACACCAACATCATTACCATTACAATTGCAGATACCACTCCTCCAATAATTACTTGTCCAGGCAATCAAACAATTAATGCAAATACCAACTGTGAAGCAAATCTAGGCAACTATACTATGTTAGCTTCCACAATGGACAATTGCCCTGGAACCATCTCCGTAACGCAATCACCTTCATCAGGATCAACGATCTCCGGGCCAACTTTGGTAACGCTTACGGCTACCGATGCTGCTGGTAATTCATCAACTTGTGCCTTCTCCGTATCATTGAACGATGTAACGCCACCAACTATTTCTTGCCCTTCAAATCTAAAGGTAAATTCGGATGCTGGAGCCTGCAATGCAGCGGTCAATTTTATGCTTCCAACAACGATGGACAATTGTCCTTTACTCACCTTTACACAGGGTAATGTTACCTATTCATATATTGGGACCTACAATGGCCATTATTATTACCTTTCTGATATTGGTCTTTCTGCGAATGCCGCAAACACTAATGCTATTGCAGCAGGTAATACTTATGGATTGGCCAGCCATTTGGTGACCATTGATGATGCAACAGAAGACCAGTTGATTTTCGATGCCGCCGTCAGCAACAACACTTCTATTTTAATTGGGTATACAGATGAGGGATCTGAAGGAAGTTTTGGCTGGTTTGGCGGATGCTGCGGTGGCGGAGGCTCAGGATACATCAACTGGGCTGCAGGAGAACCCAACAATATTAACAATGAAGACTATACCCATGTAAGACCTATTCTAGGTGGCGCCTGGAATGACTTTAATAATAATATGGGAAGTCAATTTGTCATTGAAATGAATGGCAGTCCTAAACCTTTGGTCACTTGCTCTGCCAATTCTGGAGATACATTTCCCGTAGGCACAACAACGGTTACCTGCACAACTACCGATAGTGGGGGAAATTCAAACAATTGTTCATTTAGTATTACTGTAGTTGACAATGAACCACCAACGCTCTCTTGTCCGGCACCAATTACTCAAAACACTACTAATGGATGCACTGCTCCCATTGCTTACGCCATTAGTTCATCTGACAATTGCGCGGGTCAAACAGTAACTCAAACAGCAGGATTACCAAGCGGTGCATTTTTCCCTTTAGGCACGACAACAAACGCTTTTACCGCAACTGATGCTTCAGGAAATACAACAACCTGTTCCTTTACCGTTACGATAACTGACAACATGCCACCTACGATCTCTTGTCCTAGCAATATTACCCAAGGAGTTGATCCAGGCGTTTGTGGTGCAACAATTACCTATCTCACTATTGCTGCGGATAATTGTCCTGGATTTATGGTAAATCAGACAAGCGGCCTTCCTAGCGGTTCCGTGTTTCCAGTTGGCACAACAACCAATTCTTTTACTGTGACAGATGGCGCAGGGAACACCGCAAATTGTTCTTTTACAATAACAATAACAGACCAGGAAGATCCAGTAATAAATTGCCCTGCTACCATTTCGCAGGGCGTGGATGCTGGTAATTGTGGGGCAGTTGTAAATTTCACAGTACCTTATTCTGACAATTGTCTGGGGTCGACTATTGTCCAACTGAGTGGTCAAGTGTCAGGGACCACCTTTCCCGTAGGCACAACAACCAACGCCTTTAGGGTGACTGATGCATCTGGGAATACTGCTACCTGTTCTTTTGATGTGGTGATTACGGATGATGAAAATCCGACCATAAATTGTCCCTCAAATATTAACCAAAGTAATGATCCGGGCATTTGTGGTGCGGTTATTAATTACCCCGTTCCCTATGCGGATAATTGTCCGGGAGAAACTATCGTTCAGACCTCCGGGGGGGCTAGTGGAACACTTTTCCCTATTGGTACAACGACCAACTCTTTTACAGTAACTGATGGAGTTGGCAACACGATCACCTGCTCGTTTGACATAACAATTAGTGATACTGAAGATCCCGTAATTAATTGCCCGGCGACTATTAATCAAGCAGTAGTGCCTGGTTCTTGTAGCGCTGTTGTAAATTATTCGGTGACCACTTCTGACAATTGTCCTGGGGAGCAAATAACACAAACGGCTGGTCTCCCTGACGGGGCGACGTTCCCAATTGGTACTACTACAAATGCTTTTCTTGTAACTGATGCATCTGGCAATACTTCTACCTGTTCTTTTGAGGTAATAATAAGTGATAATGAAGACCCGACCATTTCCTGTCCTTCTAACATAACACAAAATAACACCCCAGGCGACTGTGGTACAATTGTAAATTATAACGTCACTTCTGGGGATAATTGTATGGGGCAAACGGTCATGCAGACCACTGGTTTGGCAAGTGGTGCGAATTTTCCAGTAGGAACAACTACCAATACTTTTGTTGTAACAGATGTCGCGGGGAACACTGCAACGTGTTCTTTTGACGTGATTATCATTGATAATGAAAACCCAACCATTTCTTGTCCTGCAGCAATTAGTCAGGGAGTTGATACTGGGGTCTGTGGAGCTACTATAAACTATACCGTAACTTCTACGGACAATTGCCCAGGAGAAACTGTTATGCTTACAAGTGGCCTTGCTAGTGGTTCGGTCTTTCCGGTTGGTACTACTACAAATATATACATGGTTACTGATTTAGCTGGGAATACTGCTACTTGTTCTTTTGACGTTACCATTGTAGATGATGAGGATCCTACCGCAAGTTGTCCACCTGCTATTACTAGAAGCGCAGATCCTGGAGCGTGTGGCTCTTTGATTACGTTCAACGTTCCGCCAACGGATAATTGTCCTGGCACAACTGTCCAGCAAACTTCAGGAATTCTAAGCGGTACGATTGCTCCAATTGGTACGATTACTAATACATTTGTACTTACAGATGCTGCAGGAAACACAAGCAGCTGTTCATTTGATGTAACGGTAACGGATGATGAATTTCCTGTCCTGAATTGTATTCCAAACTTAACCGTACAGCTTGACCCGAATTCAATTAAAGTAGTTACTGTAAATGATTTGACTACTTCTTTTTCAGACAATTGCAATCCACCTGTAGTTCAAGTGGTCAGTGGTCAGACGAACTTCGATTGTGATGATGTAGGACAGTCTTTTACGCTGGTAATTAAAGCAACGGATGCCTCGGGAAATATGGTTAGCTGTCAAAGTATTGTAACAATTGCCGATGACACCAATCCTTGTAATCTACCTCCAACTGCAGTTTGCCAAAATCTAACTCTTCCAGCAGACATGAATTGCCAAGGTATCGCGGATGCCATTGACTTCGATAATGGATCTTCTGATCCTGAAATGGAAACACTGCTCTATACTGTAGCTCCAACCGGGCCTTATCCAATTGGAACAACAACTGTCGTTTTGACTGTGACAGATCCTTTTGGAGTTAGTGCATCTTGCAATGCGACCATTACAATAACAGACCAACTTGCTCCTACCCTATCTTGCCCAGCGCCTATTTCGCAAAATGCGGATCCTGGCCAATGCAGCAAGGTGATCACTTACACGGTTAGTTCTTCAGATAATTGCCCTGGTCAGATGGTCACACAAACTGCAGGATTGGCGAGCGGTGCAATGTTTCCGATTGGAACCACTATAAATGCTTTTATGGTAACGGATGCTGCTGGGAACACTGCTACTTGTTCTTTTGAGGTAACGATCCTTGATGGGGAAACCCCGGAAATTATTTGTCCTGCACCCATTGTAATGAATAGCAGTCCTGGCAGTTGTGACGCAATAGTAAATTATTCCGTCTCCACTGATGACAACTGCCCAGGGGAAACCTTAACACAGACAGCAGGATTGCCTAGTGGATCGATTTTCCCTGTTGGTATTACGACCAATACATTTGTGGTCACAGATGGTTCAGGAAATACAGCTTCCTGTTCCTTTGATGTGGAGATCGCTGATGGAGAATTGCCAACTACTATTTGCCCAACTACTATTCAACAGCCCACCACGCTGGGTGGATGTTCTGCTCTGGTCAACTACGCCACTCCAATATTTAATGATAACTGCGACGGGACGGTACTCACCGGAACTTTAATAAGTGGACTTACTAGTGGGAGCACCTTCCCGTTAGGCACAACAACAGTAACCTACGCATATACCGACATGGCTGGCAATGGGCCAGTAATTTGCTCCTTTGACGTCACGGTAGTCGATGAAATAGCTCCTACTGCTAATTGTCAGAATTTGGCGATCACGCTTGGTGCAAATGGGAGTCAGACCATTACTGCAGCTGATATTGATAATGGATCTTCTGATAATTGTGCAGTTACTTCTTTGTCACTGGATAAAACAGTCTTTGACTGTACAGATAGTGGAGTGACTCCGGTGATTTTAACGGTAATGGATGCCTCTGGTAATATGTCTACTTGCTCAGCAACCGTCACTCTGGATGGGACACCAATTCCAACCTTTAATTGTCCTACGACATTGCGAACTTGTGATGGAACATTTGCCTGTAACTTTAATGATCAGAATCCTGTTACAGTGAATCTTGTTTCTGCTTCGGTTAGCGGATCGGCTGCACAGTACTTGCAGGGGAATATTTCTCCTGGCGGAAATGCCTATTTCGATCCTTTGACTATGCCAAGAAATGTGCCGTTGACATTGACTTATACTTTGACTATTGGGCCTTGTAATACTGTTTCTAGTACTTGTACGTTTACGGTTTTGGAGGTTAAGGCGAGTAATGCTGGTGGCTTTTAGCACGAAGGAGGCTTTTAGAAGGACTCATCATATCGAAGCGATGATTATTAGTAAGGGCCAGAGGGACTTTTTGTGCAATAAAAACAATCACTAATCAACTTAATCAATCGCCAGAGGGCGAATGATGATTTGCCCCTACACCATTTGAATTGAATCTACCCCCCAATAACTTAATTACCAATAACTATTTTATTTTGCGTGGCTTAGGGGTAGAAGCGGTATGCGCGGAATGAAATGAGCACATAATAGCGGATGACCCGACCCAAAGGGGAAGCCCCAAACTATAACTAAACACTTTATTCTTGCAATTTCGGCATCGGTAATTACCGGAGTTTTAGAAGAAATTCTATTTCTAACTAATGCCCCTTTCTTATTTCTTGATGAGTCTTAGTTGGTGAGGGCTGGTTTTTGGGATTCTTTCGATTATGCCTCTTGCTTCCAGGTCTAATTTTACGGAAACAACATACCAAACCACTTTACCATCGAAGGTAGGCCCTAGTTGGGTTTCTGCTCTATCGGATACTTCCTGATAAGTAATTGCCCCCTCCTTTTCAATTGTATCGAGGATAAATTGTGCTATTTGGTCGTACTTGCTTTTTAGAATGTTTACCCCTTTTTTTCCTTGAGGGTGTACTGTCATAATTCTTTCTTCCATCAAAATAAGTATTCTAATCCTTAATTGGTTGTGGTCCTGGTCCAGCAGCAGGGGCTTCCTGGATCGTAGGAGTCGGCGAAGTAGGATTGGCTTGTTTATTAAAATTGGTACATCCCTGAATGTAGGCATCAAGAATTGCTCCTGTTTGTGCATCAAAGCCAGGGTTCATCTGCACATAAGTCCCAGCGGTTATGTCGGCACTTGCTCCATTGGGAATAACGTTGGTCGTATTGATTGTAAGTCCGGCTACAATAACATTTGACCCCGAAAGCGTACCTGAAAGTGTTTGATTTGGAGCGCAACCGCAATTTTGAAAAATGTAATCCGGGTAATAATGAGTAACAATATCCTGCCAGCTTTTTGTGCCGTAACTATGTGTTGTACCGCTTCCATTTGTCCAACCAGCAGCCCATCTGGCAGTACCCCACTGGCACATACCCCGACCATGACCGAAACGTGCTCGTCCTGAACAGACTGGATCATAAATACAGTTGGTTCCTGTTGTATTTGGTCCTGTATAATTATTGCCACAAGAGGTCGTTGGGCTAAAGTCATTGTTTTCTGCCGAGTACTCGGATCTGGCTACATTACCATTGGTGTAGGTGACTGCCCATCCGTCCGTCGCATCAACAGCGGCGCTGGCTTGGGCATTCGTTGAATTTTGATATACTTGACAACAAGTCGTGCTACAAATATCATAGCTACTGTTGATCGGGTTGAAGGCAAACCAGGAACTATAACTCCGAATACTAACAGAACCTGCTCGTAAGGAATTAATACCTAGACCTCCATTCCAATTTGCCCAGGAAACAATCCACTCATGAGGAAGTACCCGCTTAACATAATTTTGAACAGTATGGACGTCGACTCCTCCACAACTACTGCAACTGCACCCCGTTCCTACGCGAATTTGAGTCGGCAGGCATGCCAGTTTCATGCTATTGACATAGGAGGTGTGTAGGTTTGGGTATTTGAGGTTGCTGTCTTTAAAGCCTTCTTTGATTTGTGGTGACGAAGCTGCTGATCTCCTATCTGCTTGTCGGTTGACTCCAGTACCTGGTGCTAGTTTGATTTGGAAGGTCCATGATCCTTTTGACCAGAGCATGACGTTTTCCCGCAGGTGTGTTTCAAAGCCATTTTTCTTAAACGAAAGGCTCACTTTTTCATTATCAATGTTTACTGGAAGGTAGGCTTCGAAATACCCTGTTTGATCGGAGGTAGTTTGAAATCGTTTATCATTGGAGGTAATGGAAACGTTTGCTATTGGTTTTCCATTTTCATCTGCGGTATATCCGACAATTAGTGTTTCGTTTACTCGTTGTTTTTTGGTGATTGTGGCACCGCTAAGTTCTTTAGGAGGGGAATAATTCTCCAGATAAAAATTGACATAGCCAATGGAAGCATTATCAGATTCTATATAAGTACCCATTGGAGCGTATCCTTTTTTGTCTACATAAATGGAATATCCAGATGGCTTTAATTTTGTAAGATCTAAATCATAGGGTGTACGTTCGCCAAGAGTCCTTTCATTTAATTCAAGCGCTGTAGAATTGTCTGACAGATCGGTTATTTGGACACTTTCGGGAGTAACAGCCAACCCTGTATTACTATCAAAAAAACGTAATTCGATCTGATTGAACTGGGCGTTGCTGCCAAAAACAACAAGAAAACAAAAAACAAGGGTAGGTAAGAAAGTTTTCATCTTGAGTAGTTTAATAAGGGAAAGTTTATAAAAACTTTGTCAGGAACATTATTGCTTCTGATCGGTTTAGTCAGAATTTATAAATTAAGTGCTTACTAAAATAACGAAAAATTATGTTTTCTCCCACTTTGTAGCGAGAAAACATCTTTTAACGATCTAGAAATGAATTAAATAATTGACGTAGACATACAATTGGCATTCACCCAGTTAGGATGAATGCCAATTGCTAATAGTGCTAATTCAACTATCGTTTTTTCTTAATCTTTTACCTTTACGAACGGCTCAACGGCAAGCGCATCCTCTCCATCAAGTGTTATTTGAAGGAAGTATTTTCCGTTGCTCAATCTTTTAGTTTTGATTTCAAAAGAGTTTGATCCTTGTTCTATGGTGGCTGCTTCAGAAATCAGCACACGCCCTAGTACATCTACAATTTCGAAATTAACAGCAACAGGTCGTTCACTTTCTACCTGTAGTGTCATCAATTCATTTACAGGATTAGGGAAAATAGACATTACTTGCAGCCATTCAACTTCTTCTATATCAGTAGAAGAATCCATTCCGACTGTAATCGATGCGGAAGTGGAGCAATTGTTTGCATCAAAAATTTCCACATCATAAATACCAGGCGTTAAATCTGACCGTATGATGCCTGTTCCTCCGTCTGCCCACACAGGGTTAAAGGGGGCGGTACCATTTGTGATAATTAGTTCTATGACCCCATCTGCAGCACTTGTTCCAGAAGCAAGAGTAACGTTGTAAGTCAATGAAGGAAGTGGATTTACAGTAATCATTGCCGCTTGAGTTACTTCGCAATTGAAGTCGTCAAGAACAGTTAAGGTGTAAGTGATATTGGCAGAAGGAGTAACTGTAGGATTGGCGATAGAAGCGTCACTAAGTCCCGTTGTGGGGGACCAAGAGTAAGAGAGATTTCCGTTGCCACCACTAGCAGTAGGAGATGCTCCAAGCGTGATTGATTCGCCAGCACAAATTTGTTGAGTACCTCCGGCGTTTACTTGTAAACTGCCACACACATTAGCTCCAGAACAGTCGAATTGTTCATTAGTAATTAAGGCCCCAGGGAAATTAACACAATCTGCAGGCAGATAAGTACAAGTCCCAGTCAAATCGCCACAGATAGTATAGGTTTGGTTTACGAAAACAGAACCTGTTTCGAAGCAGATACCTGCTGCCTCAGATTCTGCGCCTGCCATATACTTCAACTTGAGGTGAAATAGAGCTACTGGAGTATCAGTGATCTCTATGGAGATGCAATTTCCTGCGCGGTCTTGCTGCCAAGCGACACTAAGGCGACTAGTTGTATTATCGTTGATAACTGGATCTGAGTATACTTTTAAAACTCCAGCGACATTATCTTTAAGATTTAGTAAATAATCTGAAGAAGGATACTCAATCTCCATATTGTTATTTGCAGAGATGTTTTGCCCAAATGCAGCTTCGTTATAGTTGAGATAAATTTGACCAGAAGACATGTAGAAAGCTCCTGTTGTTGTTTGACTGGAGATGAGTACGTCAGCTTCGTAGTACTGAACGCCTGCGTCTGTTGTAATAGTTGCGTTTTGAAATGAAAATTTCACATCACTTGCCCATAGTGAGCAGGAAAGGATTAATGAGCATATTATTACAGAAACAAATTTTATGATATTTAGCATTGTGGTAGTTTTAATTCTTACAAAATTAGGGAACTTTATGCAGAAGGTCAATTTATAATTCCTATTAAGTTTTTAATAAATTATGGTTTAGTTGGTATCACAGGCATCACCTATGCCATCGCCGTCTGTGTCAGATTGATTTGTGTTCTGAACAGCTGGGCAATTATCGCAAGCATCACCAACAGTGTCCGTATCTCCGTCTGACTGATCAAGGTTTGCATTGTAGGGACAATTATCGCAAGCATCGCCTAATGTATCACCATCTGTATCTACTTGTGCGGTATTGGCAACACTTGGGCAGTTGTCACATGGATCACCGACATCATCGGAGTCGGAGTCTTGCTGGCCGACGTTTGCTACTTCTGGGCAGTTATCGCAGGCATCTCCGAACATATCGGTATCGGTATCATTTTGATCAATATTTTCTACTCTTGTGCAATTGTCATTCATATCGGGAATACCGTCAGCGTCATCGTCAAAATCGCAGGCATCACCTTCTCCATCACCATCCAAATCATTCTGATTGGCGTTGGAGTTGTTCGGACAGTTATCGCAAACATCTCCAATCCCATCGCTATCGGCATCTAGTTGAGCAGGATTGGGGGTCATTGGACATACATCTACTGCATTTAATATCCCGTCATTATCCATATCAGGGTCATTTGCATTAAGCAATAAATCGCCATCTATATCCGGGTCACAAAGGTCTCCGATGAAATCGCCATCAATATCCGATTGGTCGTTATTGGCGACCGAAGGACAGTTATCACAAACATCTCCGACCACGTCACCATCAGCATCCTCTTGCATCATATTAGCAATCATTGGACAATTATCCACCGCATTGTCCAAGGTATCATTATCCATATCCAAATCACAAACATCTCCAATACCATCGTTGTCAAAATCCAATTGGTCAGGATTGAACAAATTAGGGCAATTGTCACATTCATCTCCTAGTAAATCTTCATCAGGATCATTCTGCGAAACAGCGGCATCGTTAGGACAATAATCACAGACATCTCCAAAACCATCACTATCTGAATCCGTTTGAGTACTATTAGAATCACAAGCACAATTATCTGTGGAGTTGAGCACTCCGTCTCCATCCATATCAGAGGATACCACTAAACCATCGAAATCACCATTAGCAAGATAAATTCCTAGATTTGAACCAAGCGCTGCTGAATCTTCTTTGACGCAAACGTACCATTCTCCAGCAATTTCCTGAAGAAAATAAGGAGTAAGAAATCGTTCACCTGAATCAAACTTCAGATCTGCTAATACTACGTATCCAGATTCAAAATCGTAGGCCAGACGGACATACATTTGATCGATAGAAGATATGTAGCTATTGTATCTTGCTTCAATTGTAGGGTCGGCTAATATCGTATTGATTTCTGCCTGATCTGGTGGCGGGTAAAGTCCTACTGCGTTATTGATATTTCCTGTATGGTAGGCATTTAACATCTGGCACATTGCTTCAAATGGGGAAGATCTAGTGTTAAATGGTTGTGCACCAATAGTTGGATCAATCAAACCAGACATTGAATCAGGAAATACAATCCCATCTACGGGGTATAGAAATAAGCTATCACAAATTCTATTGATGGAGTCCTGTTCAAAACCAGAAGTATCAATAGGAATTGCCAACAAAATACCTCCAGGCATAAAGTCAGGAAAGGTATCTAAAGTAATGATTGCATCATTACCACTTTCTTCATTGGATGAATCAGCAAATAGCGCCGAATTAGCCAGCAACATAATTGCTAAAATCCAACAACAATTCAACACTTTTTGACTCTTAATAAATCTATTCATTGTTCAATATTATATAATCACTTTGAATTAATGATATTTTAAATAATAGCTACCAGCATCTTTGCGAAACTACGTTTACAGCAACTTTTTTAGAATAAAAAGAAGCAAAGGTAACAGATCCCTCAACATCTACTTTCCCACAAAGGCTACCAAAAGTTTCTGTTGGCGATCCTTTACACTTTTTTAGTACAGGGAACGAGGCACTACCAATGACTACTAATTGTGCTTCAATTAATTTACCACCGAGCACATCAACCCCAACACCTCCAGTGATGGAACCTCCTGCTTTCAGTTCAAAACAAAACTCATTCTCCTCCGGTGTACATCCAGTTTTTATGGAGGCTTCGGCCGCTCCATTTAATCCAACTCCAACAATAATGTTTGCCTCTGCAACATAAGGAATTCTGTAAGGGACAGGAAGCGCACATGATATTCCACCGGCAAGGCTCGCACTTCCAGAAGGCTTAAAGTAGGATTTAATGCACTCACTACCATCTGGGCAACAAAGTTTTCCTCCAGCAAAAGTTAATCCTCCAGATATAGAAACCGATGGTGTACAAGGACCAGGTAAATAACTCGCAAACCGCTGTAATTTACTTTCAAGAATATCTCCACTAAACTCTGTAGGAGTATGGCTAATTTCAAAATCTTCATCTACTACTTTTATGGTTGTAGTAATGTCTTCTGTATTTGTACCGCAGGTAACTCTTAAGGTCACCTCTACTTCACCTGTTGCAAAAGTAACAGCAGGAGCTGTAGTAGGAGAAAGGACGGACACCTCAATCTGACTTTTCACACTTGGAGGATCTATGGTAATTTCGAACTGATCTTTTGTTATTGGGTCTCCTTTTTTCCAGCAACATATTTTGGGTTCTGCAGATACAGACTCTAAATCGACAATAGTCACTTTTACCTGGTCAGTCGTCCTACTTGAAAAGTTACTCCCTATCACCGTTAAGGTATAGGTTGTTGTTTCCGTTGGATTTGCTTCAGGCATACCAGATCTAGGATCGCTTAATCCAGTGGTTGGTTCCCATATATAACACTTATCAGAGGAATTCTCCGTACCAAGTGTTACAGACTCTCCTTCACAAACGTCCTGATCTGGGCCAGCTTGTCCCAATACCGTTCCACCGAACAGCGCTATCAGAAAACAGATACTTAAAATTTGCTTATAAAGCATTTGTGGTATATTTTTCATTTCAAAAATGAGTTTTAAAACTATTCAATCCTTAATTAATATTGAAACAATGCTCCCCGACCAATATTCGGTCTTAAGAAATCTTGTATATCAACATTTTGAACTTCACCATTTATATCTAAATCTCCTGGCAAATATCCGGGTAAACCGATCATTGGGAGTATAGAATTGTAATCTGAATTTTGAACCTGCCCATTCCCATTATAATCTCCACTAATCATTCCATAATATCCTCCTCCTAAATCTTTTATTCCAGTCAGACCACCAAACGTATTAGAATAATCACCTGTAAAATCATAAGAAAAAACGCCAGTAGTATTCCTACCAATTTTATTGCTGGACATCACACCAACATGATTTCGATGATAGATAGAAACATAAAAACTATCTACTGGATTGGTCATGGCCATTTTGAGCGTTGTCCCGTCGATATCAATGATATTTCCATCATTGGTCAACAATGCTGCTACTGTATCTACGGAGGTCGTATTGGATTCGTCCGCCCTTGTTGTGACTAATATCCAGTCTGTAACATTAGGGGGAAAATCGGTCACTATTTCCATTCCAGAATAATTCCAGGGATATCCTCCAAAAGGTTGGTTTTCTGGTATCAGTAAATTCGAATTGAGGGTAGTGGACATCATGCCTGATCCAACATAGCTTCCTTCCAGCAGGGCCTTTAAGAAAAGCTGTATTCGATCTTGAGCAATGGTTGTTGCGTCAGGTCCGTTTTTAAGTGGTTCCTGATTTCCTACGTAGTCTGTTGCTCTTGTAAAGAAGGAATAGGCGACCCCATCCACCCCAACAAACTGATAAGTCGTATCCATGATTCCTGTTTGATGGACGGTAAATGGCCCACCATCTTCAGAGACATAGAGATCATAAAAATCGAGCCCACAACCTCCTGTATCATCAAACCCTGTCCAGTTCAGATCAATCGTGGTCCCTGAAACAGCGTCAAGTGGATCGACCATACTCATAGGAGGAAAGGCGTCTACCGTATTGAAAATGGTTGGTGTTACGATTGGAGCATTAATATCAAAAACGATAGAGGCATCAGCAAAAATTGTATCTCTGGTAACGTCGGTATCTTTAGGTCTTACGCTAAAACTAACAAACCCTTCTCCCCTTTTTGGGATGGTATCATTAAATCGATTTACAGCAGTATCATTGACTGGTAAAAATCCAATCAATGCATCGGCCGGAGGCAACCCAGTTAAAGGATCTATCGATTCTAAAATCCAGAAGGCTTCATGTGTTACTACATCAAACCCAGCAGTAAAATCAACATAAACGCCTAGTGAGTCAATAACATCTAATCGCTCATAATGATACGTGCTATTTGGCGGCACATTAAAAACGAATGATCCGAAACCAAAAGAACTTAATCGGAAACTATAGATATTTACTTTTGGATCAAGCGCGTGTGTAATAATTACTTTTTGCGCAGGCGCTGTGGCGTATTTGGGATCATTTTCATAACGTATTGTATAGTCTAGTACATCGTTTATTGACACCCAGCGTTCTGGTCCGACACCGATTGGTCCGATTATGTCGTTTGGATCAACGGCATGGGGAATTGGGATGTCGATATCATCGTCATCATCAGTATCATCGTCGTCATCGCAGTCATCCTGATCGATCTCTACGGTTGTTGATTTTTTCTCATCGCAGTCTGCGCCGTCTTTGGAAGCGGTAACAGAATATGTGCCACCTGAGGTGACCGTTATTGCTCCACCTGTTTCTCCTGTTGACCAGGTCAGTGTACAGTCCGGGCAATCAGCAGAGGCTGTTAGATTTACCTCGACAGGATCTCCGTCACAAATGGTTCGCTTGCCTCCTCCTGCTATTAGCAAGTTGAATTCGCCTTCCGGATCTTCCAGGGTAGCGGTCTCTGAGCCTTCGCAATCTTTGCTGTCTTTTACGGTTATCTCATAGCTTCCGGCCTCCACCCCGTCAAAAAAGTTGGACCCTTGAAATCCGCCACCATCTTTTGAATATTGATAGGGAGGATTACCATTATTAACTTGTACTGTTATCGAGCCGTCTGACTCTCCAACACAAGAAGGTTCCTGATAACTAAAGGTGATTTGACCGTCTACATTTAGCGCTAAGAATCCGAAAATCATTAGGGCTAAAAGGGCTTTCAAATCTGTTTTATAGAATAGCTTAATCATGGCTATTATTTTAATTTAATTCTCGTTTCAATTAATTAAATGCTTTAATCCAGAATTCTGAATCGCAGTCGTTGTGATGTATTTGCTCTGGAATATACAGTATAGGCTCCTAATCCACCAGGTCGTAAGACATTTTGTGGACCGCCTAATTCTCTAAACTCCATATATAAATCCTTAATGCCGTATTGAAGTCCTGATGTCGAAAATGACAGTGGTGCATCCCTTAGAGATACAAGCCTTCTAATTGGAATATCAAGGTCATTGTTCCCGCCATTTGTAAACTGAATAGTGATGGCTACAATTCTATTAAACCGTGCATTTGGAGGATGAAGAACATTCTTTAGCAACACCTCTCCTGTTCCTGTTTCAATAGTAAATCCATCTTGTAAAAGAGCCGTTTCTAAACTTGGTTTTTCTAGAATTACATCATACAATCCGAGTGCTTCTCCATTGAGATCGAAGGTTACGTAGATGACTGTAGGATCTATATAGAGGATGTCAGTAGAGATAATTGTACCAAGCGCAGGATTGTCCAGTTTGGCAGTCATACCCTCTATAAATTTAGATCCATCAATTTTAACAGTAATAGATCCTGCATCTCCTCCAACATTGGCAGAGACTTCCCTGATTTCAAACTCCAAAATAGACGCCAGTAAGTCAATGGTTTGATCACTTGCTGATGAACCACCGTAGACTGCAAGGTAATAAATACCTTGTTGCAGAACAGGAACTACTAAGTCTTGGTTTCCTTGAACGATATCATCATGACTGTAGTCGAAATTTGATCTATCCGGCACTTCGCCAAAACTTAGATACATTTCATTTCCGCTATTCAGTGCATTGTAACTTGCAAGGTCTATTAGTAAACTTTCTCCTGTGAGCGAGTCTGGTACTACGATTTGGTAGAAGATTGGATAATCATTGCCCAGGGTGGTATTTTCAAGGGTGTCAATGACCAATTCTTTTACGTCAACATTTACTTGGTTGATAGAGGCTAGTACGTTGTTCGAATCTACCGTTTCAAAGATATTATTCAAAACATCTGTTTGAACGATGACGTAGTAGTCGCCTAATGCCAATCCTGGCAATGAAGCAGTAACGGTATGTGTTTCTTCCGTATTAGGAGCAAGATTTATAGTCAGTTGTTCAGTGGTCATTAGGACATCAGAAACATCAAACACATTGTCTTCGCTGAAATAAATAGCTTCGCTCATCACACCTGTGGCAGGATTAACACCAATATTCTTAATGTTCCAATCCAATGTGATTTCTCCTCCTGCAAAAGCCATTGCTGGAGCATTGATACTCGTGACAATCAAATCTGATGGTGGCGGCTGAACGATATTTATCAATGAACTGGATTCGTTATTATTTTCAGCCAGGTGTTCATAGATTACACTATTTACATCCGTCTTCATAAGTACCACATAATTCCCAACAGCAGAAGCCGGCAAGAACACTTGAATTGTATCTGTGTAAGAGGCGCCTGCTGCCAACTCACCAATTCTTGCTAAATTACCCAACACTTCGTCATCATTATCCAGTACAAAATCACTGGACAAGAAGAATTTATCATTCCATGTAGAACCGTAAGTAGGTCCTGTCCCCTGATTGGTAATTGTCCAGACGATATCAATAGGTTGTCCGGCAGTACCTGTTACTGGCACTTCGAAGGTAGATATTGTTAAGTCAGATGGGTCACGCAAAGTTATTGTTATTGGTTCTGGTGCTCCTGAAGAATCTCTTACCAGGACATTTTGTAGTATTCTGGTTGTAGCATTGTTGTTATAATCGATATCATTGGTTATCTCTGTGTGGTCTGCTACCATAAATAAGTAATAATCTCCAAATAAATTTTCAGGGAGCACAGCACTTTCTCCTTCGACTACATATTCATTGGTATTAATACTATCACCGAAGATTGCCCAGTCAAATACGAATACATCTGTAGGATCGTAGATGGTATCTGTTGAAAGATAAAGTCCATCATACCAATACCAGTAATTCTCAAATGCAGTATAATCTCCTAGGTTTTCGTTGATCCATCTTACCGGTATAGTGTCACCAGTCATTGCCTCTGTAACCGTCATGAAGCATCGAACACTCAAATCCATTTCTGGTGCAGTGACAAATACCGGACTTCCCATTATGTTGTTTAGGGTGTCGAAACGTTCATAGATCGCATCATTTCCATCTGTAAAGACATAAACATAGCACGTATTATTTGCTAGGCCACCTTGAAGCATTGGAATTTGAATCATGGTAGTATCCATGTACATCGAATCCACTGCTAAAGTGTCAGTTGCTCCAATTAGATATTGAGTCAATTGGATGGCGCTATCCGGGTGTACCCATACTGGGTTTGCTGACAAATATACATCATCGGCCCATCCGCCAGTCGCGTCTGCCATTCCCATGTTCTCAACAATATAAGACATTGGAATAGTAGATCCTGCTAAAATGGAATCTGGTAATGTAACATCGGTAACTGCTAAGTCTGCCCAAGGACCAAGAGTGACATCAATACTAGTATTACTTCTTATTCTATTGTTAAGTGTATCACCTTCTTCATATACACGATCTTTGTAGTCGGTATCAACATAGAGGTAATAGGTGCCGTCATATCCGTTAGGAATCATAACGGTAACTTGATTGTAGACAGAACTATCTACCTCCAGGGTGTTGGTAGGTGTAGAAACTTCGCCAATAATTTCTACCAACTCATCGTCATAAACAGGACTATTGGAGATTAAAATCTGATCTTTCCAGGATTCTGTTCTCACATCTACTGGTCCGACATTTTTCACTTCATAGAAGATGTCTATCATTTTGCCTGCGGTATCTACTGCAGGGTTGGTAATATTCACTACCGTTAAATCAGGATGAAAGATATCAATCGGGATGGTGACCATATTATTCCCTTCATTGATGTATTCATAAACCTGGTTAGAATTATCTGTTTTTATTTGTAGGTAATATCTGCCGGTAAGATTATCAGGTATAGAAACCGTAGTAGTTCTGGTATACGTCTCTCCTGGCAACATACTTGTTCCATTTTCTGAAGTACCACCTAAATAATTGCTGTAGGGGGAATTTAAAAATACAGAATCAGAAGTTAAATATACTCGATCAATCCAAACCGGAGAATTTGGACCGGACCCTCCTTGATTTTGCACAGTCCATTCGACTGCAATTGGTTCCCGAATACCAGCAGTTGCTGGTGTATTGGTATTTATAATCACAAAATCGGTTGGAGGAGTAAGAATCACATTTATGGAATCTCCCGTACCAACATTGTTTTCTTCATATACATATTCATATACCTTATTATTTTGATCCGCTTCTACATGGAAATAGTATTTGCCATATATACCGTTTGGAATCGTTACTGGCATAACAGCATTGTAGGAAGTACCAGATGCAAGTACACCAGTATGTTGCAGGTCTCCAAGGAAATTTGCGGTGTTTTCATCAAATACTTCATCTTCAGAAAAATAGATTCTGTCCTTCCAAGTACCTACAATGGAGCTACCTCCTCCTTCATTGGTAGTTGTCCAGGATACGTCTACAGTTGTGCCTGAGAATACATTTCGAGGAGAAATGACGTTGCTCACTTGAAGATCTGGCGGTGGAGTCAAATCAATAACCGAAGCTGGTGATTTGAAGTCTGAGTTATTCGTTTCATCTGCTTCTGCAATGGAGTTAAACCCATCCGCCACTACAAAGAAATAATAGAGCCCAAATACACCATCTGGCAGCGTAACAGTCCCAGACTGAGAATAACTTGATCCACTGGCAAGGAAACTTTGATTGGCGATACCGCCTAAATAGAAATCTACGTTCGTATCTAAAACGCTATCTGCAGACAAGTATACTGCGTCACTCCATTGAACAAGCGTATTTCCATTTCCAATATTACTCACTTCATAGGATACTCCTACATTCTGACTAGAGAAGGCAGTTGGAGGCGCCTGGACATTTCCAATCGTCAAATCCGGGAAATCACGCATAGTCAATGTTTGAATCGGACCAGGTGTTTCCATGCATAAGTTCTTAGCGACTACTCTCCAATTGTAAGTAGCACCTGAAACTAAACTACTGCTGTTTGCAGATGTCGTTATGTAGTTGATTTGGGTCAAGTTTCCTACGAAAGGCGTGGAAGGTTGACCAGTTGTGGCATCCCAAACATATAGATCATAGCTTGTTGCATTCGCTCCAGGCGCCCAACTAAAGGCGATCGGAGCAGCTACATCACCTATAGCATCCGCGGGCACCATATTAGAAACTTGTCCTACAATGGTTGTAGCGGGGATCACTTCAATTTCAATTGCTTTAGTATAGTTACAACCTTGAATGTTTGTTATGGTCGTGTAATAGGTCGTTGTCACCAATGGTGATTCAGTAATCGACATGGTAGAAGCGCCAGTACTCCATAAGTAAGTATCTCCATTTGAAGCGCTAATTGTGATTGCATCTCCTTCGCAAATTGTTGTGCCTGTGATATTCGTAGATAGTACCGGTTCAAGTGGGAATTCTACTACAATCGTATCGCTGTTTTCACAACCATTGTTGTCGAAATGAGTAACAACATATGTCCCAGGCATAACAGCAGTTACGGAAGCAGCGGTCGCTCCATCTGACCAGTAAATATCTGTAGTAATATCCGATGTTAATGCGATAGCACCTCCTTCACAAATGATTATTGTATCCTGATCAGGTGTTATAACTGGTCTTGTTGGTAATGGTAATGTTGTTATGGTGACCGCAGCGTCATCAAACTGATTGCAGCCCACACCATTGTATGCATTGACCGTGTAGGTAGTTGTTACCAACGGATTTACATTAATTGAACTTGCTATTTCTCCTGTGCTCCAGATAAACTCTAGTGCAGTACCATCAACAGTTAGTGTAACAGAATCACCAGAGCATGTTGTCAAGTCTTGTGTGATACTCGTAATTTCTGGTACAGGGATAACGGTAACATCTATACTATCCTGATACGTACAATTTGAAGAATTGGTGATGTCCACATAATATCTTGTACTAACATTAGGTGTTACGAATATTGACTGGTCGGTATCTCCAGTATTCCAACTGTAAGTCAGCCCATTTTGTACTACTAAATTAGCCGTTTCTCCTTCGCAAATTGTTGTGTTTCCAGTGATGTACGGATTCGGTGGGTCGATCAGGGTAATATCCTTGGTCGCAGGGCAACCGTAGGTATTGATGTGTGATACAGAATATGTAGCTGGTTGGAACACCCATATAGACTGTGCCGTAGCACCTGTTGACCAAATAATAGAATCCGGGAAATTTGAGGAAACTAATAAAATGGAATCCGCATCGCAGAAAGTCAGTGTCGAGGACCCTGTAGCCACAATAATTGGGGATACTGGAATCGGCAAGACGGTAACTGTTACACTTTCTACATCCGTACCAGAACTACAAGCTCCATTGGAGGCAGTAACAGAGTACGTTGTTGTATTTGTAGGACTCACATAATTGAATCTTCCATACTGTCCATTGCTCCAATTATAATTGGTCGCATTCCCCATCACCTCTAGTCTTATTGATTTTCCATAACAAACACTTGTATCTTCTGTTATATCAACAATGACGGGAGGTGGCAAAACAGGTGAAACGGAGATTGTTCTCGACCTCACAAAAGTACACCCTTGCGAATTGGTAACGGTAACAGAATAAGTAGTACTTGTAGTCGGACTAACTGTTATTCCCGAAGAAACAGCGCCAGTATTCCAAAGATAAGTAGACCCATTAATAACTGAAATTGTAGCAGACGAGCCTTCACAGATGCTAGTAGGACCACTTAAATATGGTGTAGGAGAACCGGAGATCGTCCTTGTCGAAACGGCAGTACATCCCGTTATAGTATCTGTATGTGTAACCGAATAATAACCGGGTTGGGTAACAAATATGGAGGGTGTAATTGCACCAGTGTTCCAAAAAATATTTTCAGCAATACTGGAAGTTAGTACTATTGTATCATCTGAACAGGTTGAGAATGTTCCTGTTTGTGTAATTGTTGGTGTTGTTGGTCTTGGATCTACATTTATTGTAATTGTATCTCTCGAACTACATCCATAAACGCTGATTGCTTCCAGTTCATAAGAAGTAGTCACACTTGGATTTCTGTAGGTGTTGCTAGAATAAGAAAAAATACTACCTCCTGGAATGTATCTCCAACGATAAGTACTTCCACCCGATCCGTTAAAGTAGGCATATTGTCCTTGGCAGATGGTTTCATCCGGCGAGGTCATTGCTTGAATGGAAGGATATCTTTGAAGTACTCGCACGCCTAAGCTATCGTTGTCGATATTTGAATCGGCTGCCAACAGGGTATAGGCATTAAAACTGTACAGATCAAATTCATCAAATCGCATTTGGGTGCTGAACGTAAAAGGAGTACTAGTACCTCCTGGTATGGAAAGCGTTCCTACATTTTCAATGACTTCCAAAGTATCATTAATAGAAAAAGCGATATCAAATCCTGTCAGGGTATCGGTACCAAAGTTTTGAATCCTAACAGTTACATTGACCAGTGTGTCGAGATCGCAATCACTTACTGGGCTGAGTATTGCTACTACGCCGCCGTCATTTACAGCAAGGCCAGCTCCAAATTCATCTGCTCCAATATCGGGATTGGTTTCGTTTCTTAATTGTCCATCGATATCTATTGTTATTGTTGCAATTGGTGTTGCATTTCCATCGAGGTTTGCCTGACTAACGTGCAGGTCAGTTGGGCCTGCAAACATTGGGTCTACAGAGAACGAATTGAGATCATGAGTACTTGCTAACTGCCAAGCACTGAGATCTGATTGATCACCATTATAAAATCCAAGTGTTGCTCCTCCTGTAAACAAATCATTGTAATCTGACGAAGTGATCGAGGAAGTTGAATTAGTATAAAAAGCATATCCTGTTCCACTATTGGCAAGGATGTTATTTATTACATTGATGTTGGTATTATTCTGTAGATAAAGTGCGTAAGTTGAAGCCCCAGTGCTTGTAACATTCACAGAATTATGGTAATAATTTTGATATTGGTTGGACACCGATCGGATACCATAGGTAGTAGAGGTTCCTCCTGCTTGAACAAAATTATTGAAAATGCTACCGGTAAAGGCTCCATTCCCGCAACTGCCGAGATATATCCCACTGTTTGCAGAATTTAATTCAATTTTATTCCCACTGATTTCGTAAGCTCCATCATTACTATTACAGTATATCCCATACTTGGATCCATATATTGAATAAGAGGAAATTGTATTATTTCTTATTAAACTCGCGTCAAACTCTGAGATATACATTGCACGGTAATAAAAATCGGAAATATCATTTTCTTCTATGACTAAGCCTGTCGAATGTGAAAAATTAGCATCAAAATAAATTGCGGAACTACCATTCTTTATGGTATTATTTCTTAATACTAAATCATTAATGGTAGCGGACCCCAAATAAAGATTTGCATAGGTCGAACTTGTGGAGTTTATCACCCTACCCTGGAATAAACAATGTTCGAAGGTAATATTGGAAGTGGTGTCCGAAAAGATTACGTTTCTTCCACTTGTATTTGCAAACCCTATATTTTGGAACGTCATGTATTTAACACCATCGAAAGTTACAGTTCCTGCAGTATTATTATTAATCGTAACTGAAGAACTATCTGCTGTTTCAGAATAGAAAGTTATTGGTCTATCTGCGGTGTTACCGGGAATGTCTGTGAAGATTACTTGCTCATTGTAAATGCCAGGTCTTACAATAAAATTGACGTCGTCTGCTATTCCGTTTGTATTTAGTGCAGAGGCTACTTCTGTAAAGTTATTGAAGTCTGAATTTGCTCCTCCGACAAAATAATCTCCTGCAAGTCCGACATATAAATCACCAGAAAAAATGGTGTCGTTGGCCGAGTTCTGGTCTGGTTGGCCATTTGGACTATCGACCCAAGCAGTAATATTGAATGGAGGCAATCCAGAAAATGTGAAATCACCAATTTTAAAATTAGAAGAAGTCCCTGATAGAAGTGCAGTGGTATCTGTCCAGAAAAATGGCGGTTGCGAATTGCCATCTACCGACCAAAAAACAGTAACACTGTCTATATTTTCTACTCCATTGTTGTACAGTTCAACTTCAACATCTCTCGTTCCTGCAAATATTGGAGAAACTGGATTTGTGAAATAATTAAGCTTGGCATCTACCAGTGTTGGAGTAAACTCATCAGCTCCAATATCTGGATTGCTGGTATCTCTTGCATCTCCATCGATGTCTTCTGTTACTTCTGTTATTGGTGTCCCTGTTCCATTCAAAGAAATTTGAGTGGTATGCAGGTCAGTAGCAGACAAAAAGTCTGGATCTACACTTACCGAGTTTTGATCTTGTGAATAATAAACTTGCAATGCTGGTAAATCTACTTGAAGATTTCCTCCAAGCTCTCCCAAGTTTGCAGCTGTTGAATAATAATTGTTGTAATCCGCTGTATAATTTCCAGACCAATCGAAAGCTAATCCTAAACCTTCTAAAGAAAAGCTATTGTTGTTGAAAGAAAGCGAGCTATTGCTAAAGGTATAAAATCCTATACTTGATACGCTATTAGAAACCAAATGCACCGAGTTGTGAAATAGTTTAACATTGCTACTATATCGTAGGTATAATCCATAACAATTGTTGTTACTTCCTCCAATGGAAATCATGTTGTTGGAAATCTGCATCGGCTCTGCCAAAGTAGCAGATGCACTACTTAATTCGAGACCAAATCCTGTACTAGAGGTAATTATATTTTTGCGAATTGAGGAGTTCGTTGCTGTACTTGATATTTCTAAACCTGTATATCCAGAGTTAGCTATATCTCTAGCAATAATTGTATTTTCAGCTATAGAAAAATCTCTCATATAGGAGAGGTATATGCCCCGATAGTATTGGTTGGTTATTTCGTTATTTTCAACGATTAGTCCAGAGGAAAGATCAGTGCTATTCCCATTAAGATAAATTGCATTTGAACCATTTTCGATGGAGTTTCCTCTAAAAACATTGTCATCGCAGCCAATCGTGGAGGCATTAATGGTGATCACATTTCTATTGGTGCTGGTAGAAGTAGTATTAGCACCAATTATTTCATTGTCGGTAAATTCGTTGCAAGAAGCACCATTTATCAATGATATTGCTGTTGCGTAAGTGCTATTTGTGGCGTGGATGGTCATATTTCTAAAATTGACTCCTTGAGCACCATCCAGTTGTACTACATAATTATTGGAAGAACTCGCACCAAAAGTAAGTGTAACAGAACTTGCATTCCCGGACTCCGATTGAAAGGTGATTGGATTATCACATCCTGACCCCAACAATTCTCCAATCTGAATTTGCTCCGCATAAGTCCCAGACCGAACATTAAAAATTACAGAGTCCAGTATTCCATTATTTGCTAAAGCATTTGCAGCCTCTGTGAAATCATCAAAATCTGGTGTTCCTCCACCAATTGTATAGGTTCCTGTGAGTGCTGGGTTTAGTCCTGTTTCTACAATCGTATCATTGACATTAATCATATCGGCAACACCATTTGGTATAGAGGTCCATGCCTTAATTACGTTTAATGACGTATTGGAAAAGTCCTGAACTCCTAAGAAGACATGTGTGGTGTCTCCACTCGGCAAATTACCTGACCAACTTACGGGTTGTTTAGGGAACGTGCTATACTCCCATTCGATTTCTACTGCGGTAAGGGTGTCGCCTCCGAAGTTTTTTAACGCTACATAAACATCCTGATTTCCCTCCAAAAAAGGAATGGTTGGATTGGTTACTAAAGTAAGCCCCGCATCCGTAGGTGGTGGTGAAAATTCAAAAGCACCAATATCCGGTGTAACAAGATCTCTAGGATTGCCGTCATAATCTTCTGGGAAACCTGCCAATGGTATACCGTTTCCATTTAAGTCGATAGCAGAACTATGAAGGTCCGTGGTACTGACAAATTGCGGATTGACAGAATAACAATTCTCAAACTCGCCTGTTGCTGTTTGGTAGTCGGCAAGCGTTTCTATTGGGGTACTTGCGTTGTAAGCAATATATGGCCCGGTGGTGTATAGGTTATTGTTGCTTGCTTCCCAGTTAGAAAAACTAGAAACATTATTAACGACATAACCTCCTCCAGTGTTGACCAGGTTGTTGTTGTGAATATTAATATTTCCTGCGGAATATGCATAAATTGCATTTGATCCACTATTCGTGTTGTTTACGTTGATTGTATTATAATACATATCGACACGGTCAGAATTATAGATGTAAAATCCATATTCCAGACCTGTTCCGTTAAGTACAACTACATTGTTAGCTACAGTTGCGGCTTCTCCAATGGCAGGATTACAATAATAAAGTCCAATACCATGGTTGTCGGAGGTAATTTTATTATTATTAATTTTTATGTTTTGTTCTGAATATCTTACATAAACAGGTCGGTAGGCAGAGTAAGAAGAGGTACCTATAAATTCATTACCTAGTATCTCCGTGCCATCCATATATGTGATATATAGGCCAAAGTAGTAATTTTCCAGAAATAGGTTGTTTTCGATACGCAGGCCAGTGGTTAACGTATTTCCTGAGGCTCCGTAGAAATAAATACCATGACTACCTTCACTAAACAAATTATTCTGAAAGGTATTATTGAAATTTGTGAAGCCGTTGCCATAAACAATGGCTCTATTATCGCCAGTGGACCCAGTAGGTACCCCAAGCAATTGATTGTTCGATAAAGTATTGCAATCTGCTCCATTTCGGAAATCAAAAATTCTAGCATAGGTACCTGCACTAGAAAATGTCATATTTCTGAAAGTGATACCATCTACTCCATCCAAAAGAACGACATAATTGGCTGCCGAAGTCCCGGCAAAGGTCAAGGTAACCGAGGTACTATCGCCATCTTCTGACTGAAAAACAATGTTTGAACCGCATTCTGCCCCTGGAAAAGAAGTAATGACAAGCTGTTCTGTGTACACTCCTGGGCGCACATTAAAAACAATAGAGCCTGCAACTCCCTTAATAGTAATATCGTTTACTGCTGAAGTAAAGTCAGGGTAATCTGGTGTAGTACCTCCAATAGTAAATACTCCAGAAAGTGCAGGAGTAAGGTTTTCTATAGAAATCGTATCATTTAAAGGTTTTAGATCTGCCATACCATTGGGTAGGGAGGTCCAAGCAGTAATAGAATAAGTAGAGTCCAATTCAAAAAGCTCGTTTGAAACAATAACTGTTTCTGAAGCACCGGTAGCCAGTGAACCTGTCCAATTGAAGGTGCTTCCTGCTACACCATTTAGTGTAAACTCGATATTTAATGCGGTAATCGTGTCTTCTCCTTGATTTCTAATATCAATAGAGATGTCCTTTTGTCCAGGAGTGAAGGGGGTCGTTGGAGAAATGAATTCGATGGCTGCCATATCTAGTGCTGGCGCGGTAAATTCATCTGCGCCGATATCTGGCGTGTTCGCATTTCTAGGTTCGCCATCTATGTCTTCGGTGACTACAGTGATTGGCAATCCTGTTTTGTTTAAGGTGACTTCCTCTACGTGCAGATCTGTCAAAGAGGTATAGAGCGGATCTTCTGATATACCATTTGTATTGAGACCAATTGCTTGTATAGACGCTAAATCAGAATAGGTAGTACCATCTGAATATACAAAATTACCGCTAGGAGAATATAGATCATTGTAGTCAACAACTGTACCTGAGCTCGAACTACCATACATGGAATAACCTCCTTCTTGATTGACCAATACGTTGTTTTGAATAGAACTCCCGTAGGTGGCAGAGTAGCGCAGTGCAGAGGCGGAGGAAGATGTACTTGTACTATATATATTGACGTTGTTGTTGTAGATACCAATATTCTCTACGTTGTACAAATAGATACCAGTTGCAGTAGATTGTCCACCTATTGAAACAAAATTATTGGCTACATATGTACTATCTATATTACTTTCCAGAATCTGGTTTAAATAAATACCATATCCCCCCAAATCAATATTTACTTTATTCTGTTCAATATACAACCCACCATTAGTTCCATTGACATAAATTCCATAAAACAAACCGTTTGTCGAATTGGAGAAAATCTCGTTTCCTCGAATAAGCGGCGAGGTATTGTACCAGGTATACACCCCATACCTATATTGATTTTCGAAAATATTGTCCGTTATTACTAGTGATTGATCAGGGCTTCCTGAAAAACTATTTCCTGCTTGGAATTCTGCTGGACCACCTGGGCCTGGATCATAAAACCCGTAATGGATAAGGGCATAACTTCCATTTTTAAAGTGATTATTATGGAACGTGACGTATCGATTGTCAGAATTGGAATCGGTATTAAAAAGGGCAAAATTGCTTGATGTGCTTGTTGTTACAATCCCTTGAAAAACACAATTTTCAAAACAATTATAATTTGTAACCCCTGAGAAATTCACTACCCTACCATAGCTTGCATTTAATGCCGCCAGGGTCATGCCTTTGAAAGTTATGTATTTTGAATTGTTAAGCTGTATAGTGTAGTTGGCAAAACTCGTAGCTGATGTTTGGAGAGTAACCAAGGTACTGTCTCCAGATTCTGACTGGAAAGTGATTGTGTTTACTGATGACGCTCCTAAAATATTCAAGATTTCAACTTGTTCGTCATAAACTCCGTCTCTAACATTAAAAACGACAGGTCCGCAAACACCGAAATCGTTTAAATTTTCAATTGCGTCCTGAAAACTGGTGTAGTCGGGAGCGGCACCTCCAATTGTAAATGTTCCTGCTATAGAAGCACCAAGATTGAAAGAAATTGTATCATTTGCATTGGTAGAGTCCTGCACCATGTTAGGATTGGAAGTCCAGATTTTAATATCGTAGCTATTCCCAAGAACAAAATTTTTGTTGCCAATGGTGACAAGTGCTTCTTGAGAACCAATACCTCCTAACGTGTCCAATGGAGTAGTCAGTGAAAATGGAGTTTGCAGCACACCATCAAATTCCCAATTGACATCTAGTGTATTGATAATATTTATACCATAATTTTTTACTGTAACTTGAATATCTTGGTTTCCTGCACAGAAGTTTACCGGATTGTTGAACTCATAAATACCAGCGTCATTTGCTGCTTGAGCGGCCAATTCGAATTGGATGTTTGGCTTCAATCCGGTGTAGTCATCCGTTGGATCACCACAAACTGAAACACCATCATCTCTATAATAATTAAATCCACTTATTGGGCCCGGAGAATAGTGATTAAGAATACCAGAAGAGGTATATTCAGGTACTGGATCAAAACACATTTCCACCAATATATTGTCTACCCCGTTCCAAACAAACGGCGCATCAAGCGTAAGTAAATCAAATCCTAAAGAAGGCAAATAAGACGGATTGGTATATACAAGCGTGGTGGGATCTGTCAAAAAACTGGTTGTGTCTGCGACCGAAGTGTGGCCTAACCTTACGGTGAAATTTGGCAAAGCAAAATCAGGAATCCCTGTAACATCGAATCCCAATTTATTAATAAGTCCAGGTGCACCCCCAGCAGCTATCAATTCTGCCTGGGTGTATATAACCTGCCCCCGAGAACTCTCGTAATAAATGTTGATCGGAGAGGCACAGGTATTACAATTTTCTATTATTCCATTTCCAACCTGGATAATATTTTGTGCTTCATTCTTTTCTGCTAAAAACAAACAAAAGAACAAGGTGACAATAAAAACACTTTTCGATAAATAATGGCTCATAGCAACTATTTTGTAGTTAGCTTCTCGCATAAAACAAGAAGAATACTTTACAATTTTATTTCCTTAACAAGGAAGACCTACCAATGTTAGTTAAATTCAATTTCGCTTTATAGGACAATCAAGCAATTAGACTAAATGTTACAGGTAAGCCTAATGTTTTACGAAATTAGCAATTTTCTCGTGCAAACTACGCGCAAATTCATGATTTTTTCCGTCACTATAGACATTAGAAAAACAACAAAAGTCGATTTTTTTTATTTTTTTTCTAGCGATAAAAATCGCTGCTTATTTTACAAGTATAGCCAAAACAAGTACTACAGGAAGCAAAAAAAAATCTATTTCTATATTAAATCCCAACATACATGGTCAAATTTAATGTCACTAGAAAAGGACAAACATGCTTGATATTCACAAAAAACAATACCCCCAAACCCTGAATAATTGCTTTACAAACAATCTGTAAAAAATGGCCCGCCATTTTCTTATTACATTTTTTCCTTATTAGTGATTGGTTAATAGACAACACAATTCGCTTTTATCTTATCAATTTTAGAAATTGTAAAATGGACGTGTTAATGTCTCCGAATTTATCAAGATAGAGTGTATTTTTAGTTTGGTCAGGTTACCTAAGTAACCTCATTAGAAGCGATCTTCTTATTTTTATTTTTTGAGCTTTCTCCTACTTTCTAATTTTTCAGTTCTGCCCAACCATTAAGTGTAGATTCATTTGAAGTACGAGCAAAATTCGATTTGTTTGCTCTTTCTTGATGCGAATGTATTAGCACAAGCTAATGGCGCTTGGAGCCTTTCATTTTGAACAGTCAGGCTTCCGTTTCTTCTTTGAATTTTCTTGAGATTGAAGGCTTTTTTCAATACCAAATGTGACAAATTGGACATTTGTTTCTATTCGACCTTAAGAGGACAACATCTCCATCCTTGGAACTGTGACTGGGCTATTACAAAATAATGGTACTATTATTGGTGTAGATGGAATTCACCTGGAGTTTGATAATTGTGTCTCGGTCCCCGATTCTGTTTTTATCACCCTGTATCACCGTAATCATGTAGAATTGATGGCTCAACAAAAGGTTGGAAGAGACGAAGGTCTATCCACTTTTTATTTTACAGTGACATAAAACAATAGTATGGTTAGATTAATTACTTGATCCAGGAGTTTTTGAAATGATAGATAGCCAATGGGACAGCAAAAGCGAAGTTCAAAATATTGATTTGACAACAATCTTGAAACGCTTGGGTAACCTAGACAATTGCAGAGGAATCTGAATAATTGTTCATAAATCTCAAATAGTGACATCCAAAACCTTCAGGTTCCGCACATTGGAAGGGACACGATTTTTCAATATAAAAAAGGACATTGTTAAATCCCCTAGAAAACAAGACCGAATAGGTTTACATTTTTGTTATTTGATTTTGCAGATTAGAATCTGATACTTGTTAAAGAATAGTGAGTGAGAAATTTATTAAAAATTTATTTTATGAAATATGTTTTTTTTCTAAACCATAATCCACTACCTACGAATAACATACAGCATATATCTGAAAAATTTAAAAGAATTAAAAAATAAATCAGTTTAAAAACGCAACCACTTACGATTTAATAACCTCTTATTAAGAAAAACTTATTAAATTAGTAGACTGGAATAAATTATTTCGATATACATTCTTGACCAAAATTAGTACGACAAACCAACATTTCTTATGAAATTTATCTACCTAACAACACTTATCCTCCTACTATCCACTTTGGGTGTTGTAAAAGCACAGGATGTTTCCTTTTCTTTTGCAAACTCAGTTGTTACGTTCGACGGCACTGATTCCATTTTCAATGTTGATGTAATGATTGCTACAAATACTCCAGGAGGAAATTTCACAATGTCTTCAGGTCAATTGTATTTCAATTATAGCCAAGATGCTTTTGGTCTGAATGTCGATGGAGCAGATAGACTAGGACTTTTTTATGACGACCCTGACTACCTTTTAAGTATAAAGGACAACCAGTTCGGAATAATCCCTGTTTATACGCCTCCAATTATGAATGATAATACGCCTACGAGATTTAGTATTGCTTGGCAACAAGATCGGGCGGGTAGTTGTATCGGTGAGCAAATCACAGAAATACCAAAAAAACTGTTCCAAATCCAATTGACTTATTTACCTAATGGAACTGGTTCAATTAGCGGGCTTTGTTTTGAAGATAGCCCAGTGTACACCGATCAAATTTATACAGCATGTGGTCCATTCAATAGTTGCGCATCGTTGCCTGCAGCAGACTGCACGAATAATCCAGGTTCTCAAATCACAGCAGACTTTTTCTCTTGTACAACAGTAAATGCTTGTGCAATTGCTGGTATTTCTAGCAACTCAGCACAAGTCGCTTCCAGCTGCACAAGTGGTTCTACTCCATGGATCGTATTAAGCAACCAACTTGGACAAGCAATCATGTCTATCGATCCTAGAGGAAATAACTTAGGTCAGGTTGCTGGAAATGTATTTGTAGGAAATGCACCAGTTATTTACAATGATTTAGCTTACAGCGGAAGAAGATATAAAGTAACTCCAGAGTTTCAGCCCGTCACACCGGTAGATGTTCGAGTATTTCTAAGTGGACAAGAACTTTCAGATTTGCAAAATGAAGCAAAAGATACTCCACCACTAAGCGACAACTTTATTTCTATAGCTGAACTAGGTATAGTGAAATATCAAGGCCCAACGGAAGACAATACTATTGACTTTACGGATGCGACTTCCTTAGATTTTATCAATCAAAACACTAATGGAGTTAAATTTGGAGCCAATTATATTGAGTTTACCGTAAGCAGTTTCTCCGAATTTTGGATAACTTCTGAAAACACCTTCTTACCTCTGGAGCTCGTTAGTTTTGAGGCGGAAGCATTTCGGAATGATGTTTCTCTGGATTGGACAACTGAAAACGAAGAGAATACTAGTAAATTTATCATCCAACGCAGTCCTGACGGTGTTCAGTTTTCTCCAATCGGTACAGTAGCCGCAGCGGGAACAAGCAATGCCACCTTAAACTACAATTTTCTTGATGATGAGCCTTTACAAGGACGTAGCTATTACCGACTAAAAATGATCGACATTGATGGTACGTTCTCTCACAGTAAAACTGTTTCTGTCTTAAGAGATGAATTTCAAATCGTAAATATTTACCCAAATCCTGTACAGGATGAAGACATCACGGTTACCCTCATCAATCCTTTCGTTGGAGAAGTAAACATTGAAATAATCGATTTTATGGGCAGGGTAGTTATCTCACAGATAGAAGATATGTCTGTAGGGAATGGTATTGTAAAAATCCCTAGTAAATCTTTAGCCCCAGGCGCTTATATGCTTCAGGTGAGAAATTTACACTATAAAACTGTAAAAAAATTCGTCAAGGTAGAGTACTAATCTAGTTGACAAAAAATAATAGAAAAGCAGCAGTTACTTAATGTTTCTGCTGCTTTTTCATTTGTAGTTGTTCCCTAAGCAATTCTGTATATTGATTTTTTTGCTATTACGAATAATCGTAAATTTGTAAAAAAAAGTTATGCTATTTTTGATGAATGATCTACTGGCAGCTATTCCCAGCGCTCAAATCCTTGCTACCACTTTGTTAGCTATTTTATTTCTTCAATCTGGTTTAGACAAGGTAATTGACTGGAAGGGCAACCTAGAATGGCTTATCGGGCATTTTTCAAAAAGTCCACTCAAAAACCAAGTCCCTATCCTCCTGGGAACAGTAACCATAGTTGAAATAGCAGCAGGAATTGCTTGCGCAATTGGAGCCGTCATGTTACTTTTAACAGGAGATCGCTTTTTTGCGTTAATTGGTACTCAGCTTTCTGCCTTGAGTATCGTGCTATTGTTTTTTGGCCAGAGAATAGCAAAAGATTATGATGGGGCTGCAGGGCTTACTGGTTATTTCGCGATTTGTTTGATAACACTTTGGCTACTTTCTGTTTAGCTCACATTTACTTATTATTTTGGCACATCTTTAAGGCACAATTCCTTTGGCTTACGGACAAGTCTACTTAACAGAGGCCAAAGTCCTGTAAGGAGCTTAAAAACGTGCTTTCCGAGCTAAGTTTCCGTAAGTTAATACCGTAGAAACGTCAAATTCTTCCATTATGGGCATAAATCCAATTTTGCCTGCGCCTAAAAACATTCAAAGGTTCGTTTTGGACCTTACTTCACCTTCCTAATTTTTCCCCACTCTTTCCAAGTTGAAAGCCTATTCTTTTTTAGCTGCATCACCTTCGGTTAAAGCATAAATCAATCGGGTGCGTTCGGTGATTTTTTTTGAGGTATGGGCTATATAAAACAAAAAAGCAGTTGATTTTATAACCAACTGCTCTTTTCAATATTTTTTTCTAGTGTTAATTTTTAAAAATCAACCTTTACTAATTTTTGTGGGGTAGTTTTCCATTCTGAACCAACGACTTGTACAAAGTAGATGCCTGGTGCCAATCGCTCAGTATTAATAGAAAAAAGATTCGCTCCTTCTTCCAGCATTTGAAAGTTCGACTGCACCATTTTGCCAGAAATACTTACAATGTTTATTGATACTTGCTCTTCGCTAAAGGGTACCACCAATTGGAAATTTGCCTTATCTGTGGCAGGATTAGGAAAAATCTCACTAATTGAAATCTGTCCATCTTTGTAGCATTCGGATTTAACAGTGATGACTTCAGAATACGCAAAGCTCCCATCCAAATCGATGACCTTCAGTCTAAAATAATTGATCGGGTGAATGTTTTCAGTTATCTCAAAGTCATACTCATATCCATTAGCAGCAGATCCTCTGGAGTCTAATCTTCCAAAAGCAGAATAATTGCTTCCATCTGCACTTTTCTCTATTTCAAAATGAGAGAAATTAACTTCAGTTGCAGTTTCCCATTCTAGCTGAATACTGCACTCGTCGTTTGTTCCTGAGAAAGAAACCAAATCGATAGGAAGTACAGGGTCTCCTTTACTTACTCGTACAACAGCTGAACCACCAGAGAAACTTTCAATACCATTGAACTGTACATAAAAAGTACCATCTTCAATAGAGGTAACAACGGGGGTTAGCGCAATACTGTTCTCTACATCAATGGGAGACAAATCAGTTTCAGGGTCATAAGAATGATCCACTGTTTTGAACCAAATAGGCTGACCTACAGTTAACGCATTATTAAAATTATCTTTGTTCCAGATTCCAGCGGCGTCGTTGATCGCTGAGATTTCATCCAATCCAAAATAATATCGAATATTTACGGTACCATTTACCTGTGGAGAACCTGGCAAGTAATCAACATTCCAATAACGTCCCATTCCAAAAATAGCCTCTTGTGCAGCGATATTATCTTTCTTAAAAATGCCATTCAAAAAGTTTGAGGAAGAACCTGGGAACAAGGTAGTGGTAAGCGTTACTTTTAGTTCTATATCAGCAGTATTGCCGCCAAATTCTGCTGGTTTGTGTTCAATTGCGAACAGCAACGAGTTTGGCGAAGAATTGTTATAGTAATAATTCCAGTTTCCTTTACGGCAATAAAAGACTAGTTCGTTTACAGTATTATAACTAGAAAGTTCTGCGGTACCTTGTAAACAAGAGAATTCATTTTTCTTTCCTGGAGTACCAAAACCTGTTGATACGCCCCAGCTTTCTCCGATAGAATTATCGAGTGCAGGGTCAAGAAGTGAAAGTGAAGGCCCTACCCCATCAGGCTCTAATGGCCACGGCGCATTATCTCTGTATCGTACAGAATCGATCATACAACGTTGTGGGTTATAAAGCATCAATTTTTCACCGCCATTATTCAAAGCAAACCCGAGTGTCCCAAGGAAATTAGGCACATCAGGAAATACAGAGAAAAACTGAAACGGGTTTTCTACTACGACTAAGTATCCATCAGCTGCGAGGGACGTTCCTTGAGGAAAAACAAACGCAGAATCTGCATCATGTATTTCCCATCCTGACAAATCTACTGGTGTAGAAGTTGGATTGTGCACTTCCAACCAGTTACCAGGGTCCATTGCTGGATTAGAATTGTAGTTGATTTCATTTATAACGACTCCTGTATTGTTAGAAACACAAGGGTCAGGAATGTTGTTAGCGGCGCCTGGTGTTCCGTGCGGTGCTCCACCAACTGTAGAAGAAACCCAGCTACCAGCAAGGTCGTTATCTCTTGATGGATCAATAAGTGCGACGGTCGCTCCTAGTCCGTCTGCTTCTTCTGTCCATGGAAAATCATCGTCGTACTCCATTTCTTGCACAAGGCAGCCGGTCTCCGAAAAAATTCTCAGTTGCTCTCCACCTCCACTAAAAGTGAGGCCAAAATTTCCTAAATAGTTGGAAACATCTGGGAAGCTAGCATTAAAAAAGTTGTTGTCTTCTGCTAATACAAAATAGCCTTTCGGACCTATCATTGTGCCATTCGGAATGGTAAAGAAAGAGTCTTCGTCGTGAAATCTCCACCCTGAAATGTCCACAACACTAGTTGTTGGATTATGCAATTCAACCCAATCTCCAGGATTAAAAACAAAATCAGATTTATAGTTGATCTCATTAATCAATATCCCTTCAGGTGTTACACCGCAAACATTGCCATTTGTGGCTCCGGGTGTTGGATAAGTAAAAGGTAGGAAACCATCTACTCCGTCTTGGTGTCTGCCTTCGGAAACATTTTTATAATGTGCGCCAAATTTCTTTTTATCAACAAGCACTGATCCGTTTGGCTCATATAAAGTAATCCGTTCTCCCAAAACTGACAATTTGAAATTTAAGTGATTGGCACCTTGAAATGGAGTAACATCCGCCCACAACAACAAAAAACCTCCTGCTGGGACGGTCGTTTTTAGTGGATCTGAATTAGGGATTTGCCATTTTGTTGGGATGTCATTATCATCTGAGATGAAATAACCTGCCAGATTTACTGGGGAAGTTCCTGCGTTGTAAATCTCAATCCAATCATCGTACTCTCCAAACTCATCCGCAATGGTATTGGAATTGGAAGCCATGAATTCGTTGATATACAACTGGGCTTGTAGTGAACTAGAAAATCCACATAGGAATAATAAACCCAATAATAGGGTAATAAATGTTAGTCGCATAATAGTCAATATATGATTACTGGGGCTTAATAGTAGAGATATTTTAAGTTGGATGTTCTACTATCCTAGAGATTGCGTGCAACTGTTTAAAAAGCCTTTTGCACTCCTCGTTGTTGAAATAGACTGCATATTACTAAAAATAGTTGCTTTGTGATAAAAAATTCAATGTTTTTTTGCTTTCAAAAACGTAATAATTGTCTGCTTAAAAAGAAAATATACATCAAAACGAAACACAATACGCTCATTACCTCCTAAAAAACAACAATTTAAGAAAATGCATAATTCAAATACTGGGAGAATTGTTACAAAAAAATAATGTGACAGGAAAAACTGATATTTATCCTTCCAAAACATACATTTTGGCAGGAATATTTATCAAATTATTGTGAATTGTATACAAAATTTTCATTTTTTGAATAGTTCTGAAAGGAAATCTGACACTTTTGATGCGTCTGTCTGGTTGAAAAGCACCTCTTCGTATTCTAAAAGGTCGTCTATGTATTTTTCATCCTCAATATTGTTTCGCTGATAAGAAATGTCGAAAAACATTTTCTTGAGTCGTTGGTTTCTTGACAACTCTGAAACCTGATATTGGTTAGTATTTACATTATATTCAACAACAATAAAATTCTTTCCCGAGTAAGGCTCAAAACAAACTACAAAAATTGGACTTTTGAACAAATCCCCCCAGTGAAACTCAATGTGTCCTGACGAAAATAGTGGATAGATGTATTGATAGTTTGGAATCCCTAACTCATCCATTTTTTCTCTTAGGTCAGAAAGTTTTTGTTTGATTTTTTCTACGATGAGGACCTCGGAATCTATTTCAGAAAAGGATTTCCAACTTCCTTTCCAATTGTAATATTCATAGTTGCCCAATTTGAGTTTGTAGTCAAAACTGGATTCTCCTTCAAGGACATAACCAGGGTAGAAATAGCGCAGATCGGCATCTATAGAAAACTGAATTTCTTTTAGCATAGTGTAAATGCCCAAGCTGAATTTTGAGTACGATTCGTCATGCAATCCAATGATGCTAGCCATGCTGTCCTCCCCTATATCGAAATAGCTGACTGCTACCAGTTTATCGCCATGATATACAGAAACTTCTCTGGTATCAAAAATGGTTCGATTATAATTGTCTGCGTACAAAAACATTTCGAGCGAATCGAAAACAAACCCTTTAAAACGGCCTTTGTTCTGCCGGTAAAGAAATTCTCTTTTCTCATCTATTTTGGCGAATCCATATTCTACCTTAAACATTTTATCATTCTTGGAAAGCAACTTCCTAAGTCTCTTTTTAAGGGAATATTGGCTAAGGTCAAGTCGAATATTCACGACAGAATGGACATCCTGCTCAATACAAATCAAGGATGTACGAAACAACAAAGAAGAGCTGCGAAACCACCCTCCTGCAAGGTACTGGTCTAACCCTAAAGGAGTTAGGTTTTGCGGATAGACCATTTGCACCATCATTGTTGACATATTCTTCCTATTGTTGATTGAATTTGGTTGACATTTTTGGATTGGGATAATTCGTGGTTTACTAAAGATAACAAGATTTCCCTTCTAAAACCCAATTTTAACATTTATTAGAATAACAATACGCAGACAATGCCACAGTTAGCACTTTGTTGTGGCTGATTTTCGCTCCTTCTTGTGCCCAACTATTCTTGCATTCTTGCCTTAAAATATTCCCGTATTCTAACATTCACGCATTCTTGCCTTAAAAACAATCCTCTTTCAAATCAGAATCTAAAAATAAATGAAATTACTATAATTTAAAGGGGTAAAAATGTATTTTTGCAGTCCTTTTTAGTAACCAATTAAGTGATTTAAATAAAAAGAATATGGTTTTTGATTTAGATATGATAAAGCGGGTTTATAATGAACTACCCGAAAAAATTGCTAAAATAAGAGCAGAACTAGGACGTCCATTATCTTTAAGTGAGAAAATTCTATACTCCCACTTACATTCAGACTCTCCATTAAAAAACTATAACCGAGGAAAAGATTATGTCTTTTACAATCCAGACCGGGTTGCTATGCAGGATGCAACTGCGCAAATGGCACTGCTCCAGTTTATGATGGCAGGACGAAGTAAAGTTGCCGTGCCTTCTACCGTGCATTGTGATCACTTGATCCAGGCAAAAGTTGGCGCAGAAGCGGATTTAAAAACAGCCATCGACGTCAATAAAGAAGTCTACGACTTTCTATCTTCCGTTTCTAACAAATATGGAATTGGATTTTGGAAACCAGGAGCGGGTATCATCCACCAGGTAGTATTAGAAAACTACTCTTTCCCTGGAGGAATGATGATCGGGACCGATTCACATACTGTAAATGCAGGTGGACTTGGAATGATCGCAATCGGAGTTGGTGGTGCGGACGCAGTAGATGTAATGGCTGGTATGGCTTGGGAACTTAAAAACCCTAAACTAATCGGTGTAAAACTAACTGGTAAACTTAGTGGCTGGACATCTTCTAAAGATGTTATTCTGAAAGTCGCTGGCATACTTACTGCTAAAGGTGGTACAGGTGCTATCGTTGAATATTTTGGCCCTGGAGCACAAAGCCTTTCCTGTACTGGTAAAGGAACCATTTGCAATATGGGTGCGGAAATCGGAGCAACTACCTCTACATTCGGTTATGACGAATCCATGAGCAGATACCTAAAAGCTACTGGCAGGACGGAAGTCGCAGAAATGGCTGACAAGGTAGCAGAGCACCTTACTGGAGATGCAGAAGTATATGCTAATCCTGAAAAATATTTTGATCAGGTTGTTGAAATCGACCTTTCTACTTTGGAGCCACATGTCAACGGACCATTTACTCCAGATTTAGCTTGGCCAATTTCGAAACTAGCGCAAGCAGTGAAAGACAACAACTATCCTGAGAAACTAGAGGTTGGACTTATCGGTTCTTGTACCAACTCTTCTTATGAAGATCTAGATCGTGCAGCTTCTCTTGCCAGACAGGCAGTTACTAAAAACCTGCAAGTAAAATCTGAGTTTACTGTTACTCCGGGATCTGAATTGGTTCGGTATACCGTAGAACGGGATGGACTACTTGACTCTTTCGAGAAAATCGGTGGCGTCGTACTAGCAAACGCTTGTGGACCATGTATCGGTCAGTGGGCAAGACACTCAGACGATCCTAGCAGAAAGAATTCAATCATTACCTCTTTCAATAGAAACTTTTCTAAACGAAATGATGGTAATCCGAATACACATTCCTTCGTCGCGTCTCCTGAGATTGTCACTGCGCTTGCAATTGCTGGTAGCATGTCGTTCAATCCATTAACAGACACGCTTACCAATACCAATGGAGAACAGGTAATGTTAGATCCACCAACAGGTGTTGAACTTCCTCCAAAAGGATTTGATGTTAAAGATCCTGGCTTTGAAGCGCCATTAGAAGATGGCAGTGGTGTGAATGTAGTAGTCGATCCTGATTCCAAAAGAATAGAGTTATTAACTCCATTTACTCCGATGACACTTGATGACGTGACCGGAATGCGTGTCCTAATCAAAGCAAAAGGGAAATGCACAACAGATCACATCTCTATGGCTGGCCCTTGGTTGACCTACAGAGGTCACCTCGACAATATTTCTGAAAACTGCTATACTGGAGCTGTAAACGCTTTCAGTGATGAAACAAATAAAGTATTCAATCCTGAGACCAAAGAATTTGGTCCAGTTCCTACTACCGCAAGGTATTACAAAAAGAACAAGATTGGTTCTGTTGTATTTGGGGAGGAAAACTTAGGGGAAGGTTCTTCTAGAGAACATGCAGCTATGGAGCCAAGACACCTTGGAGTAATGGCAGTTATTGTAAAATCATTTGCTCGTATTCACGAAACGAATCTTAAGAAACAAGGAATGCTAGCGTTGACTTTCGTCAATAAAGCCGATTATGATTTGGTAAGACAAGACGACAAAGTAGACATTGTAGGTTTTGATAGTTTTGCTTCAGGCAAAAACCTTACGATCCGCCTAAGCCATGCTGATGGGACTTCTGATTCATTTGAAGTTGCGCATACTTATAGCGAGCAGCAAGTGGATTGGGTAAGAGCAGGATCTGCTTTAAATAAAATACGCGAAGAACTGGGCGCCTAGTAGCTACCAGCAGATTTCGCCTACAAAAGTGAAACTGATTTGAGTTTTATAATTCCCGTCAATAAAAGTGATTTTGTTGATGGGAATTTTTTTTGTAAAAAACCCCACTCAAAACTGACGATATTACCTTTTACTTTCTATCAACTACCTCCTTCTACCCTTCTCGCTTTAATCAGTATTAAACTTAAAACCCGCCGTCAAAACTACGTTGTGTCTTGTGAAATTGTTGGAGGCGATTTGATTATTAGGAGAGGATTCTGGAGAATAAGGCAAGTACAATTCCGACCTGGTTTCAATAATATAGGCCAGGTCAATAAAGTATTTTTTGCTGTTGTACCCGAAGCCACCGGAGATCTGTTGTTTTGCAGAATTAATTTCGGGAACATCTACTTTGAAAGGGCTCATGTAGTAGGCATAACCTAACCGAGCTCTGTATTTCTCAAAGGCATATTCTGCTCCGGCTCTTAAATTTATGGCCTGTCCATATTTACGTTTGACCTCCGTGTTTACGGTTGCTTCATAGTTGTCGTCTGCTTCTGGTAGGCGAAGGCGAGCGCTCCCATAATTGACCCACTCTGCCTCTACTGACAGAAATCCCTTTTTAGGAATAAAGTAGGCACCACTCAAGATCGCTCTCATTGGAGAGACTACCCGATATTCATAAACTCCAGTATTTGGAGGCTCTTCCGTGTAGGTAGCGGGGACATTGATATCAGGATAATTGAGGGTGGTTTCCAGATAACTACTAAACGTGTCTGTCAAACTTAAGTTTGTCGGAGAATGGAACGCCAAGCCAGCTCTAAACTGTTTGTTGATCCTATAGATAGCGCCGATCTTCACATTCGCTCCTAGCCCAGAGGTTACAAATTCGTTTTCAATTAATAAATTATTAAAAACAGAATCGACCCCTTGCAAATCATTTTCCCGATAAGCGGTTTCCTCCTCATAATTTACGAATTGCACACCTATTGTTGCTCCTAGGTAAAGTTTGTATTCATAATTTGTTCCCAAACTAATCACCAACTCATCTATACCTCCTTTTGATTCTAGCGTATGGCTTTTAAATACTTCATCGTTTGGCCCTAAATCCGCCTCGTAAACGGTAGGAGTCAAATCACTATTGTAAATCAGTCCAGCATCAAAAGCAAGTCCGGTATCAAAAGCATTTAGCTGATTGGGAGTAAGTCCATTCGCAGCTTGCACGTAGCGCTCAGTGATCGTACCTCGGCTTGTTCCCTCAAAACTAACTTTCCTGTTGAAGTTGGCAAGTCGATTAAATCCCATACCAAAATTGACTCCTTTCCACTTACTTATTATGACCTGATCTTCATTGCTGCGGACGTGTTTCTTATTCCGTTTGTTGGCAAAGACGACACCGATATTAAAAACATTGGGTCGGACTCTCAGTTTCGAAGTATTTGTACCTGCAAATGTCGAGGATGCATTCGTAAAGTTAAGACTTGGGCTAAACATGAGGCTGGAAGAACGATACACTCCAATACCCGCAGGATTGCTGCTCAAGGTGGAAAAGTCTGCTCCTATCGCCCCAAATGCACCTCCAAGGGCCATTGTCCTAGCTGTTCCTCCAGGTTGTAAAAAAGAATACCTAAAAACATCAACGTCAGATTGCCCGAAAGCGAATACAGCGCAAAAGACAAAAACAAAGAAAAAGCTATTTTTCATTATTACCATTAGGATTATTAAAGTTGTTTAAAGCAATGTTAGTATAGATTGATAAGACAAAAATAATAAAAGGGTGAAATTAGCTAGTAATTCCACCCTTTTTATATTAGGATATAATTTATTTCAATTTAAATTACTTACCTCCACCTCTTTTGCCCATTGAAGGACGACTTCCTGAAGAAGATCCGCTGCTTCTGCTTGATCCTGAAGAACGACTTGGAGTAGAATAGCTTGAAGATCTTGTACTTGGTCTGCTATAACTTCTACTAGGAGTTGATCTCGGAGTAACACTAGGCTTTGAATAACTTCTACTAGGCTTTGACCTAGGAGTAACACTTGGCTTAGAGTAGCTTCTGCTTGGCTTAGAATACGATTTTGTAGGTGTTATTACCTTGGGTTTCGTATAGACCTTAGGAGTTGCTGCTTTTGGCTTAGTCGCTCTAGGAGTGCTTGTTGCCTTAGGTGTAGAGTAGTAAGTTGATGTTGGTCGTGTTTGACCATTACTTTTACCCAAACTTGGTTTTTCATAACTGTTGTTTGAAGGTGTAGTCGGCACGTTAGAACCAGTAGTTGGTCTTACTGTGTTTGTAGCAACTGTGCCACCTCCTGAGTAAGGACTAGCAGTGCTATAACCACCTCCTGCAAATGGAGAGCAAGGGTCGTAAGCGTTTCCGTAACTAGAATTTCCATATCCATAGTTCGATCCATAGTTTGAATAAGAGTTACTATATCCATTGTTACTCCATCCATAGTTATAAGGACTGTTGTAAGGAGTAGTTGAATAAGTAGTTACATAGTTGTAACCAGAACTGTAATAAGGAGATGAAAATGCGGAGAATGGATCATTTACATAAACCAAGCTATTCGTTCGTTGTGGTCTCCAGCTATAAGCTGATACGTAAATTGTTGAACCAGGGTTAGCTGTTCCACCATAGTAGTAGCTATCTACATAACAAGGATCGTAGTAAGAAAATCCTCTGTATGCACGATTGAACCTTCTGATTCTAGATGTATAACTGAAGTCATAGTCATTTTCATATTCAGCAGATTCTTCGGCACCTTCGTAACCTACATATTCGTCGTAGTCAGAAGCTACATAGTCTTCTGCATCAACATATTCGAATCCTGCTTCTTCAGTTGTAGAGTAAGATTGAACATCATCCGAAGGATCGTAGTATGCATCATCCTGGGCGAATGAAGTAAATCCGACACTTACCAAAAATGTGATGAGCAAGTAAACAGTTGATTTTTTCATAATTATAATTTTATTGTTGTAATCTTTAGACTCTCGTTGAATAATTGACTTTAATTTCTAAATTTGTGACCACTTTTCATAGTCTTTCACTTATTTTAACGTTTAAAAGAACTAAAAGTCACTAATTCAGGTTCAAATAGCATACCAAAAACAAGATAAATGGCAAAAGTTATAACAAGCAGAGAAGAAGATTACTCCGAATGGTACAATGATATTGTAAAAAAAGCAGGATTGGCGGACCATTCAGCCGTGCGAGGGTGCATGGTCATCAAGCCATATGGATTTGCTATATGGGAAAAAATCCAGGCACAGTTAGACAAAATGTTTAAGGAAACCGGACATGTGAATGCCTATTTCCCGCTTTTAATCCCTAAAAGTTTTTTGAGCAAAGAAGCAGAACACGTTGAAGGATTCGCAAAAGAGTGCGCAGTGGTCACTCATCACCGTTTGATGAACGACCCAAATGGTTCAGGCGTAATAGTAGATCCATCCGCCAAACTGGAAGAAGAATTGATCATCCGTCCTACGTCTGAAACGATCATATGGAACACTTATAAAAAATGGGTTAACTCCTATCGTGATTTACCTTTATTGATCAATCAATGGGCAAATGTGATGCGCTGGGAAATGCGGACCCGATTGTTTTTGAGAACGGCAGAATTTCTATGGCAAGAAGGCCATACTGCGCATGAAACAGAAGCGGAAGCAGTTGCAGAAACCCTACAAATGCTCAATGTCTATGCTGAATTTGCAGAAAAACACATGGCCATGCCCGTCATGAAAGGAGCAAAGACGGCAAACGAACGATTTGCAGGGGCGCTGGAAACTTATACTATTGAAGCACTGATGCAAGATGGCAAGGCGCTACAAGCTGGTACCTCTCACTTCTTAGGTCAAAATTTCGCGAAGGCTTTTGATGTAAAATTCCTTGGAAAAGATAATAAAGAACATTTTGTGTGGGCAACTTCTTGGGGTGTTTCTACCCGGATGATTGGCGCGCTCATCATGGCGCACTCTGATGATGAAGGATTGGTATTACCACCAAAATTAGCTCCAATCCAAGTAGTTATCGTGCCTATTCCAAAACCAAATGACGACATTGACGAAGTGGCCAACAAACTGATGGCTGAGCTTAAGGCTAAAGGCATATCTGTAAAATATGATCAGGATGAGAAAAAACGGCCTGGTTTCAAATTTGCAGAATGGGAGATGAAGGGAGTACCTGTGCGTCTGGGAATCGGAAAACGAGACCTTGAAAAAGGAGTCATCGAAGTCGCCAGAAGAGACACCAAGGAGAAAGCTTCTATCCCTGTAGAAAATGTAGTCGATCACGTTGAGCAGCTAATGGAAGATATTCAAAATAATATCTACAACAAGGCAGCCACTTTTAGAGACAACCATATTACAAAGGCAGATACCTGGGACGAGTTTATGGATATCCTGGACAACAAAGGGGGCTTCGTTTTAGCCCACTGGGACGGAACTGTCGAAACAGAAAAAAAGATAAAAGAGCTCAGCAAAGCAACCACTAGATGCATCCCTATGGACGGCAAAGCAGAAGCAGGAAAATGTGTCCTCACCGGCAATCCTTCTGAACAGCGAATTTTGTTTGCTAGAGCGTATTAGAAGTTATTCAGTGTATTGGGTTACTAAGTGATTGAGTAAAAATTTATGTACTTAATAACTTAGTAACCTAATAACTAAATAACCACCCGTTTAAAAGTGACGTTTTTCTCTTCGAAGTTGATCAACAGCCCTGTTTTCAATTGGAAATTGGAGAGTTTCCTTTTGAAGGACTTTATCTGCAATTCGTTGATTTCTTTTTTGTTTTGTATCTCTATCAGGTAGGTGTTTTCCACAATAAAACCCGCCGTTAGATTCCCGACTGTCTTTGATTTGTAATGTATGGCTTGTGCGGTGTTTCGTACATGAGAAAACCCCTTGTCTGCCAACTCCAGGGAGAATGCGTTTTCATAGATTGATTTTGTGAATCCATTCCCAAGTGTTCTTTGTACTTCGAAAGCGCATGCGATTATTCTTTTTAGTGTATCCAATTTGTTGGCGTTTTATGTTGTGAAATCCGATTCGTTTTCCTCGAGTTTTTCCTATGTTTATTGACCGATAAGCTAGGTTCTATTTTCTTATCCATCATTAATTACAAAATAGGAAGATTATTCTGCTTCGTTGTTAATTTTCCCTTTTAATAAAAAAGAGGCCCTTAAGATCAATAAAAAAAGGGCCTGCTGCAAAGTTAGCAACAGGCCCAATTCCTTAAATTAAACTATATATTTACCAATATTAATCTTCAATTTTGAATACGAAGGTTAGTTTACCACACTGTTTTTTGGAAGCGGTATAGTCCTTCTCAAATTTGTATCTTTTTGTTGCATTTTCCGCGAGCTTTAAAAGCTTGGGATCATCGATGGTTGACCCATCTTCGTTGTAGTTTGCGCTTACTACTTTTCCGTCTCTGTTGACACAAAGATCCACCATGATTTTCCCACTTTCTTTGATCAAGTTCGCGATATTGTGTCGGTAGATTACTTTTCTTCCGAAGATTCCATCACCAGCTTCATCTTCTACATCTGTTCCTTCTGTATTATTGCTTGCGGTGTTTCCTTCACCAGCTGTCCCTGTTGACGGTTTATCAGGAGAACCGCCTTCTGGTGATGCTGTGGTTGGAGCAGGTACAGAAGGAATATCTACTGGAGTTTCGGCAGCAGGTGGCGCAGGCGTTGGCTTTGGTTGTGGTTTTGGTGCGGGTGGCGTAGTTGGTTTTGGCTGCGTTACCACTGGCTTCGGCACTGGTTTAGGTGTCGGTTTTGGTTTTGGTGTTGGTTTTACAACCGGTTTTACAACTGGCTTCGGAGTAGGCTTTGGCTTGGGCGTCGGCTTCGTCTTCGCTGGTTTCGGTGTTGTTTTTGGTGGCGCCTTTGATGCTTTTGACTTACTTGGAGTCAGTGGCTTTGGCGTTACTTTAGGGGTAAATTTGATTGCTATCGTTTTCTTTTTAGGCGTTTTAATATCATCGATGTCCATCATTGACATAAATGGTAGCAGGCACAACACAGCTAGTGCAATATGAAGCACACTAGTTACCATCATTCCTTTCTTCTTGTTTTTTGCTTCCGTGGTTTTATTTGTTCCTGTTTTCATAATAAATTAATTTAAGGGGTATTTTAAATAATCTCTAACTACCATATTGCCAATTGCATGCCAAAATTTCGTGAATCGCCGCTAACGCAGAACAATCAACGGCTTCAAGAGGAAGGCTGAACAATATTTTTTGGTAGGAAAGGTGTATTTATGAGTAGAGCAACTCGTTTTGTTGGCGCAAAACTGTTGGTAGAGAGTAGAGATTTCTTCAAGATCTCGAAGCGTTTTAACCGACCGTTAAAAAAATGAAGGAACCGTGAAGACAGAATGATTAAGCTTGGAGGGCTGACAATACGAATCTTTCAAGTAGTAATCAAAAAACAACCGGCAGAGGGCGAATGATGCTTCGCCCATAGAAACCAATAACTAATATTAGATAGACTTTTCTACAACGAAGGACTTGCCGTTTTATTTCACCCATTCTGGGTTATGTCAGTTTAGGTCTGCAGTTACTGGTATTTCATCCTTTTGGAATTTAACATTGTTTGGTTGTTTTTTACACCACCCCACCCCAACACATGTACTTGACATTCAGATAATCTTCTATCCCGTACTTGGAGCCTTCCCTTCCGAAGCCGCTTTGTTTGACTCCTCCAAAAGGAGCAACGTTTGTAGAAATCATTCCAGAATTTATTCCTACCATTCCGTATTCTAAAGCTTCTGCTACTCGCCAAATTCTTGCATAATCCCGACCATAAAAATAAGAAGCAAGGCCATAATCCGTGTCATTGGCCAAGGTAATCACCTCCTCTTCTGTTTTGAAGGTATAAACGGCAGCAATCGGCCCAAAAATCTCTTGTTTGGAGATATCCATTGATGGATTGACCTTGCAGACGAGTGTCGGACTAAAAAACAAGCCATCCAATCGAGTTCCACCAATCCGTATTTCTGCTCCTTTTGAAGTGGCATCGAGTAGTAGATTTTCGTCTTTGACCACTGCACTTTCATTGATCATTGGACCGACATGCGTTGCTGTATCCAAGCCATTGCCGACTTGAAGCTGCTCTATCTTTTTGGACAATTTGTCGACAAATTCTTCATGAATGGACTCCTGAAGAAAGATGCGATTGGTGCAGATACAAGTTTGTCCAGCATTTCTGAATTTAGAGATCATGCATCCCTCCACTGCCGCATCGATATCTGCATCTTCGAAAACGATAAAAGGCGCATTCCCACCAAGCTCTAGCGACACTTTTTTGACTTGTGCCGCTGATTTTTCCAATAAAAGCTTCCCTATGGCAGTAGAACCGGTAAACGATATTTTTTTCACTTTTTTGTTGGTGGTTAATTCCTCCCCTATAGGTTTAGGGTTCTTGGCAGTTATGATATTGAAGACTCCTGGAGGGAAACCTGCTTCTTCTGCTAACTGTGCCAAGGCTAGTGCAGACAATGGTGTCAGCTCAGAGGGTTTGAGGACAACAGTACATCCTGCGGCTAGTGCGGGAGCGACTTTTCTTGTAATCATAGCACTAGGAAAATTCCATGGCGTAATAGCTCCGACGACACCTACAGGTTGCTTGATGACAGTAATTCGTTTGTCTTTCATGTGTCCTGGTATCACATCACCATAAATCCGTTTTGCTTCCTCGGCAAACCACTCGACAAAAGAAGCACCATATCGAACTTCTCCTACCGCTTCTGCGAGGGGTTTTCCTTGTTCCAGAGTTAACAATCGGGCTAAAGTATCGACATTCTCCAGCTGCAACTGGTACCATTTTTTTAAAATTTTGCTTCTTTTGCCGGCTGTAAATTTGCTCCATTTCTGGAATGCTTCAAAAGCTTTGTCTATGGCATGTTTGCAATCTTGTCGGTCGCAATCTGCTACATTAGCTATTAAGGAATTATCAAATGGGTTGGTCACTGAGAAAGTAGACACTTTGTTTACCCAAGCTCCGTCAATGAATGCCTTAGTTTTATAAAGTTTATTAGATGTTATATCCATTGTGCTTTCTGATTTTAATTCCGCAGGTTAAAACTACTTAACAAAATTGAGATTTTAGTGCTGGAAAGCGACAACTTATTAATTTCACGCTCATTTGGCCATTGTTTTTTCAAATTTCCATATAAAAAGCAAAAAAGAATTCGTCCTTCATAAATAATGCGCTATCTTTGCAACCAATTTCAACATTATATTAATACAACAATATTTCAATGCCATATTTATTTACCTCCGAATCTGTATCTGAGGGACATCCAGACAAAGTCGCCGATCAAATTTCTGATGCTATTCTAGACGCATTCTTACGACAAGACCCAAAGTCAAAAGTCGCTTGTGAAACTCTTGTAACTACAGGCCTTGCTGTTGTCAGTGGGGAAGTACGATCAAAAGCTTATGTAGACGTTCAGAAAGTAGTTCGGGAGGTCATCAAAAAAATTGGGTACACCAAGTCGGAATACCAATTTGATGCAGATTCTTGTGGAGTAATATCTACGATTCATGAACAGTCAGCTGATATTGCCCAAGGGGTCGATGTTGGAAAAAAAGCAGAAGAACAAGGAGCTGGTGACCAAGGAATGATGTTTGGATATGCTACTGATGAGACGGACAACTACATGCCTTTGGCACTTGATATCTCTCACCGATTACTGCTTGAATTAGCAGCTATCAGAAGAGGAGGCAAGCAGATGACTTACCTGAGACCAGATTCAAAATCTCAAGTAACGCTCGAATACAATGACGACAATACTCCAAAACGAGTAAATACAATTGTTGTTTCTACGCAGCACGATGATTTCGATACGGAAGCTAAAATGCTAAGAAAAATCAAGAAAGACGTCAAAGAAATTTTAGTCCCAAGAGTACTCGCTCAATTACCAGCACGAACACAAAAATTGTTTGATAAGAAGATCACTTTCCATGTAAATCCAACTGGTAAGTTTGTCATCGGTGGTCCTCACGGAGATACCGGATTGACAGGTCGTAAGATTATCGTAGATACTTATGGTGGAAAAGGAGCGCACGGTGGTGGTGCTTTTTCTGGTAAAGACTCTTCCAAAGTAGACCGTTCTGCCGCTTATGCGACTCGACATATTGCTAAAAACCTAGTAGCAGCTGGTGTAGCATCTCAATGCCTTGTACAGGTAGCCTATGCGATTGGTGTAGCAGAACCTGTAGGTGTTTTTGTTGATACTTACGGAACAAGTAAAGTTAAAATGAAAGATGGAGAGATCGCAAAAATAGTCACTAAACTATTTGATCTTCGCCCTGCCAGAATTGTAAAACGATTTGGATTGACCAACCCGATTTTTTCTGAAACTGCAGCTTATGGCCACATGGGTCGTACCTCCAAGAAAAAAACAGTGACTATTGGTCTAAATGGAAAATCTAAAAAAGTTCAGGTAGAAACCTTCGGATGGGAAAAACTGGACATGGTAGCTAAAGTCAAAAAAGCGTTTAAGCTTAAGTAAAACGATTCTCCAAGTTGAAGAATTTCTAGTTAGAAATTTTCAACCATAACGATACATTACACTATAAGAAGACAAAGACGACCTCTCTAATGGGGTCGTTTTTATTTTACCCACATCATCAATCCGTCTTTAGGTCGTAAAGTAATCAATGGTTCAGGGATGACGGGGTGACTTTCGTCCAGAACAAACTCGAAACGCTGAAGCAGCATAACTAGCAAAATTTGAATCTCCATGATAGCAAAGTGGTTGCCAATGCACATTCTGGGGCCGGCACCGAAAGGGATATAATGCCACTTGGACCTTTGTTTTACTTTGTCAGGGGCAAATCGTTCGGGCAAAAATGCCTCTGGCTGCTCCCAAATATCGGGTCGGCGATGCAAGCTCCAAATCGAAGAAATCATAGGGCTTCCTTTGGGCAAATTATACCCCAGAATGGTATCTTCTTCCAAGTTTTCGCGCCCAACAGCGTAGGCGGGGGGGTACAAGCGCATGGACTCGTCGATCACCATTTTTGTGTATTCAAGGTTTCTTAAATCTTCCAATTTTGGGGCATTCCCTCCTAGTACGTTTGTTATTTCTGTTTTCAGTTTTTTACAAATTTCCGGGTGTTTGCTCAAGAGATATAGTGCCCAGGAAAGCGCATTCGCGCTTGTTTCATGGCCGGCGACAAAAATAGTAATGACCTCATCCCGCAATTGTCGTTTGTCCATTGGGTTGCCGTCTTCGTCCCTAGCAGCCATTAGCATATTCAATAAGTCAGGATAATCTTTTTCTGGCTGTTGGTTTCTTTTGTCAATGACGCTAAATATAAACTCATCAAATTCTGTGATGTTATTCATAAATTCCTTGTGCGACCCGTCCAGGTAGGTAAATGGGATGGAGAACGGTTTTCTAATTCTCCTTACGATTTGTTTTTGAGCGACTGTTATATTGCTTTCTACATGACTCAATTTTTCTCCCAACTCACTCCCAAGCAGAGTTTCCATCACAATTTTGGAGGTGACGTGCATCATTTCACTTAGCATATTGGTAGATTTCTGCTCCCCTCTTTTAGCTTCTAGGCTGTCGCAATATTCTTGGCTAATGGAAACCATGATTTGGAAAAGGGTTTCGAGTCGTTTTTTGTAAAAAGCAGGCTGTGCTAATCGGCGTTGCTTTTTCCAGTGTTCTCCTTCATTGATCAACAGGCCATTTCCAAGGGCGAGTTTCAATTGCCTATAGGCATAATCTTTAATGTAATTCTTTTGATTGGTTTGAAGGATGTGTTTGATGACATCAGGATTGGAGGTGATGTAGAGCTTTTTAACCAACATATTTATCCTTAAAAAATCTCCGTGCTCCTTGAGCTTATCCTCCATAAACTGAAGTGGGTCTTTCGGAAATGTTTTGATACATCCTAATAACCAATGGTCACTGACTAATGGGGTATTTTTTTTGACAGACATATTTTTTGGTTTAATTTTCATCCAAGATAGCGGGTATACTCTATTCAATCAAGCTACGACTCCTAATTGTTTTATTTAGATTTAATACGAATTAATTGATCTCGAAGATTCCAGAACGACCTCGAAGAGTTTTGAATATGGTCCGACTCTCAGCAATTCAAAAACAAAGGAACCGCGGCGTCGGCTACCCCCTAACGACCCATCCAGTGCGATCATCCAAAGTGAAGGAATCACAACGGGATATTTACAGTACACGAATCAACAATTAACAACCAAAATCAATTGGCAGAGGAGGTAGGATGATTCGCCCCTACGCATTTGTTTCTAATCCGACGTCAATAAGTAAAAAGAAGGAGACGATTCAACCTAATAACACAATAATCATCAACAAATTGCAAGGAAAACAGACGATCAATACTCAAGCAAATCAAGCAGAAAATAAATTCAGAAATACAGACAAAAACTGCTTAAAAAAGGCAACATTAACATTAAATATAAAATTCTTCATAAAATACTATATATCAAACACTAACCAAGGTGTTTTAATAGGAAAAAGGTTCAAAAATCAGGAGATTTTTTCGTATCTTTGAAGCTATGGAACCAACAAAAGATAATCCGGAATTAGATCCGAAGAAAAATGACTACGGAGCCGACAATATTCAGGCCCTTGAAGGACTGGAAGCCGTACGAAAAAGACCCGGTATGTACATTGGTAGTACCGACACAAAAGGGCTTCACCATTTAGTATATGAGGTAGTGGATAATTCCATTGATGAGCACCTTGCAGGCCATTGTACTCACATTGATACCATCATCCATCCTGACAATTCCATCACCGTAAAAGATACTGGTCGTGGAATTCCTGTTGGCATGCATGCCAAATTGGGCAAGTCTGCCCTGGAGGTCGTTATGACTGTTTTGCATGCAGGTGGTAAATTTGATAAAGACACTTACAAAGTATCTGGTGGTCTCCACGGAGTAGGTGTTTCTTGTGTAAATGCTTTGTCTATTGACTTAAAGGCAGAAGTACACAGGGATGGCAAAATATATACTCAAAGTTACTCGAAAGGTAAACCACAAGGCGATGTAAAAGAAATAGGCACCACTGACGTTACAGGTACTTATGTAACTTTCTTGCCAGATCCTGAGATTTTTGAGGAATTGGAATACAGCTGGACTGTGCTTGCCAATCGTACTCGAGAACTCTCCTTTCTAAATAGCGGACTCTACTTATCCTTGACAGATGAGCGGGAAAAAACAGAAGACGGTTCTTTCAAAAGAGAAGATTTTTTCTCCGAAGGAGGCTTGAGCGAATTTGTACAATTTCTTGATGAGGGTAGGACGAAATTTATCGAGCGCCCTATACATGTAAAAGGAGAACAAGATAATGTACAGGTAGAGGTGGCTATGCAATACAATACCTCTTACTCAGAGAATCTGCATTCCTACGTTAATAATATCAATACCAGAGAAGGTGGTACACACGTAAATGGTTTTAGACGTGCCGTCAACCATATTTTCAAAAAATATGGGGAGGATAATGGGTACTTCTCCAAATTGAAGTTTACCATTGCCGGAGAGGATTTTAGAGAGGGACTGACGGCGGTTGTTTCAGTGAAGGTACCTGAACCACAGTTTAAAGGACAAACGAAAGGGGAGCTGGGTAACTCTGAGGTAACGAGCATTGTTTCTGGATGTGTACGGGATGCCCTAGGCGCTTATCTGGAGGAAAACCCGAAGGATGCCAAACGAATTATTGACAAGGTAATCCTTGCTGCTACAGCAAGAAATGCAGCCCGAAAGGCTCGAGAAATGGTACAGCGTAAAAATGTACTTACTGGCTCTGGCCTTCCAGGAAAACTATCGGATTGCTCTTCTAAAGATGCTACTGTATCGGAGATATTCCTTGTTGAGGGAGATTCTGCAGGCGGGACAGCAAAGCAAGGGCGAGATCGAAAATTCCAGGCTATTCTTCCTTTAAGGGGCAAAATCCTTAACGTAGAAAAGGCAATGGAATATAAAATCTACGAAAACGAAGAGATCAAGAATATCTTTACCGCACTTGGAGTTCGAATAGAAGACAAGGATGGAGAGCGTAGTCTGAACATCGAAAAACTGCGCTATCACAAGATAGTCATCATGTGTGATGCCGACGTAGATGGTAGCCATATCGTAACTTTAATTCTGACATTCTTATTCAGATACATGAAACCGCTTATCGAAAGTGGGTACGTATACATTGCAGCACCACCATTATACCAAGTAAAAAAGGGTAAAAAAGGAGTTTACTGTTGGAGTGAAGAAGAACGTCTAGCAGCAATCAAACAACTTGGAGGAGAGTCTGAAAGCGGAGTAAGCATACAACGATACAAGGGGCTTGGAGAGATGAATGCCGAACAACTTTGGGTGACTACAATGGACCCGGAGCGACGTACTCTCCGACGGGTAACTATTGAAGATATCGTTGAAGTGGATCGTGTATTTTCCATGCTTATGGGAGATGAAGTACCTCCAAGAAGAGCGTTTATCGAAGCAAATGCAATTTATGCAAATGTCGATACATAGTTGACTATTGGCTAATGAAGGTATATTTAATGATTTTTTAAAATTTTGCCATTAGCTATTGTATTGATCAACGATTTCGCCTGTTTTAGTAAAAATCTTATCATTTATAAGCCGGTTTCCTTTGGATGCCGGCTTTTTTTGTTGTTAATGTCCCTTAACATTTTGATAATTTTTAACCTACAATAAATTGTAAATCAGGACGTTTCTTAATAAAGAATGATTGAATTCAAGAAAATAAGATGTATCCATAATTTCACGTAATCAAAGATCTTACTAAGGAGCAAAAGGACTACAAAAAAAAAAGCCCTCTATTTCTTGTCACATATTCAAACAAATTTAATCGCCATAAAGCGCTAACGAGTATACATTGTAGTCATATTAATCACAAACAATTAAAATCTTCTCATAATGATTCAAGCGACAACGGATTTATTCGGCCTAGTACACAAAAATTTTGTAATTGATGGTATGATGGCAAAGTGGATTATTCCTCAGGAAGCTGCCGCTGCAAAAGTTATTCTATTTGCCAGAATAAATGAAGTATTAGTAGACAATCCCAAAGCAAGTGATACGTATATTACGTTTGCCGTTTTGAATACAGGTGTTCCTGCAATGGTAGTTGATTACAACTATACGCTGAAAGAAAGTTTTTCTGGCGCACTGGAAAATGTCCTAACTGCTTACCGTTGGTTACTAGAAACTGGGTATACTGAAGAGGATATTGTTGTGGCGTGTGATTCTCCCGGTGGCTGCCTAACTGTTGCATTGTTGGCCATGCTAAATGAAGAAGGAAAAAAATTACCCTGCGGTGGTTTGAAATTATACCCTGAAGAAAATGAAAATGAGATTGGCAATCAGGCTGCTGGCTACCAGGATTCTGGATTCCAATTTATGGAAATGAATTATTTAAGACGAAATAGATAATTGTAGATTTTGAAATTTAGTGAACATTATTGTTCAAAAGATATCAGTCCTACCCTACGGAAGCTCAATTGTATTGAGCTTTTTTTTTGTTAATGAGTGAATACCTTTTTGCATTCAAGCATTAAACCTCTTCCGCAAACGCTAGTATCTCCTCCAGATAAACACGTTCATTAGATAGTCGGGGTACCTTGTGCTGACCACCGATTTTCCCCTTAGATTTTAACCAATTGTAGAAGGTATTCTCAGGTACTGGATTAATTTTTAATCTGTCTATGGCCAAGCTTTTAAAACGTTTGGCTTCATAGTCTGAGTTTACTCGTTGAAGATTGGAGTCGAGCAGTTCTGCAAAGGCTTCCAGATTGTCTGGTGCTTTGCCAAACTCAATAAGCCATTCGTGGCCGCCTTTCTGCGAATTTTCCATAAACACCGGAGCAACAGTATAATCTTTTACCACCGACTTCAATGCTGAGCAAGTCATTGACACCGCCTTGTCTGTGTTATCTACCATGACTTCTTCTCCAAAAACATTAATGTGGTGCTGGGTGCGACCAGTAATTTGGATCTTAAAAGGAAAAACGGAGGTAAATTTGACCGTGTCTCCCGGCATATATCGCCAAAGGCCAGCGTTTGTCGTGACCACAATCGCGTAATTCTGCCCGATTTCTACGTCTTCTAATTCCACCGTTCTTGCATCTGGGTTGCCCATTTCAGAGACGGGCAAGAATTCATAATAAACTCCATTGTCCAGCAACAATGACATCTCATTCTCCTTGGCTTCATTTTCCAGTTGGGCAGCAAAAAAGCCTTCCGATGCATTATACACATTGAGGTATCCGACTTTACTGGAAGGCAACAACTCTTGAAACTGTTGTTTGTATGGGGTGAAACTAACACCACCATGCATATAAACCTCAAAATTTGGCCAGACTTCAAGGAGGTTTTTCTTTCCAGTGTAATCAAGTATTTTTTGAAAGAGTAACAGCGTCCAGGTTGGTACTCCGATCATCGTCGTTACATCCTCCTTGGAAGCCACCTTGACCATTCGTTCTAGTTTCTCTTCATAGTTGCTCATCAAGGTGGTTTCGATGTCCGGGGTATTGAAGAATCTGGCATAAGCAGGCATGTGCTCGATCATAATTGCAGAAACATCCCCGATAAGAGTGTCCTTATGATGCTCGTAGGCGTGAAAGCTACCTCCCATCACCAAATTCTTGCCTTCAAAAATTTTGGCATCGTTGTTCACATACCACGAAGACATAACGTCATGGGCTCCTCGCAGGTGGCATTCCTTTAGGTTCTCGTCGGTTACAGGGATGTATTTACTTTTGGCACTTGTAGTCCCGGAGGATTTAGAAAACCATTTCACTACTCCAGGCCATAAAACATCGGGCTCTCCCATCATCATCCGTTCGATAAACGGTTTTAAATCCTCATACGTACTAATTGGAACCTGTTCTTTGAAGTCTTGTTTGGTCTTGATGTCTTTATAACTATGAATTTCTCCCCAAACAGTAGATTTTCCTTTTTGTAATAGGGATTTGAACCAAATATCCTGCACCTCTACCGGATACTCCAGATATCGGCGCACTTTACTGATGTGTTGTTTTATATACCACTTAAAGACAGAGTTGACTAACTTCATCTTGATTGTTGGTTATTGGGTTTTAGGATTTCTTTGTTGGAATTTCCAATCTGATAGTAAAAATAACAAAAAATTGCTACTTAGGAACGTAGGATGCAGGAATGTCGGCATAACTTCGAAAAAACTTATGACTGGTGTTGAGGGAATTGGTGGAGTTGTATGAAATCGAAGATAATCTTTGAATTTCGAACATCTCCTATAAACTAAAAAAACCCGCGTTCCTTAACTTTATAAGGATTCACGGGCCATTCTAATGACTAACTAACGTCTTTCGAACTGATAAAAATCAGTTCTTTATATTTTTTGAGGAATGTTTAGCTAATTCTTTTATCCAAGCACTTACTACTAGTATCTCTTCGAAATAATTAAATTGGGGGACTTAATTAAACAGAATAGTTTTGAAAAAATGAATTTTCAAAACACGTCAGTGTTGGTCTAAAAAAGGAATTTGGTCAATGGAGGAAATCTAAATCAGTGGAGGAATTGTTCAAATTGATTTAAATTCTAAGTGCAATATATTGCTATTTCCTTAAAAATGCAATTTTAGAATACAAAGATTTTATTATTGTCGAAATAATAATTCGTAGTAGGAGTGAAAATGAACTGTCTGACAATCAACCAATTTTCAAGAAATAAAACGAGTGTGCAATACCTAATTGGTTTCTTGTCAAACCTTTATTTATTACTTAGTTTATTTATTGATTCTTCAATTTCATTCAATTCTTTCTCTGTTTCTTCCAAGGTTTTTAAAATTTCAAATTTTTCAGAGCCGTCCGCCAATTTTGCCTTTACCTTGAGGAGATAGTTCTTTTTTTCGAGTAAAAGCATTTTCGATTTTAGCAGTCCTTCTTGCTCAAACGTCTTTTCTAGCTCCATTCGTTTTACGATTTGTTCCAATCGGCCCTTTATCTCTTCAAAGTAGGCCTCGACGTCTTCTCTACTATTCAAATCAGGATTGGTTCGGATATCAAATTTTACGACATTTTCTTTATCCAGCCTTGCCATCAGTTCGTCGATATAGCTAAACAGCTCATTGTGTTTATCGTCTAGGACAATAGGATCTTTAGTGTTATCAGGATTTTCATCTACCGAATCCAGTCTTCTTAGAAACTCTTCTGCTACGTGTTCTCCGAGTGATCGATACATTTCAAATTTATTCGGTTCAAAATTTTGCTTGGTTAATGACTCAAATGGGAAATTGGCGTCATTCTCAAAGTAAGACTTCAGTTCTACCGGTGCCTGCTCGGACAACAGCGATTTCAAGTAATAAATAGTCCCTGTTTTGCCAGACTTATACTCGATAGTTCCTATTTGTACACATGATTTGCACAAGCCAGAATCGGCCATATCCCCTTCCGGCCGAAAAGCAGCGGGGTCGATCTCAATCTTTTTGACTTTGTAATGCTGAGCGATCTGAATGGTCTGCTCAAAACGATCCATAAATGACAAGTATTCTTTGTCTGTCGTAAAATCGCAAAGTACAATATGTGAACATTCCCGGACGAGCAGTGGGATCAATCCAAAATTGTCGCCCGTATGGATACCATCAGATACATTGATGTAGCGCGACCGTTCGTCAAACCGACCGATAAACTCCTTAATGATATTGCGAAAAGCATGGTTGACCCGACTTTTAAGTATCCCTTTTTGATAATACAGTGGATTATGAATCCAGGCACCCAACCGCAAATTGAGCGAAGTAATGAGGAACGATTGTGCCCAAAAATTGTAAATCCCCATCCCGGAATGGATAAAAGCTGTTGAGTTTGCCAGCGCATCCACCAGTCGGGTATTTCCATTCTGATAGGTTTCTGTTTTCACGTAGTTTGTGGCCTCGGATCCTACAAAATATTTTGTAAAAAAGAAGGGGATGGCTTTCCGTTCTCGGAGGTATTGTTCATCTGATTGGTGTACATTGACGGAAGCATTAATAATATGATATGGGCCAGAAAAATTGTCATCTCCTATTTCATGCAGCTTTAGGCCTCTGTCATTTCTTAGGTTGACCAATTGGTTGTTGTCTAGTTTTCTTTCTGTGGTGAGAATGGCTGCTGCCAATTTCAGCTTCAAAAAATTGTGTAGATTACTCCGATTTCCCTGGCTAAAGAAAAACAAGAGCAACATCACTCCTATCGACACAAAAAATGATTGTTTGATAATCATTGCGTTTGATTCCAATAGATAAACTAACAAACGAATCAGCCCTGCAAAAGAAAAATAGATAATGAGCGCCGCCAAAAAATTAGACCCCCACCGAAATACAAGATTGCTCCCAGCTGAAGGCCGAAGTGCAACTTTCGACTTGATCAATGTCCAATAAGCCCCTAGAACAAACAACACAAATGCCAACCCGACTGCAGTAATCCCGCCTATCCAAAACGAAGTCAAAATCACAAATGGAGTCCCAATCGAAACAAGTAAAATCAATAAATTCGATCCTTTGATGCCGCTAATTGCAAATTTCAGGTCATCTATATTCTTTGATTTCAGCTGTAGCGAATGGTAAATTATAGACATTACATGCGTTCCGAGCGTCATCCCGACCGCAATGACAAGAGGAAACAAAAATACCAACCAGTATCCAAACTCAGAAAAGAAAGAAAACTCCTTGAATTTTAGACCCCGTATAAATCCGCCTGCAAAAATAATAGTGTACATATAAAAAAGACCAATCAGAATATACCGTTTTGCTCTTTTTACGATAATGCTACGATGGGAATTGGGTTTTAGATCAAACCGTAAATGTTCTGCGTATGCCACACTGTACAAGAAGCCTGCAAGACCGAAAAATAAAAGGATAGAAATCGCCTTTGAGTTAATATCCCCCAATACACTTCCAAAGATCCACAACATCTCAGAAAACAAAACGTCTATTCGTTCGAGGAACGTCTGTTTCTCATCCAATCCTATATAATAGGCCTGAATATCCCCCTTAAATACGCCTTCAGAAACCCAATCTAGAAAAGCAACAGAACTAACTGCTCCAAAAAACAACACAGACAGATAGACAAATAAGCTAAACAACCAGCCGCCCATCCAAACACCTAATAAACTATTAAAACTCAGCCCTGTTAAGCTGATTTCTGGTAAGAAGCCTCTTGCTTTTTTCAAATGCTCTAGCTGCATGGCGGGAGTTGGATGCGCTGGATCTATGTCCCCTTCTCCTACACTGTTAGCAAGAAAAGGAGAATTTTCAGGCTGTACACCAAATTTACCAAACACAGATTTTGCACCTGTCAACAAAGAGGTAAGACAACCTGCAATAAAGCCACCACCTGACACCGTACTCATATAATCAAATCGACGAAAGAAGTTTCGCTTTGATAATTGCTGGATAATCCCAAGGGAGATAATACCAGCACGTACTCCTCCACTGGAAAAACAAATACCCCAGGTTTCAGCAGCCTCTTCTTCAGTGATTTCATTCACTTTATGGCGCTTTCCAAGGTATTCTTTTTCAGCAGCAAAGACATCCTGAATGTCTGCCGTGTAGTTTGGTGTTAGTTCTTTTTGTTCGTTTGACATATTAGTATAAATATACTAAAAATAATCAAATTAATGAAATTTTGTACGCAAAATAAATACATTTCAATAATTCACTTGACTAAGGTAAGCAGCATCTTTCAGATATAGAAATATATTAAGTATTTGAGCTTGTAGCCTTCGGAGTTATACAAAAAAATAACCAGCCTCAATGAGAGACTGGTTATCAGATATCATCTTAGAGGAGGTACTATTTTTTACCGTGGCATTGTTTGAATTTCTTACCGCTGCCACATGGACAAGGCTCATTACGGCCTACTTTCCGCTCCGTACGTTTGTAAGTTTCCGGTTTCTTTCTTTGAGCGCCACCTGCACCGGCTGCTGCAGTTTGTTCTGCTTGTCGGTTGGCTTGCATCTTGCTCATGTCGGTCTTTTGTTGTTTGGCTTCCCGCACATCTGTTTCTTGTTGTACTGGAATGGTACCACGCGAAAGGAAAGAAGTAACTTCACGATTTAAGTTGCTCAGTCTGGTTTTGAATAAGTCAAATGCTTCAATCTTATAAACGACCAATGGGTCTTTCTGCTCAAAAGAAGCGGCTTGCGTCGAATCTTTCAAATCATCCATTTCTCGGAGGTGCTCCTTCCATCCATCGCCGATTAGTGCCAGACTGATCGATTTTTCAATGGCGGTGATAATTGATTTACCATTCGACTTTACTGCTTCTTCTAAGTTGGCAGACAGTTGAATCCCTTTTTGTCCGTCGGAGAACGGGATGGCAATATTCTGAAATTGTTCCCGCTGGTGCTCATATACATTGCGAATTACAGGCATCACTTTCTCTACAAGCCCGTTCATTTTTTTATGATAATGTTCTAGTACCTGTTCTTGGAACGTTTCTGTCAATTCCATGAGGTTGCCTTCATTAAAATCAACTTCATCAAATTTCGGCTCTACTCCAAAATTCTGCAAGGCGTCCAATTTGAAACTATTGTAATCGCCCATTTGACGATGTCCCATTACCAACTCCTCACTCAGATCTACAAACATATTGTGTATATCCAAAGACAATCTTTCTCCAAACAAGGCATGGTTACGTTTTGTGTAGATGGCTTCCCTTTGGATATTCATTACATCATCATACTCCAGCAAACGCTTACGTGTCCCAAAGTGATTTTCTTCTACTTTAGATTGTGCACGTTCGATAGATTTCGATACCATTTTATGTTGAATAACTTCTCCTTTTTCGTAGCCCATTTTATCCATCAACTTAGCAATTCGTTCAGAACCGAACAGACGCATTAAGTTGTCATCAAGGGATACAAAAAACTGAGAAGAACCAGGATCTCCCTGTCGACCAGCACGACCTCTTAACTGGCGATCTACCCGACGGGATTCGTGTCTTGCTGTACCAATGATGGCCAGTCCTCCTGCTTCTTTTACTCCAGGTCCGAGCTTGATATCGGTACCCCGACCAGCCATGTTTGTTGCAATGGTCACTGCGCCTGGAAGACCAGCGTTAGCGACAATCTCTGCTTCTCGTTGGTGCTTTTTGGCGTTAAGTACATTGTGTTTTATTTTCTTTCTTTCTAGAAATCTGCTTAATAATTCCGAAATTTCCACGGAAGTGGTACCTACCAAAACAGGCTGCCCATTTTTGGTAAGTCGTTCAATCTCTTCAATTACTGCATTATATTTTTCTAGCGTTGTTTTGTAGACTAAATCCTCCCGGTCGTCTCTAGCGATTGGTTTGTTGGTAGGGATAACGACTACATCCATTTCATAAATATCCCAGAACTCTTTCGCCTCTGTTTCAGCAGTACCTGTCATCCCAGAAAGCTTATGGTACATACGGAAATAATTCTGCAGGGTAACTGTTGCATATGTTTGAGTAGCAGCTTCTACCTTTACATTTTCCTTTGCCTCCAGTGCCTGGTGAAGTCCGTCAGAATATCTACGTCCTTCCATCACACGGCCAGTTTGCTCATCGACGATTTTTACGAGGCCGTCTACTACGATATACTCATCATCCCGATGGAACATCGCATAGGCTTTTAGTAGCTGATTGATCGAATGCAGGCGTTTGGATTTTAGGACATAATCCTGCATTAGTTTGTCCTTCATCTCCATTTTGGTGGACTCTTCCAGCTCCTCATTACTTTGAATTTCCATGATTTCCAGTGCGATATCGGGCATCACGAAGAAATTGACATCTGACTGGGTATTGGCGAGAAAATCTGATCCACGATCAGTAAGCTCTACATTATTCGTTTTTTCTTCTATGATAAAGTACAACGGATCATCTACTAGGTGCATGTTTTTAGATTGCTCCTGCATATAGAAGTTTTCTGTTGCCTGCAGGATCACTTTGACGCCTGGTTCATTCAAATACTTAGTAAGTGGTCGATATTTGGGAAGTGCTCGGAAGGCGCGCAATAAAGCCATTCCACCTTCGCCTTCTTCCGTTCCTGTTTTACCTTCAGCAATTAATGCTTTTGCCTCTGCTAGGTACCCCGTAGAAAGTTCTCTTTGTTTTGCCAACAAGGATTCAATCGTAGGTCTCAGTGTTACATATTCTTGTTGATCTCCTTTAGGAACAGGGCCCGAAATAATAAGCGGCGTTCTTGCATCATCAATCAATACGGAATCGACCTCATCAATCATGGCAAAGTGATGCTTGCCTTGCACTAACTCTTCGGTACTTTGTACCATGTTATCTCTTAGGTAATCGAATCCAAATTCATTGTTTGTACCATAAACAATGTCGCATTTGTAAGCAGCAACTCTTCCCGGAGAGTGCGGGCGGTGCTTGTCAATACAATCTACTTTTAAGAAAAGGAATTCAAAAATAGGTGCCATCCACTCACAGTCACGTCGTGCGAGGTAGTCGTTTACTGTAATCACATGTACTCCTTTACCAGGTAATGCGTTCAAGTAGGCAGGTAACGTAGCTACCAGGGTTTTTCCTTCCCCTGTTGCCATCTCTGCAATTTTCCCTGAATGCAGCGTGATCCCTCCGATCAACTGCACATCGTAGTGCAGCATGTTCCAGGTGATTTGAGCTCCTGCTGCTTCCCAGCTATTGCTCCAAATTGCCTTATCCCCATTGATGGTTACGTTTTGTTTGATGGCTGCAAAATCGCGGTCATGATCGGTGGCGGTGACTTCGATTTCGCTGTTATTCATAAAGCGAAAGGCGGTTTCTTTTACTACTGCAAATGCTTCTGGCAGGATCACATTGAGGATATCTTCCAGGTGCTTATCGCGTTCTTTTTTGAGTTTATCAATTTCTTCAAACAGGTCTTCTTTTCTATTGAAATCATCGATAGATTCTGCCTCTGTTTTTAGATCTTGGATATCTTTGTCGATTCCTTCGAGGTGCTCTGCTATTTGTGCTCTGAACTCTAATGTTTTATTACGAAGAGCATCATTGCTAAGCGATTTCATTTTAGCATATTCCTCATTAATCTGTGCAACGACTGGTGTAATCTCTTTGACATCTCGGTCGTACTTTGTACCGAACATTTTAGAGATAGAGTTTGTTATATATTTAAACATAATTTCTTAGTGTACTTTTAATAGTTTCTTACAAAAAAAGGAAAGGCAATAAGCACTTCAAAACTCCCCTTTGAAAACGAGGTCAAAGATACGAACTTTATATTGAATTTGCTTAAAACCACTTAGTGGAACAGCAGGAAATTCATAAATGCTCCTATTTGTTTACCTTCATAATCATTCCAAACAAAAAATATTTCCCTACTTCCGTCATTTTGTCTGATTTTGCTGATTTGGACTGACTTTTTTGCAGTTTACTATCTATTTTTTTGACAATTCTGGCAAAAACATTCATTCAATAAACATTCAAAATATAAAAAGGATAATTGTGAAATTTCTTCATTTTTAGTAACTTCATGATTAATAAGGACACCCGCTTAACTTGAGTGCGAAAGGGTTTCCATCAATCCCCCTATCTTAAATACTAATCCAAATGGCAGATTTGGAATTAGCATAAATCATACTATCAAATTCTAACTTTTTTACCCAATTTCAGGATTTTATCCTAATCAGGGTTTATCATAATTAACTTGATTAAATGATTTGTATTATTTAATCACAAGAAGATTTAACCATGCTAAGAAGATTAATTGTTTCAACAGCAATGTTGTTGGCGGTATGCTATTGTAGTGGCCAGGTATTCATAGATTTAAGTGTTAGTTCGGGGATTGATTTTGTCCACGATCATGATGGTGAAATGGGCGGTGGTGCTGCTTTCTTTGATTACAATAAAGATGGCCATGAAGATGTTTACATAACGGGCGGACTGGCAATGGACAAGCTCTACAAAAACAATGGCGACGGCACCTTTACCGACGTCAGTATTGCTGCAGGACTATCAAGTACCGACACCATAAATACACATGGAGTAACCACTGGAGATATAGACAATGATGGCTATCGGGAAGTATTTCTGACCACCTGGAATTATGAATATCAGGACGAAGTGCACGCCCCCAATTTGCTCTATAAAAACAATGGCGACGGGACTTTTACAGAAATTTCTGCCCAAGCAGGTGTCAATGCAACGTCCTGGTCGACTAGCGCTTCGTTTGGCGATTTTGATCTTGATGGCCTCCTTGACTTATATGTTGGCAATTATGTTGATTCTATTGTAGATGCAGTGGTTTTAGACTCCAATGGCATGGAGGTGGGTTTTTCTCATATAGGCTATCAGGACATTCTATATGTAAATAATGGAGATGGTACGTTTACTGATAAGACGCTAGACTTCGGTCTGACCGCTACTGGTTGTGCACTCGCAGTAGCCTCTACCGACTACAATGAGGACGGGATTATCGACTTGATGGTCGCCAATGATTTTGGGGAGTTTGGCGTACACAACAAACTCTATGAAAATCCTGGCTTCTCTGACGTTAGTGCTTCCTCTGGAGCCGATCCTGGTATTTATGGTATGGGAATCGGAATTGGGGACTACGATGAAGACGATGATTTAGATTATTATATCACCAATTTAGGAAGAAATGTTTTACTTCAAAACCAAGGAGATGGCACCTTTCTGGATGTAACGACGTTTGCCAACGTAGAAAACACTTCGATTGACACGTTACTGACGACGAGTTGGGGTACTTTTTTTCTTGATTATGATAATGATTCGCACCTGGATTTGTTTGTGGCCAATGGACGAATTTCAGCGGCTTCTTTCATACGGACAATCGAGGAAGATCCAAACAAATTGTATCGCAACAATCAGGATGGCACCTTCACAGACGTAAGTGATGCCGAGGGTGTTGCGGATATAAATGTAGGCAGAGGGGCTACCCTTTGTGATTATGATGATGATGGAGATTTGGACATGCTGGTCGTCGTCCATGATGAATATTTCACTGCAGATGCCCGGGTGACGCTCTACAACAATCAAACAAATGCATCTGGAGGCAACTGGGTAAAGGTTGGCCTTGAAGGTGTCCTTTGCAATCGGGATGCTTATGGATCGCACATTCGAGTATATGCTGATGGCCGGACGTTCTTGCGAGAAGTAGGTGGCGGCTCAAGTCACTCTTCTCAAAACAGTAGTATCCAGCACGTTGGGTTGGGGACAATCTCTAGTATTGATTCAGTTGTGGTTACTTGGCCAGGAGGGCGGATACAGCGGGAATGCAATGTTGCGATCAATCAGACGCTTCGTCTAGTGGAGGATATTTCTACTATGAATTCGCCCTATTGTTATGTTGTTTCGAGTACTGAGGACCTGACTTCCAACAATATTGGGCTCCATAATCTACCCAACCCATTTAGCGATGGGACTACTATCCATTATGAACTTCCAAGAAGCGCACAAGTAGAATTGACGGTAACGGATCTCCTAGGAAATCAGGTGCAGACGTTGTTCTCAGGCAGGCAAAATGCCGGTAAACAGTCGGTTGATTTTGCTGGAGCGAAGGCCGGACTTCCTGCCGGGGTGTACATTTGTTTATTGGAAGTGGAGGGTCGGCGATTTACGGAGCGGTTGGTTTTGATGAGGTAAGGAGATAAAATCAGGACTACTATTAAAACTCGTTAAGAACTTCTAACATCTTGTCTTGAAAGTCGTAAAGATTGCCATCGACGGTCGCTCTGGTAGGGGTGTTTCTTGTAACTTTAGGAAAATCGACTAGATAATTCTGCCAGTTATGGGCTGTTAGCTGATTGATGATGGAGGCCTTCCTATAATTTCTGCTGGAGTCTATACGGTGAATTACAATTTTTAACTTGTTAGGGAACATCTGTTAAAAAAACTGTTCCCAAAAAACAAAGTCCCTACAAGAGGTTATCTTATAGGGACTTGTTAAAAACAATTGAGGTCGGTAGCGGATTTGAACCGCTGTACGAGCTTTTGCAGAGCCCTGCCTAACCGCTCGGCCAACCGACCTGATTAGCGGACGACAAATATAAGAGACTTTTACAAACAGACCTAAAAAAATCTACTTTATTTGTCGATACTTTCTTTTAACTGTTTTATTGGGCGATTAGTTCCCTTAAACAAATTCTATTTTTTACCAGCTTCCGCTTGCTCCTCCGCCACTCGAACTTCCGCCACCAAAGCTGGACGAGCTCGAAGAAGAACTTCCAAATGAAGAACCAGAACTCGTGGTGTCCGCTATCACGGGTATCGTACGGAGTTCATAATCTGTGTGTCCACAATTTTTGCAATTGTAGTCTAAACGTCTGGTACCTGTGCTGTACTTTGTAGCATGTTGTACCACTGTTTTTGTGGTAATGAGTGTGCGGAACCCACAGTTATCGCAGTTGGAGTGCTTGTTGAACCACCTTTTGTAGCGGTTGATTTCCAAATGATCGCAATAGGTGCAGAGCCATACATCGTAATCGACAGACTTCAGGTATTCTTCCAGAACTTGGCCGCCTTCCAGGTGTTCATCATCTCGATCTTCAGGCAGTTTTTCCATTTTATTGGTACAAACACTGCAATTTCTTGGTCTTCTTCGATACAGCCAGGTACCTAGGAAGACAAATGGCAACACAAAAATGGTGTAGAGCAATTTGGGTATTCTGGAATACCAGGGGCCTTTCTGGGCACTGGTTGTTTCTTCTCGGTAGTTGTTGGTGGGTGATTTGGAGGTAGGGGCGTTGTTGATTGAAGAGGGATTTCTTAGTGTATTAATCACCCGATTTACCCCCATTAGAATTCCCTGGTCATAGCGTCCACTTTTAAATTGGGGAATGAAGACCCCATCTATAATGCTTTTCATCTTGGTGTCCCATGCACTCGAATAACCGGCTCCTAGTTCGATTCTCATTTTTCTGTCCAGTTCTGAAACGACGATGAGCACGCCGTTGTTTTTCAGGGAGTCGCCAATTTTCCAGTTGTTAAATAATTGGGTCGCAAAGTAGTCGACACTTGAAGACGGACCATAGTCCGAGACTTTTTTGATAGTGAGGACGGACAGCTCAATTCCATTTGTATTTTTTAGTTGGAGGATTTGTTGTCTGATGGACTGTTCTTTTTCTGGCGGGATTAACTCTGCGTAATCATTAACGTAAAGTTCTTTAAAATCAGGTAGTTGGAGGATTTGTGCATAGGAATCGGTACTGGTATATAGGAACATTCCAAGAACAAATACCAGGAAAAAAAAAGGGGAGAATGGTTGCTTCATGTTGTTTCGCATAGTTGTTTAGTTTTATAACTTGCAATTTCAAAGTTAAGTTCAATTAAGGAAAAATAGTAGCCGGCAGTTGTTTAATAAAAAAACTTTAACCCATTCAAAAAAATTATCAAAGATTGATTTGATGTCGATACCTTTTATATGCAAATAACTACTTACCACCTTTCATAGATACCAAAATCTACCTTCCTAGCGTTCTATATAAGGTACTTGCAAACACATACATTGCTGTATTGGATAACCATTCCGATTCAGTATTTGATTTATTCACAAAGGGTTGTTTCAATTTATAAAATAAAAATTATAAGATTAAAATGACTCAAAGGCAACGGATTTAAAAAGAGAAGCGTTATCTTAATATCTCAACGGAAATACCACGTTGAGAATGATTTCTTTAAAACCATTGCACTAATCATTTTTTAGATGGACATTGCTTTAGATTTGCAAAATCAGGAACACACACTAATCACCGCCTGCATGAGACAGGAGCGCTGGGCTCAGCATAAACTATATGAAGAGCACTATGGCAAGATGATGGGTGTATGTATGCGTTATGCAAACAATCGAGAAGACGCAAGAGACATATTGCATGAAGGTTTTATCAAAGTATTTAAAAATCTACGATCGTATAAACCGGGAACTTCATTATCCGCTTGGATTCGCAGAATCATGGTCAATACTTCTATTGATTTTTATCGAAAATCTGTTAGACGACGTACAGAAGATATAGAGCATGCACAATATGCTCCTAGTTCTGATGTAAGTGCAGTCAGTCAGTGCTCCGAACGTGAAATACTAGAAGCCGTGCAACAACTATCTCCTGTTTATCGTACAGTATTTAACCTGTACGTAATAGAAGGATATCCGCACAAAGATATCGCTGCACAACTTGGAATTACAGAAAGTACTTCCAGATCAAATTTACTAAAAGCACGAGTGAAACTACAAGGTATCCTCGCTACAAAATATTCAGAATATGGAAAATAATTACATGGACAAGTTGGTGCAAGGCGCCTTGAAAGACATGGAGGTGTCTTATCGGCCTGAGGACTGGGATTTGATGAATAGCCGACTTGATGAAGAACGCCGGGCTACTGGGAAACTATTCTTCTTCAAGACAATGGAGCTGGCGGTCCTGCTGGTTGCGGTCTGGTCTATTTTCCAATTTATGCAATACAATAATTCAAATGTTTCAACAGTAAACCACACTACCTCCCCTGCCCTAAAAATTAATGAAGACAACCTTAATAAAAATTCAATCGAGACGGTACCTAATGAAACCCTCCGTCCTGACCTTAATAATGCTAATGCTAAAAAGAAGAAAGCTACTCCTAAAGTAATTTATGACAAGCCAATCGCTGCTGCATCACCCAAATTAGTTGATCCTGTATCTGTTTATAATCAGGACAACATGGTTGCTAGCAAAGAGATGACTGCGCCTGTCGCCCAAACAGTTGCCAATCGCACTGTTGTTAAGAATTTGGCTTCCCCAATATTTGACCGACCAGTCCAGAACAGTCCAGCCACTTCCACTATTCAGGAAGTTGCCGCTGCTCCTACTGCCAGTCCGATAAAGGAGATTGCTACTACTGTTCCTGTTGTTTTGGAGAAAATGACCCCGCTGGAAACTATTCCAAATAAGTTTGCCAGTGTAGAATGGAACCATGACCTGGATTTGAAAAATGATGATTTACCGACTTACGATTTCTCCGGCGATCCCCTTCCTAAAATTAAAAAGTCACTGCCTTTCCATATTCGTGCGTTTTTCTCGCCGGATATGAATATTAAAAAGGACGACAATAGCATGGGGTTTGCCGCGGGAGCGTTGGTGTCCAAAGAGCTATCTGACCGAGTGCAAATTGGGACCGGACTTAGTTACAACTACAAGCAGTTTAAATACATTGCTGGTGAGTTGACTTCTCCTGCAGAAGCTCCAATGCAACTGATGGGAATCACTCAACACCAGGTAGAGATTCCACTTAATCTGGAGTTTACGATCAAAGAATCCATCAACTGGCGACCATTTTTTGTAGCTGGTGTTTCTGGAAATTTTGTTCTGCACACCAAGTACGACTATGACCTGGTCAACTATCAAGGACAACCTTCTGAATTGGAGTTTGCTTATCCTGATGACACGAAAGGAATTTTGAATGGTGGCAACTTTAAATCTAATAGCTATGCGACTGCAAACCTAGGAATTGGTCTGGAGCGTAAATTAGATAATAACCTCCACTTATTTATCTTGCCTACCTTCAAATATGCACTTTCAGGAATAGGTCCTAATGATGAAAAAACCAATACGTTCTCTCTTGTAATGGGAGCCAGAGCGACTTTATAAAATGTAACGTTTTTTTAAATTATTTCGAGTTTAGAGTTATGCAGTTTTTCCGCACGGAGAAACTGCATTTTTTTTGGTTAATGCTGGATTAGAAAATGGTTATTTGTTATCGGATAATTGGTTAATGGTGGTGGAGTGACATTCCTAATCATAAAGAGTTAATAAAAACATAATCTTTCCCCATCAAAGAAAAAAATAAAAAAGAAACCGCATATTCCAATAGAAAAATAAATTTCTATGCTAGTGAATCTTTCTGAACAAGACTCGCCCCTTCCTAATCAAGGACTCAAAAAACTGGAAATTGGTGCGGTAGTATTGACCGGATTATTAAAAATCCCGTTGATGAATTGGTGGGATTTAAAACTGCCGTACATCCTGAGTGTCATTTTGTTTTGGAGTGGCTATCTGTATTGGCGAACGCGTAAAAATCCTTCCTTTTTTCGCGAAGTAGGGTTTTCAAAAGTCAATCATTGGCAAACCTTTAAGATGCTAACGCCCCTTGCGCTTCTAAGCCTATTGGTTTTTGCGCTAATTGGGTATTCTAAGGGCTATTTGCTTTTGAATTGGCATATCTTACCGATCGTATTACTCTACCCCGTTTGGGGGCTGCTCCAGCAGTTCCTTGTGGTAGGTATTGTCGCTGGCAATCTATCGGATTTGAATAGGTATTCTACATTTTGGATCGTTGGGATCACGGCGTTTATTTTTGGAATTGTGCATTATCCATTTCCTATACTAATGGCAGGGACTTTCTTATTGGCTATACTCTACACGTTGTTGTATTTGAGGTGGAGAAACCTTTGGTGGCTCGGATTTTACCACGGAATAGTCGGGTGTTTCTTCTACTTTTATGTAATGGGAAAGGACCCTTACGCTGAGTTAATGTTATTGTTTGGATAATAATCTGGTTGAAAATCCCCAGACAGATCCCAAAGCCCCTCCTAACTTGCTCCAGGTCTGACTGGGGTGAACCATCTTTATCTACTTGATTATTGAAATCAGCAGTACAGGAGTCATCTCAAAACAACTTGAGTTGCTCCCAGGTAAATGATTGATTGCTTAGGCAAGGTTCGTTAAAATCGAACTTGCATACTAATGTAGGGGGGAGTACTATTAAGCATGCAATATGAAAAAAACTACAATATATTTCACTATATTTCAAAAAATAAAGTGACATATTATTATGAGCTATCAAGTAAGAAAGGCCTTAAAAAAAGACATGCCTGCCCTCCTCCATTTAGTAACTGAACTTGCTATTTATGAGAAAGAACCAACGGCAGTTACCGCCACGCTAAAAGACTATGAGCAAAACTTTGAGGATGGAATTTTCGACGCTATTGTAGCAGAACAGGAGGGCACTGTAATTGGTATGGCATTGTTTTTCATGACATATTCTACTTGGAAAGGCCGCATGCTCTATTTGGAAGATTTTGTAGTCACGCAGTCTCACCGACGTACAGGCGTCGGCAAATTGATCTTTGAAGCCGTCCTGGAGGAAGCAAAAAAACTAGACGCCAAAAGAATGAAATGGCAAGTACTCGACTGGAATGAACCGGCCATCAAATTTTATGAAAAGTACGAGGCAACGATGGATGGCGAGTGGTTGAATTGTGATCTGTATTTTTGAGTGTTGCTTGCCTTCCTAAGCGTAAGCAGGTAGACCGAGCAATCCCTTTAGGCTTAGTAGTCTCTGAGTGAGCAAGCAGCAACAGCACTAAAAAACTTCATCCGCTTTAATAATCTCCGCCTCCAGCAATTCACGGATCACAATCTCGGTAAGATCACTTTTGAAGACAAACTCGTGGCGGATATCCATCACATACGCTTTCAGGCGCATTTTCAAATAGGACCGACGTTCCTTGACCTCATTGAAAAACAATACCGTGATCGGTTTATTCAAGTAGATATAAGAGGACACTTGAGCAGCTTCCAGAGCAATCTCTCTTACCCGTTGTGTATTTACTGTGATTGGCAAATAGATCTCGGCGACTACCTGGCAATTCGTTTCTCCGACATTGGAATTGGAGAGGGAGGAGTTCATCATTTCACTGTTTGGTATGGAGACCAGAGAATCATCTGGAGTGACAATACGGGTAGACCGAAGTCCGATTTCGACCACCTCCCCATAGTAAGACCCGACCTCAATTTTGTCTCCTACAATAAACGGTCGATCAAGGAGAATCATTAATCCACCAAAAATATTTTTCAGAATATCCTGCGACGCAAAACCGATGGCAATACCAAAGGACGTAGCAAGCGCAACAATTGCCTGAAAAGGAGGCTTGAAGATCCCTGCTACCATAATATACAACACCATCGTCCAACTCAAAATCCGAAAAATAGGAACCAGCCCTTTTATCGTAATCCGATAGTTGGTGCTCCGCTCCGACATATAATACATCAACCGCGTACAAATCCCGATGGTGAAATAAGAAAACACCCCAAACAGCAGGGCCGTTATGATCTTACCCCAGGAAAACAACTCCCAGGGATTAAATGCCTTTACCTCTTCCTTTGGAGTTGTAGGCGGTCCATCTGGCAATAAACTAAAGTCTCCATTCCCATTATTTGTAATGGCGGCTGGCTGATTATTATTGATGATAATGTTGATGACATTAGAATCGGGCGTAGTGACCTGATAAGTAGCAGGGGCAACTTTTGTGGAGTCTGTCTGCGCTTTCAAAACTAGAGGAAGAAGCAACAGGCAACTGCACCAAACTATGATAATTCTTGTATTCCTCATTTAATGAATAATATTTTTTGCTTTCAGCAGTCGTACGATTGGCCGATACAAAAGCATATTTATTTCAAATAATCCATCATTGTTAAAAATGATCCCGTCATCCTGAAGCAACAGTAAATCGAGTTTTGCTTTTTCCAGGGAGAGGTGTTTTACCTCTGCTAGCTGTTCTACTGTCAATCCATCATGGACCAGCAGTTCATATAGTACAAATATTTTGTTGTTCGACAAGGAAGATAAAAATGAATAATCAGTATCCTGAAGACCTATAGTAATGGTATTTCCTTCTACTTTTCTTGTAGACCGAAGCCAGTACAAAATAGCCAGGCTAATATTACTTTGAGCATAATTATTAAGCCGTAAAAAATATTCTTCCTGTAGGAAACTTTGTTGTTCCAACTGCGGCATTTTCTTGTATTTCTTTCCTTCTTCCAACCGTTCTGTTGGTAAAAAATTCACTTCATATCCACTGACTCGATGCCGCTTCAAAATGGCATCGATCACGCCTTCATTTCCAAGCTGACTCATTCGGACGACATAAGCAAAATAATCACTTACGTCCAATGTTTTATGCAAATAATCCCAGGAATGCAAGGTACATGAGGTAATCCAAAACACATTGGTATTGGTTTTCGAAACGAGTTCAAACAACATTTTTAGTGCTCCAAAACCATTCACCATTTTGAGGAATAATTGCTGTAAATCTTCTAGCACAATAATCTGTTTATAGTCCAGATTATTCAAGTAGTCAATCACATCACCAATATTCTCCAGATCAGATTTTTCAAAACTCTTTCTAAGAAATTCCATAAACTCCTCTTCTCCAAGGATGACCTCTTCCATCACCGCTTTGATGATTCGGTACTTTGCTTTTTCCTTTCGAAGAAACATCAGAATTAGGGTAGAAATTCCTGCACCGCGTTCTGACACGACCACCACCGGAGCGTAAAACCCTTTGTTCCAATTGGTGTAGGCTTTTTTCATCTTCGCCATTTCCTTGGACCGTTGTTCGATAAAATTTTCGTCAGTAGCAGGTTCGAGTTTGAACAATCGTTGATAAACGAAAGGGAGTTTGGCAATTGCTGCTTGTGATTCTGCGTAATAATCGGCGATTTCTGTATCGATAGCTGTCGGCGCTGGTTCAAGTCCCCAACGGATGATCAGTTCTTTGTATTTTGATTTCACCAACTTCCATTTGCTGACGATGAGGAAACCCATCATCGGAAGGGCATTTTTGAGATAATCCTGCACTTTGCCTTTTACCTCTTGAGTTGACTGCATGGCTTTTGCGGCCGCGAGTTTTGTTCTTAGCAGATTTATATTTTCCAATTCTTGCAAACTGCCTAGTTGGTCATTAAAATCGAGGGTTGTTTTTCTGAGGGATTTGGTGATGGGTTCGGAGAGCACGTGTAGTTCAGAATGGATGTCTCTCATTCGTCCGAGTGCGCGGTCTAGCCCTTCCTTGGCAATTTCTTTTGCACTTTTATTTTCGGAATCTGGTTGCTGAAAAACAGCGATGGCCGATTCCAAAGTAAACTCTACAATTTGATTTATTTCGGTGAGGAATTTTTGAATTTTGTTTAGCTCAACAAACAGTTCATTCCTGATCAATTTTGTTTCTCTGGAATATTTAGGAATGGTTTCATAAGCCACCATCGACCTCGGATTTACCCGATCCGAATCTGAAGCTGCCACTGGAAACCCTGGGGAATCCGACCGCAACAGCAACCTGCTTTCTGGAAGTTGCCCCGCTTTTTTGCTTAGATTTAATTCTGCCTGATTGACTAATTTGGGCAAATCCTGATTGATAATAAAATTGACGGTCTTGGGGATGAGGTTGGTGGTGAGGGATTTATGGACATTGATTTTTTCAGTCATCAGCATTTTTTTCAATGCATCTTCTTCCCCTTCAAAATTATCAATAGCATCCCTGGATTTGACAATAAAGTCGTTCAACTTCTGCAATTCCTCAATAATATTATTGTTGATTCGATTTTGATAAGTCCGTTCAACCCGAAAATATTCCTTAGAAGCTAGATACTTCATGGTCTTCAAATCGAGATGGTACAACCAAGTATCAATTTGGCAAATAATAGAGTTTACCCAGGTATCTTCTTTCGACTTAAACGTTTTTCGAATAGAAGATTTTCTCATCAACAAATTCTGATGGTTGTACTTGGATGGTAGCAATTCAACGGTGCCTACTTTTTCAAATTTACTTCCAAAATTCTTGAAGGTGATGACCAGGATTTCTTCAATTTTCTGTGGCAGCTGCTCTCTGAGTTCTTGTATTTGCTGTTTGATTCCCTTAATTGTGGGCTCGTAGTCTATTTTTATTGGGCGCACGGTTACTTCTTCGAGTTGCTGTTCTGGCATGACCAGATCTCCTTCCTCTACTGGGAGCTCGGCTTTAGCTAGCTCCTCTTCTATTGCCACAGCTTTCTTAGGCTGCGCTTCGGGAATATCGGCAGTATCGTAAATTTTGTCAATAAATACCTGATCGGTAGTAATCGTTAGTTCTTCCAGATGTAAAATAGCTTTAGCTATCTGTCGGTAAAAATCCTCATAACACTGATGCAGATTTAGCGCCAGGTCGTCTTTGAGGTGTACCTTTGCCAACGTTCTCATTGGAATGCGCTGCTTCCACTTTTTAGGCGGTCGTTTCTCTCCAAATAAATTGGTTACTCTAACTGGAAATTGGGAAATCTGGTAAAAAAATATTTTGGCCATTTTCAGCCCTCGAAGTGGGAACTTGTCTTCTGATGTTAGTTGGAACTGCTCTGGTTTTTGGTTTTGGACAATCACTGTGTCAAATGTGTCGAGGTATTCATTCAAAGAATGAAAAAGCTCCTCAAACTCTTCCTCAAATTCGTCAGGAAAAAATTGTGCTTTCAGCTTTTCCAGCAAGCCATGTATTTTCTGCTTGAAAGAAAGCGTTTCAATGGCTATAGGAATAACGATCTTATCGCCTTCAATCGCTTCCATCTTTGTATTAAAATTGGTCAGACACGTTTCAAATTCATCCAAAAACTGGCAGAATTCATTGATATCTAACTCGATTTTTTTTGTAAAATCAGCTAGAACGATTTCCCGAATGGAATAAAAAGTCTTTTGATGAGTTTCCTTCATATACTTATTACTAACCCAATGTATTGTCTTTTAACTTAAAATATGGGAGATTGTTACATCTTTTCGTTTATATAGACGTAGAAATGCGGAGAAAGTCAGGTTGACAATTTAAATAGTATATTATACTTATCAAAATTTAGGGGCAAATTGTAGTCGAGTAGCTTTTTTGCTGGCGCAAAATTGAGTAGAGATAAATGCAGACTCTTCCCTGAAGGTTTTGTGGTGGATGACGACAAGTCATTTTCAAAATCCGTTTCTTTAATTACTGTGGCGTATTCTTTAATAGTTGCCACTAGGTACTGAATTCAATATGAAAAATCATCCCCCTATATGCAACTAGATAAACAACTGACTATCTCATGGGAATAAATAAAAATCAGGTTTTAATCAATGTATATATTTTTGATTATTAGAATAAAATCATCTTATTTTAAGAACTTTTTCAGCTAAAAATCAATAAACAATTGAGAAAAGATTTTTTTTAACAGACTTCTACTTCTATAAGTGGCTTAATCCTAACAGTCGCCAGCCAACGTATAGGTTAGTCTGGAATACGATCTGGTTCTGGATCAGTTTCCCAGACACGAGGCGACACCGCCTCCTCCAAATCATCAATGTGCGCAACGATACCAATGGCAGGCACATTATTTTTGCTGATATCTGATTTCTCTACTATATCCCCAAAGACGGTAATTGTCCCTAGGTAGTCCTTGTGATGTGCGCCCGCAGCATTTTGATCAGATCGCACATAGAGAATGGACTCTTTTATTCCGTCATTGTTTATGTCGCGGTGATCGATATGGGGAATCGTTGCGGTATGGCCGACTAATTCAATTTTGTCGCCTTCTGCTTTGTTGAAGTCTTCGATGATGTCGTTGCCAATGCGCTCCACCCAATGGTCATGGATGTAGGTGTTCTGCAAGGTAATTTTCATCCACTTGATCGTCCCGTCATTTTTCGTTTGATTTTCGATGATTTTTTTCTTGGCATTGACCAGTGTTATAAATCGAAAGGTATCCCCTCCTGGTCCTCCGACCAACACGTCATTTCCTTTGATTGGTTGTTCTTTGTGCAGGGTTTTGGTGATTGGGTCGATCAGTCCGTGTGGATCTCGGTAAGCGCTGAAGGAGCGGCCCACTCGAGCTTCTCTTCCGTCGCTTCGACTTACTATCAGGTCATTGCCAGGGCCGCCGACCACTCGATCTTCGCCATTGCCCCCGTCCAGGAAATCGTCGCCGTCAGTACCTGTTATTTGGTCATTGCCGTAGCCGCCCTGCACGTTGCTTCCTGTCAGAATTTCATCTGAATCATTACCTGACAACAAGCCATCTGTCGGTTGATCGTAGGAATCTGGATTGTAGGGAAGTTCTACAAATTTTTCGCAAGCAGAAAAAGAAAAAATTAGAAATAGTAGCGCACTGGAAATCTTAAATTTCAATACCTTCATAATTAGCAGATTTGATTAGTGAATTGGGATGAATGGAGAATTAACGTGCTGTAATTTGAGATTGGTATGTTGGAATTGATTTTTAAGAATTATTTATGATATGCAGCAATGGACAATTCGCTTTGCTTCTTCGGTTTTTTTTATTTTGAAAATTGATTTTTTTTAAAATTTTTTCTTCATGGTTTTCAATTAGTTATACGTGTTTTAGGAGAAAAAAAGAAAATCGGTTTATGTAAATAGTTGTTTACCCCTTTTACCACCAGTTAAAAGGGGATGGGTATTGGGGGATGAGTTGGGTAGATACAGGAGATTGATGTCGATGTCTTTCTTGCCTACGATGATGGATTTTACAATGTTGTCTACAATGTTCTTTTTTTGTTCGTGACTTAGGTGTTCCCAGGTGCGGTGGAGGTCCCTTGCTTCATGGAGCACTTCTTCGCTGTTGAGGTAGTAGTTTTTGAGGTAGTCGATCTCACCTTGGAGAGTTGGAAGATGTTGTTCTATTTGGGTGAGTTGATCGGATACTGGTTGGTAGTGCTCTGCGAATCGTTCTGTGGGGATGACTCCTTGGTGGTGGAGCTTTACAAAACTATTGAGTTCATCTTTTAGTTTTTGTATTTCTTGTTGCTGGCGATCGTATAGACGTTG
>CALLWB010000047.1 GCA_938016265.1 uncultured Saprospiraceae bacterium
AAGAATTATTAAATTAAATATTGGTATTTTAAAGGCAATCTAATGAAAACTTTTCCCTTCCTAATTTTCTTAACATTCTCCTTAGGTATTGGGCAACATCTAAATGCCCAAAAATTTACATTCCAGGAAGGCTACATTATCCCTAATAATAATGACACCATTTGGGGTGAAGTAGAAGATGATAGGTTAAGCTCAAGTGTTATTGTTGTTTTTAGAAATAGCAATGGTGGTGTTTTCTCAATACCAATTGAAGAATTAAGAGGATTTCGATGTGGTAATGACACTTATGCTAGGATGAAAAATAAGAAAAAACATGAATTTGTAAAAATCTGTGCTACTGGAAAGATTTTTTTATACGAAAGTATACGAACAGAATATTCAGCAGATCATAGAAGTTATACAATTACCACTTGGTTCATGCGATTTGAAGGGGAAACTGAATTAATAAAGATTAAAAAATACGATTTCAAGGCTAGTGTTAGGTCTATATTTTCTGATACACCTAAACTATTAGAATTGTTTAATCAGGGAAAATATACGCATAAAGACTTCCCAGATTTCATAAAACGCTGCAACGAATACTGCCAAGAACAATCCCAAGGAACTACCGAATAAATACTATCCGCTCCATAACCACCTCCCCACAGGGAGTCGTAAACCGATAAAAGTATACTCCACTCTCCAACTCCCATAGATTGATGTCATGTTGATGCCTGCATGCTTCAATTGGAGTAGCTCCTTGCTTGACAACCCGGCCTACCATATCCAGTATTTCCCATCAAGAAAAAAAAAACTGCTGTTTTCAAAATAAAAACAGCAACTATTTAAGATAGCCACTCCATGCAATAATCAAATTCAAATCACAAGGAGGTGGAATGGTTGTTGATGTATTTGTTATTAGCTTATTTGTTAGTGATTTTGATTTTCAATCACGTAACAAATCATACCCAAATATTATCAATAACCAAATACCTCAACTATGAAAAGTTTAAAATTAGTTTTGCTTGTCTTTTCTATTCTTTTGGCGATGAGCTGCAACAAGGAAGGACTTTATTCTCCAACCGGTTATTATCAAGAAGGTCCAATCCTTGGAGACCAATACAATGAAGTGGAAGAGAATCCGTTTATTGAAGTGGCGACCACACCTGTTTCTACCTTCTCCATTGATGCGGATGGCGCTTCATATTCTAATACGCGTCGATTTATCCAGCAAGACAATCGGCTCCCTCCTAAGGCAGCCGTCCGAACAGAAGAGTTGATCAATTATTTCAATTTAGACTATCCGTACACCGACAATACTCATCCAATTAATCTAAATGGAGAAGTGAGTACTTGTCCGTGGAATACAGATAATAAATTGATTCGAATTGGGATAAAAGGAAAACCCATTCCAGCGGCCGAATTGCCTCCTTCAAATTTTGTATTCCTGATTGATGTGTCTGGCTCCATGAATAGTGAGGACAAACTGGGACTGCTCAAAACGGGATTCAATAATTTTGTAGATGGACTGTCTGCGGAAGATCGTGTAGCGATTGTTACCTATGCTGGATCCGCGGGTGTCGTCTTGTCATCCACTGCTGGCAGCAATAAATCTACTATCAAATCTGCCATTAATTCGCTTGGAGCAGGTGGCTCGACTGCAGGCGCACAAGGGATTATCACCGCTTACACCATTGCCCAGGAAAATTTTATAGAAGGCGGAAACAACAGGATTATTATAGGAACGGATGGTGATTTTAATGTAGGACCTTCCAGTCAGGAGGAACTGGTTTCACTGATCGAAGAAAAGCGAGAATTAGGCATTTATATTACCGTTCTAGGTGTTGGAAGGGGCAATTTGAATGATGGCGCATTGGAACAAATCGCCGACAACGGAAACGGTACCTACGAGTATATAGACAATCTAAAACAACTCGAAAAGGTGTTTGTCTACGAAATCAGCAAACTATACGCAGTCGCCAAAGACGTGAAAGTACAAGTTGAGTTTAATCCAGCCAACGTCGTTTCTTATCGCCTGATCGGTTACGAAAACCGCTTGTTGGCTACTGAAGATTTTGAAGACGATACCAAAGACGCAGGAGAAATTGGAGCCAATCAGAACATCACTGCCCTCTACGAAATTGTGCCTAATGAAAATCCAAACTACAAGTCGGTGCCTACCTTCACGGTAGATTTTCGATACAAAGAACCGGATTCTGAAGTCAGCAATCCTATGGAGCTAGAGATTTTTGATGATGGAAATTCTTTTTCTGATGCGACTGGTTTTATGAAATTCACTTCGAGTGTAGCAGCTTTTTCAATGCTCATCACGGATTCTCAATACAAGGGGACCGCCAACTACAATGACCTAATCAATTGGCTGAATACAACAAATATTAGCGATCCGCATGGCTTCAAATCCGAATTTAAAAGTTTGGTACAACAGGCTGAAAGTATGTAGAGCGAATTCTCCTTCAAAAAAAATAGAAGACCAATCTTGTGTAACACCCACGATTGGTCTTTTTATTTCTTACTTTTGACTCAAATTTAAGATAGGCGATTCCCAAATGATAATAAAAGGATTAATAGCTGAAAAACGACAAGCTTTCTGGATGTTTCCAATCGCACTCTGCTTGTTATTGTTGTTATTACTGATCTCAAAATGGAGTGTTCAGCCCAATCCCAACCATCCTTCCGTTGATAAATCCCCAGATTTTTATTGTGGGGCAGAAAAAACAGATGGAGCGCACTTCATCCACAATGGCTATAAGTTCTATGGTGCCGCAACACAATCCACAGACTACCCACGTACAGGAAAATACGCCTCCAAATTGGACGCCACGCATCAGTTCGGGATGACCTTTGTCCTCGACCATCCAACCCCAGGTCAACTTTACAAAGCAGAAGTTTGGCGCTACACCAAAAAACCTGGCAAATCCTTCCTTGTTGTCAGCGCAGAAAAAAAAGAGGACTTTTATTGGTCCACAGACAAAGATGTAGAAACAGAGGGAAGTTGGTATACCAGAATGGAACTCGTCTTCAAAGTCCCAGAAAACAAGGATCTCCAATCGTTGAAAATATATGTCTATAAGGAGGAAGGGGATGGTATTCTACTGTTCGATGATTTTCAGATTACGGCGCTGGATTCCATACCCAACCTTGCTACTGGTCAGTTTCAACCGCAGGATTATTTTATGAATATTGATGAATTAGGAGTAGAAAAACTGCAAAGCATCAAAGAACGCTCCTACAGTCATGGGGTATTAATAAAAACAGATGCCGACAGAGTCAAAGCAAAGGTCACCACAGCTAAAGGAATAAAAACCGGAAAGGTCAGACTGAAAGGAGATTGGTTGGATCATATTTTTAAAGGAAAATCCTCCTTTCGTATTCAACTGGATGCCGAGGACAATTGGCAAGGTATGCAAACCTTTTCCCTACAGACTCCGCAGACCAGAGGAATGCTAAACGAATGGATCTATCATCAATTTTTAGGATTGGCAGACGTCCTGTCCCCCCGCTACGATTTTATTAATTTTCACTACAATGGGGATCGGCCAATGGTGTATGCTTATGAAGAACATTTTACGAAAAATTTAGTTGAAAATCAGCTACGACGAGAAGGCCCAATCCTTAAATTTACAGAAGACCGATTTTGGGAAGGGATGAGTCGGAGCAATCGCAATTCAAGACAAATGGCTGGTGCAGACAACAAAGAAAGTGCCTTCTGGGATGCCCAAATCAAACCATTCAAAGAAAAGAAAACAATAAACAATCCAGCACTGCACTCCTCCTTCGAAATTGCTCAAAATTTGTTGCAACAATACAAGCATGGCCTGAAAAAAACGGCC